>VBJR01000396.1 GCA_005880175.1 Chloroflexota bacterium
GACCTGGTTGGCGATCACGATGCGCTCGACGCCGAAGTCGCGGAAGAGCCGGGCCTGGGCCGGCGAGGCGGCCGTGACGCCCCAGGCGCCGGCGGCGAGCTGCCGAGCGATCAGCTGCGGCGACATGGTGGTCTTCCCGTGCGGGGCCAGCGAGACGCCGCTGGCGCGGCAGAACCGGGCCATCACCTCGAGGTTGTGGGCCAGCGCCGCCTCCTTCAGGACGAGCACCGGGAACAGCAGGTCCGACAGCGCGTGCCAGCCGCGGTCCGCGACGCGGCCCAGGGGCACCTCGCCGGCGCCGGGCGGGAGCCAGCGGTCACGCTGGTCGAGTCCTTCGTCGAGCGCGATCACGGCCTGTACGCTACCCGCCGCTTGTGCGAACATATGTTCCAGCATGATCGCGCACTCCCACCTGACGGAGCGCATCGCCAGCCTCCCCGCTGACGACGCGCGCGCCTGCGTGCGTCTGTTCACGGTCGCCGATGCCGCGGGCTGGATCACGGTGCCCCGCTCGACGTTCCACAGCTGGGTCCACGGGTACGAGCACCGCGGGCGGGGCGGACGGGCCGTCGTGGGCGCTCCCATCGTGCTCTCGCTGGCCGCCGGACGGGGACAGCCTGCCGTGCCGTTCCTGGGCTTCGTCGAGGGCCTGGTGCTCAACGCGTTCCGGCGCACGGGAGTGCCGCTCCAGCGCATCAGGCCGGCGCTGGACCGGCTCGACCAGGAGCTGGGCCTGCGGCACGCGCTGGCGAGCGACCGCCTGACGACGGACGGCGTGGAGGTGCTGTACGACTACGGCGCCGTGCTCGACCCGGAGGGCATCGGCCAGCTGGTGACCGTGCGCAGCGGCCAGCGCGTGTTCGCGCCTGTCGTCCGCGAGTACCTGCGCCGCATCCGGTACGCGAGCGACCACTGGGCCGAGCAGGTGGAGCTGCCCGGCTACGCGGTCGCCCGGGTCAGCGTGGACCTCCGGGTGGCGCACGGGCGGCCGGTGCTCGAACCGGCGTGCATCCCGGTCGAGGACGTGCTCCACCGCTGGATCGCCGGCGACTCCCTGGCCGAGCTGGCGGACGACTTCGGCCTGAGCTGCGCCGAGCTGGAGGACGTCATCCGCGCCGCCACACGCCGCTGCGGAGCGTAGCGGCGCCCGGGATTCGCACATTGGTCGGCATGAGCGCTTCCCGGCGTCCGGGAACCGCACATGGGTCCGCATGCGCGAAACGCCGCACAGCCGGTCACCGTGGCAGCATGGGTGAGCGTCTGACACGTATATTGCATTGGCCGCTTCCAGCGGACTCGCAAGGAGCCGAGACACCATCGACACCGAGCTCGACATCGCCAGAGCGCAGCTCGAACAGTTGCCACCCGACGCTCCACCACAACCCGGACCGTTGCCGGCCGGCTCACGGAGGGTGCCGGCGCCCGACCCGTTGTTCGGTGGTCGTAGCTCCGATGTCCAGCGTGTCGCGACGACGTTCACCAGGAACCGCGCCGTCGTCCTGACAGGCCCCGATGGGATCGGCAAGACCCAGCTCGCGGTCGACTTCGCGCACCGGTACGGGCGCTTCTTCGCGGGCGGCGTCTTCTGGATCGACTTCAGCATCGCGGACGACGTCGCGCTGCAGGTGGCGGCGTGCGGCGAACCCGGCGCCCTGGATCTCCGCGCCGACTTCGCTGACCTGGCGCTCGACGACCAGCTCCACCTGGTGCTGCGGGCATGGCAGGAGGAGACGCCACGGCTCCTGGTCTTCGACGACTGCGACGACCCGGACCTGCTCCGCGAGTGGCTGCCCAGCATCGGCGGCGCGCACGTCATCGTGACGTCCCGGACGCCGGCCTGGGACGGCCCGCTCGAGCTGACGCCGGTGCCGGTCGGCCCGCTGGCAGCCGAGGAGGGCACGGCCCTCCTGCGCCGGCTGCGGGCCGGTGTGCCGCAGAAGGCGCCAGCCGCCCGCCAGATCGCGGAGGAGCTGGAGGCCGTCCCGCTCGCCGTGCGGCTGGCCGGCGGGTTCCTCAGCCGCTACGGCGACTCGCTCAGCCTGGAGTCGTACCTGGAGCAGCTGCGCTCGCGCGAGGTGCTGGAGCAGGCGGCCGCGCTGCTGGGCGAGAACGAGCCGCCGCCCGGGCCGGCCCATGCCCGCAACCGATTCGGGCGCCGCCGGCCGAACCAGTCGTCGCCGGTGGCGCGGGCGTTCGCCCTGGCCCACCGCTGGCTGGAGCGGGCGGACCCGGCCGGCCGGCCCGCGCTCGCCGTCCTGGCCGCCGCCGCCTGGTTCGCGCCGGGCCAGCCCCTCCGGCGGTCCGTCCTGCTCGACGCCGCCGCGGGCATCGGGAGCGACCAGGCGGTCGACCAGCTGGTCGAGCTGGGTCTGCTGGAGGGGGACGGCCAGGACCTGGTCCGGCTCCACCGTGTGATCGCCGACCTCGTCCGCGCGTCCGGCCCGGCCGGCGAGCCGGCCGCGGCCGCCGCGATGGTCGCCTGGGCGTGCGCCGCCAACGACGCCGGGGACGGGAACGAGCGGCTGCTCGCCGTCCCCCACCTGGACTTCGCGGTCCGGGCGGGCGGGGAGCCAGCGGCGGCCGAGGAGCACCTGGCCGACCAGTGCTTCGAGCTCGGGCGAGCGCTGTGGGCGGCCGGCGACCTGCGTCGGGCCCGCACCCAGCTCGAGCGCTCGCTCGACCTCCGGCTGCGGCTCCTCGGCGACCAGGACCCCCGGTCGATCGCCGCCCTGAGCGCCCTTGGATCCCTGCTCCAGTCCCAGGGCGACCTGGCCGGAGCGCAGGCGGCCCTGGAGCGGGCGCTGGAGCTCTCAGAGGCCACGCTGGGCGCCGACCACGCCGACACCGCCGTCGTGCTGACGAACCTGGCCTGGACGCTCCGGTTCCAGGGCGACCTGGCCGGCGCGAGGACCCATCTGGAGCACTCCCTGCAGATCTCGGAGCGGACGCTCGGCCCCGACCACCCGGAGACGGTCGGCCGGCTGGACGGGCTGGGCGTCCTGCTCCGCGAGCAGAGCGACCTGCCGGCGGCCCGCGCCTACGCCGAGCGCGCAATGGACGCGCTGGACCGGACGCTCGGTCCCGACCACCCGCGCACGCTCGTGGCGATCAACAACGTGGGCCTGCTGCTCCGCGAGCAGGGCGACCTGACCGGCGCGCGCGCCTGCCTGGAGCACGCCCTGACGACGTCCGAGCGGACCCTCGGGCCGGACCACCCCGACACGGCGACCGCCCTCGACAACATGGGCACGCTGCTCCAGGCCGAGGGCGACCTGACCGCGGCCCGGCAGCACATCGAGCGCGCCCTGGTGATCCGCGAGCGATCGCTGGGGGTGGACAACCCGGCCACCGGCACCAGCTACATCAACCTCGGGATGCTGCTCCGCGAGCAGGGCGAGCTGGAGGGCGCGCGATCCTACCTGGAGCAGGCGCTGATCGTCTCGCAGCGCGTCCTCGGCCCGTACGACCCGCAGACCGCCACCAGCTACAACAACCTGGGGACGCTGCTGCTGGAGCTGGGCGACCTGTACGGGGCCCAGCCGCACCTGGAGCGCGCCCTCGCGATTCGCGAGCAGGGCCTGGGCGCCGACCACCCCGACACCGCGGCCAGCCTGGCCGACGTCGGGGCGCTGCACGTCGCGTACGGCGACCTCGCCGGCGCCCGCGTGTACCTGGAACGGGCCCTGGAGATCCGCGAAGAGGTACTCGGCCTGGACCACCCGCTGACCGCCGTCAGCCACGACCGGCTGGGCCGGACGCTGCGCGACCAGGGCGACGCGGGCTCGGCGCGCCCGCACTTCGAGCGGGCCGTGGCGATCCGCGAGCAGGTGCTGGGGCCCGACCACCCGGACACGCTGGCCAGCATGACCGAGCTCGACCAGCTGGTCCGCGAGCTGGGCGGCCGCCGCTCCGCGTGGCCGGCGCGCCGGCTCCCCGAGGCCGAGTTCTTCGAGGAGGAGTAGGAGCCAGCTAGCGGTCGGGGGATCCGCGACCGCTAGCTGGTGGGTCCGGCGAACGGCAGGTCGTACTGCACCGCCGACCGCTGACTCACGTCCTGCAGAGCGGGCGAGACCACCAGGTCGTACGTCTGACCCGGGTTCAGCGGCGCCTGCGCCGTCAGCGTGACCGTCCGCTTGGACGAGTCGTACTGGGACTGCGTCGGGACGCCCCGGATCGACACCGCGCCCGCGGGGAGCGGGGCGAGGTCGGAGTCGAACTGGACCTTGACCGTGTTGCTCCCCACCGTCACGGCCGTGACCTCGGGGCCCGAGCCGAACGACAGCCGCGGGGACTCGCTCACCGCGTGGATGTACGGGTGGTTGCTGGCGTCCGGCTGGATGGTCAGCGTCTCGTCGACCGCGGTCTGCACCTGGCCGCGTGTCAGCACGAGGCGAACGACCACGCGGCCGGGCTGCGAGAGCAGCACGTAGTACCGCGCCAGGCTCGGGTCCGAGTTGTACACGAGGTTGAGACCGGTGAACGCGGCCAGGCCCGTCGTGTCCAGGAAGGCCTGGGCCTGCCCGCGTGATGGGCGGGGCGCCCGGCACCGCGCCCTGGAGCCTGGCGACCCACACCTGGCCGTCGCGGACGAACGAGAACTCGCCGCCGCCCGACGGCGCCCAATCGGGCGCGCCGAACGTGCCGTCCTGCGCGGTGGACTGGGTGTGCGCCGTGGTGGCACCGCCGCCGTAGTTGACGAGCGAGAGCGCGCCGCCGGCCGACACCAGGAGCTGCTGCTCGCTGCCCGACCAGGAGAGGCCGCTCACGCCGGGGAGGCTGACCAGCGCGGCGGTCGAGCCGTCGCTGGCGTCGGCGACGCTGACTCCGGCCCGGGTGACGTATGCGTAGTGGCGCCCGTCCGGGCCCCAGGCCCCGAGCGCGGTCGCCGGCCCGATCGCCGTGTCGGCGCCGGAGGCGAGGTCCACGAGGTGCAGGCCGGAGGCGCCGAGGTAGGCGACCCGATCGCCGGAGGCCGAGAAGTCGGCCGCGGTCGCGTTCTCCTTGAAGCCGGCGACGCGGCGCTCATCGGCCGTCTCGACGTCGGCCGCGCTGGCCAGGAGCAGGCCGCTCGGCCGGAACCCGAGCGCGACCGGCTGGACGTTGTTCACGGTCGTGGACTTCCACGTCACCTGCGCGCCGCTCAGCCAGGCGATGCTGCCATCGGGGGCGACGGCCGCCATGGAGACGCCGTCGGCGATGTGCTTCGGGGCCGCGCCGGCCGCCAGCGAGATCTGCTGGAGCACCCCGTCCTGGCCGATCGCGAACAGGCTGCCGCCGTCGATCGACCAGTGGACGCGGGACCCGCTGGCGATCTGGGTGATGCTGCGGGGGTTGAGGATCTGCGAGGGCGGCTGCGTCGGCCGCGGGCCGGTGCTCGGCGTCGGCGCCGGCGTGGGCAGGGTGCTGAACACGACCGGCTTGATCTTCGAGACGGGCTGGCTCTGCGCGGTCGATGCCGACGTGACGGTGACGGTGTACTGCGTGTTCGCGGACAGCCCGTTCCTGGGCGTCAGCGTCAGGACCTTGTGCTGCTCGTCCCACGACCGGCTCACCGCGGTGGCCGGCTGGATGTCGAGCTGCACGGAGTCCGTCTTCATCGGCTGGCTGAACTGGAGCACGATCGGCTGGTCGCGGATGGTCGCGTCGAGCTGCGTGTTGTTCTGCGGGCTGACGACGGCGACGTCGATCCGGTCGTGCTGCTGGGGCCCGAGCGAGAGGAACGCGACCGTGACGATCAGGACGGCGCCGACCAGCGCACCCGCCATGGCCATCGGCTGGGGCGCCAGGAGGCGCTGGTACCACGGCTTCGGAGGCCTGGCCGCCAGCTCCCACGCCTCGCGCATGAGGCGGCGGCGCAGGTCCTGCCGGAACCTGACGCTGGGCTCGATGTGAGCGTAGGCGCGGGAGCTCGCGCGCAGGTAGTGCGCCAGCTCGCGGACCTGCGGGTCCCACCCCTGCTCGTCGCCGAGGTCGTCCATCTCGGGGTCGCGGTACGCGTTCATACGGCCGGCGCCCTGTAGGGCTCATCGGGTCCCAGGGTCTGGCGGACCTTGGTCACGCCGCGATGGATGAGCAGCTTGACCGCCCCGGGGGTCTTGCCCATTGCCGCCGCGATGTCCTCGATCTTCATGTCTTCCTGGAACTTGAGCACCATTGCGATCTTCTGCTGCTTGGGGAGGGACTCGACCACCGTCCAGATCCGGCGCAGCTCGTCGCGCTGGGCCGCCACCTCCTCGAGCGCCGGTCCCGACACCGCGAGGTCGCGCTGCTCGTCGATGTCCTCGACGGGCCGCGCCGCCCGGTACCGGTCGGCCACCGAGTTCACGGCGATCTGGTACAGCCAGGCCGAGAACGGCTTGCCGGTGTCCTGGTAGCGCCCGATGCTCTTCAGGGCCTTCATGAACACCTCTTGCGTGACGTCCTCGGCAACGGTCTGATCTCTCACCCTCGAATACACGAATCGATACATCTGGAGCACATAACGGTCATAGAGCTCCCCGAACGCGTTGGGGTCGCGCTTCGCGCGCTCCACCAGCGCCTGCTCATCCCCCCGGGGGGGCAGGGAGCTCATGTCCCGCTCCTTCTTCGCCTGCTCAAACGGACTCCGTCCTCTCCGGGTTACGAGTCACCGTCATGCGCCCCTCAGCTTAGCGGGTGGGGCACTCCGCCTCCCAGGTGCTGCCGATTCCATATCTAGTGGTTGTCCCCCCATCGAAGCACAACATCTGGGCGAGCGCGGCATGTCTATAATGTGAGTGCCGCGTGTTCTCACCCACGGTTTTCAGGAGCCCGGCTCCCTCTTGATCGAGCGCTATTCGCCCCCCCGCATCCGCGAGGTCTGGTCGGATCGCCATCGCTTCCAGCTCTGGCTCGAGATCGAGACCCTGGCCTGCGAGGCCTGGAGCACCCTCGACCAGGTCCCGGCGGAGGCGCTGCCCCGCATCCGGGCCGCCTCGTTCGACGTCGACCGCATCAAGGAGGTCGAGGCCCGCGTCGGCCACGACGTGATCGCGTTCCTGACGGTGGTGGGCGAGTCGGTTGGCCAGCCGGAGGCGCGCTACCTGCACCTGGGGCTGACCAGCTCCGACGTGGTGGACACCGCGTTCGCCCTGCAGCTGCGCGAGAGCGGCCGGATCATCGCCGAGGACCTGCGCGCGCTGCGCGAGACCGCGGCTGACCTGGCCCTCCGGCACCGCCGCACCCTGATGGTGGGGCGCACGCACGGCATCCACGCGGAGCCGATCACGTTCGGCTTCAAGGTCGCCGGCTGGGTGGCCCAGCTGGACCGGGCCGTGGCCCACGTCGAGGCCGCGACCGCCGAAGTCGCCACGGGCAAGCTGAGCGGTCCCGTGGGCACCCACTCCAGCGTCGACCCGCGGGTCGAGGAGCACGTCTGCCGGGCGCTGGGCCTCCAGGTGGACCCGGTCAGCACTCAGATCGTGTCGCGTGATCGGCACTCCATGTACATGAACGCTCTGGCGGTGGCTGCCGGATCGCTCGAACGCATCGCGCTCGAAATCCGCCACCTCCAGCGCACCGAGGTCGGCGAGGCCTCGGAGCCCTTCGGCTCGGAGCAGAAAGGATCGTCGGCCATGCCCCACAAGCGCAATCCGGTGCTCGCGGAGCGGGTATGCGGCCTGGCGCGCGTGGTTCGAGGGTACGCGACTACGGCGCTGGAAGACATCGCTCTCTGGCACGAAAGGGACATCAGCAACAGCTCGGCGGAGCGGGTCGTGTTCCCCGACGCCTGCAGCCTGGTGGACTTCATGGCCCTGGAGTCCAAACGCGTCCTGGCCGGCCTGGAGGTGCGGCCCGAGCGCATGGCCCGGAACCTGGACGCCAGCGGCGGCATCGTGTTCTCGCAGCCGGCGCTGCTGGCGCTGGTCGAGAGCGGGTTGAGCCGCGAGGAGGCGTACCGCATCGTGCAGTCGGCCGCGCACCGCGCGCTCGCGGCTGACGGCGGCTTCCGCGCCAACCTGGAGGCCGACCCCGCCGTCATGGCCCGGATCGGCGGCCGGATGGACGCGATCTTCGATCCACAGGCGTTCCTGCGCCACGTCGACCTGGCCTTCGACCGGCTGGGCTTGGGAGTCAGCACATGAACGACCGCGTCGCTCTCACCGAGACACACGTAGATCTGCCGCTGTTCTCGCGCGGAAAGGTCCGTGACACCTACCAGCTGGATGCCGACCGGCTGCTGATGGTGACGACCGATCGCATCTCCGCGTTCGACTTCGTCCTGCCGACCGGCATCCCGGACCGCGGGACGGTGCTGACGCAGCTCTCCCTGTTCTGGTTCGCGCGCACGGGGGACGTCGTCGAGAACCATCTGCTCGGTGACTCCTACGACGGACTGCCCGCCGAGTTACGGGGCCGTGCGATGGTGGTCAGGCGCGCGCAG
>VBJR01000397.1 GCA_005880175.1 Chloroflexota bacterium
GACCGTTCAGCGCAACGGCGCCGAGGGGTCACCACCGGCCTCTCGCTGCTGGTGCCAGAGTGGTGGAAGTACTCCCTGGTCGCGGGCAGTGTCAACGGCCACGACGTTTGGCGTGTCCGTCGACAGGCTGGCGGATGCCTGGTAGCCGCATCGCCTCTCGTCCCATCCCCACGGAACTGCTGGCGCAGCATAGCTCAACGAACCGGGCGGGTCCCGAATCGTCGAGTCTGGGGTGGTTCACCGCGCGGCGGCTCGCCGGCCTGCACGTGCCCCAACAACTTCTGGCTGATGGACGCCCGGTGCGGCACGAGCCCACTCCTCACGCTGAGCTTGTCGGACCAGCCTTGCGGACGCATCTGGTAATTCACCCGCAGCCCGGGAAGGTGCGGTCTCCGGCTCCGGTGCGACGGCCCTCCTCAGCTCCTCGGCGATGTTGTGGACGCGGACGCGGGCTGCCGCCAGCTCCTCGCAGTGCGTGAACGGCTTGCCGAGCTGGTCGTCCGCCCTGGCGATCTCGGCCCGCAGCCGCTCGATCGCGGCCACGGTGTCGTCACGGACGTGGTCCAGCCCCGTGAGCCGGTTCTCCAGGCGCGCGACGACGTTGGTCTTGTCGAGCTCGCTGGCCTTCACCCACATCTCGGAGTCGGGCACGTCGTCGAGGCTCAGGATCGCCGCCGGCTCCTGGGTCAGGTACCGCTTGGCGCTCGCCGAGACCGTGAAGCCGCCCAGGCTGCCCACCGGCACCACCCTCCCGTCCGGCACGCCCAGGTCGGCGAGCAGGCCCGTCAGCGCCCGCCGCAGGCGCGTCTCCGCCTCCGCCCTCTTCGTCGTGGTCGTCTCCT
This sequence comes from Chloroflexota bacterium, assembly GCA_005880175.1. The sequence continues at coordinate 843 of VBJR01000397.1, forward strand.
GGACGACCATCGCGAACGCGTCGCCCCGTGTGCTCCGGCGGCGCGCCAGGGCAGCGTCGACGGCGTCGAGCTTGCCGCTCAGCGTCGCGATCTCGCGCTCGTTCATCTTGATCGAGCCGCGGAGCTGGACGTGGTTGCGGTTGTGGGCGCGCTCCAGGCGCTCCAGCCGCGCCAGCTCGGCGTCGGCCTGGGCCTGCTCCAGCAGCATCGGGTTGCCGGTGGCGAGCGCCTTGACCTCCTGGTAGCTGAGCGTCACGTCGCCGATGTCCTCGATCTCGCGGACGTCGAGGCGGCCGCGCATCACCTGACCGATGAACGTGGCCTTGCGCTCGACGGTGCCCCACACGAAGCCGTCGAACGAGCCCTCGGTGACGTAGCGCAGGATGCGGACCTCCTGGTTCTGGTTGCCCTGGCGGAGGATGCGGCCCTCGCGCTGGCGGATGTCGGCCGGCCGCCACGGGCAGTCCAGGTGGTGGAGCGCGACGGCGCGGTCCTGGACATTGGTGCCGACGCCCATCCGCTCGGTGCTGCCGATCAGCACCGCCACCTGGCCGTTGCGGCAGGCCGCGAACAGCTCGCCCTTCTCGCGGTCGTTCGTGGCCTCGTGCACGAACCGCACCGCCTCCCTGGGCAGGCCGCGCGCCACGAGCTGGGCGCGCAGCTCCTCGTACACGTTCCACTCGCCCGGCTTCGGAGTGCCCAGGTCGGAGAAGACGATCTGCAGCGAGCCGTGCTTTGGGTGCAGGTCGCCGTCCTTGCCCCGGTAGACGTCGTCGCGGTGCTCGCGCCAGATGGCGGCGATCGTGTCGGCGGCCACGTCGATCTTGGTGACGCCAGTCGTGCGCCGCTTGACCAGCCGCAGGTCGAGCGCGGCCATGCGCCCGTCGTTGGCGATGGCAAGCATGTTGTCGTCGCCCTTCTGCGTGATGCCGCCGCGGATGTTCTCCGCCCGCAGGGCCAGCTCCGCCATGAGCTGCATCAGCTCGGGGCTTGCCGGCACCACGACGGTCTCAGGCGTGCGCTCGCCGTCGCCCGGCCTCGGCACCAGGTCCGGCGTCGGCAGCTTCAGGTCATCCGCCGTCTTCACGTCGCCGTAGACGTGGAAGACCCGCAGCAGCTCGGGCACGTTGGTGAACTTGGCGAACCGCGACTTCATGCGGAACCCGCTGCCGTCCGGCGCCACCTCGATGCCGGACACCACCTCGCCGAACGTGGCCGCCCACTGGTCGAAGTCCACGATGCCGGCGTCCTCCAGCAGGTCGGGCCGCAGGTAGCGGGTCTCGGTGTACATCTCGGCCATAGAGTTGGCGATCGGCGTGGCCGTGGCCCTCGTCCCCCAACGCGTCGGGTTCCTCTCGCGGAGGTACGACACTTTCATGTGCATGTCGGTGGCGCGCTGCGAGCCGTCGATGCCGACGCCCGGGATGTTGGACATGGTGCGCAGGTTCTTGTCCCGGTGGCCCTCGTCGCGGAACAGGTAGTCGATCCCGGTCTGCTCGAAGGTCACGCCCGGGTCCTTGACCGCGTCGAGCAGCTTCTTCTGGCGCTCCTCCGCCTGCTCCTTGGCCTGCTGCAGGCGCTTCACCGTCAGCCCGCCGTCGTCCTTGGCGCGCTCGAGCTGGACGCTGATGATCGCCACCTCGCGCGTGAGGTACTCGCGCTGGCGCTCGACCGACATCGGGATGCGCTGGAACGCGGACTCGGTCATGATCACCGCGTCCCAGTTGCCGGTGGCGCAACGGGAGACGAACAGCCGGCGCCGATCGCGCTCCAGGTCCTCTCGCTGCGCGGCCAGGATGCGGGCGCGCGGGTAGAGCTGGAGGAACTCGCGCGAGAACTGCTCCAGCATGTGGTTGGGGACCACGAACGCGGGCTTGTTGACCAGCCCCAGGCGCCGCAGTTCCATCGCGCCCATGACCATCTCGGCCGTCTTCCCGGCGCCGACCTCGTGGTACAGACCGACCGCCGGCTCGGCGATGATGCGCGCCACGGCCGCGACCTGGTGCGGGTGCGGCTTGAACGTGAGGGCCAGGCCGGGCAGCGACAGCCGCGCGCTGTCGTAGCTGCGCAGCGCGATGGCGTTGAAGCGCTCGTTGTAGACGCGCGCCAGATCCGCGGCCCGTTCGGGGTCCTCCCAGGCCCACTCCGAGAAGCGCTCGCTGAGCTCGGCGGCCTTGGCCTGGGCGGCGGCGGTCTCCTCGGGGTTGAAGACGGTGCTGCCGTCGGAGTCCCGGTCGTAGATGCGGATGGTGCGCTGCTCCAGCAGGGCATGGGCGACGGCGGGCGCGGCGTACCGCTCCGTACCCCAGGTGGACCTGGCGAGCACGGTGTGCGAGCGGCCGCGGACCGTCCAGACGGAGCCGCCAGGGTGCTCGACGCGCAGGTCCGGGTCGTCCAGCGTCTCCCGCAGGAACTGCCGGACGTAGCCGACGTCGATCCACGCCGCGCCCAGCTTGGCCGTGATCTCGTCCGGTCCGAGATCTCGGGGGACCGCCTCACGCAGCGCGGTCACGTTGGCGTGGAAGCGTGGGTCGTCGCGCGCCGCCTCCTCGGCAGCCGCCAGCTTGCGCCGCACGTTGCCAGACAGGTACTCGGCCGCCGGCACCAGCCGGCCGGTGCCGGGTTCGTCGAACACGAGCGTGCCCAGCGCGGCACGAGCAGCGTCCTCGTCCACCCCCAGCAGCCGGCCGATCTCGCGCAGCTCGACCCGACCGTGCACGTCCGTGCAGATGGCCAGCGCGTCGTCCGCCGTGTCGGCGCCGAGCCGCGGCGCGCGGGGCGCGATGACGCGCTCGCGGAAGATGTCGGCCCTGGTCGCGCGCTGCTCCAGCGGGTCGAAGTTCTCCAGCGCGAACACGAGGTTGGCGAAGGGGTCGCCGCGGAAGCCGCCCTGGCGGGGCCGCACGCGGGCCAGACGCTCCTCGCCGGTCTCGGGATCGAGGCGCCCGGTGTGCCGCCAGTCGAACCGGTTGATCGGGCCGAACCGGCGGAGGTACTGGTCGTAGTGGTGGTTGAGCCGCCGGCGCAGGTTGTCCAGCTCGGGGCTGTCCTCGATCGAGGTTGCCTCCGCCTCCAGCAGCGCGACGACGGTATCGCGCAGGCCGAGGAGCTGGCGCAGCTCGGCGGCCTGGCTGGCCGGCGGCCGGTGCGGCGCCTCCTGGCCGTCGATGACACAAGTGAACGAGCCGTCCGGGTGCGCCTCCAGGTAGCCGTCCTCGCGGTGCGGCGCCGCGACCGCGGCGACGGGGCGGGCCACGGGCTCCGAATTGCGGGGAGCCATCGTCAGGCCGGTGCGGCGGGCCTCTTCGATGACGCGGTCGAGCGCCCGCGCCAGCGCGGGGGCCGCCGGCTCGGCGCTGGTGACGTGCAGCTCGCCCGCGTGCATCCCGTGACCGACAGACAGCTCGCCCAGCACGCCGTCCGGGTGGGAGTCGAAGTACTCGTTGACGGTCGCGGAACCGCCAGGGAGATCCCGTTGGCGGGCCAGCTCCCATGCCAGGTCGGCCGGCGTCCGGTCCTCCTCGCGGCGCCGCAGGATGAGCAGGTCCGTCACCACCGTCGTGCCGGCGGCGCGCTGGTGCGCGCCGGTTGGCAGGCGCACGGCGCCGACCAGGTCGGCGAGCGCGGCCATCTCGCGACGGGCCGCCGGGTTCTGCGCGTCG
>VBJR01000398.1 GCA_005880175.1 Chloroflexota bacterium
CATCGACATCAGTCCCGCCTTCACCGCTCTCATCCGCGAGAACCGCAACCGTCTGAAGCACACTGCCAAGGAGGCTGCGTAGACGTGAGCGGTCAGCATGCACGTGACGACGGGCCGTCTGAAGGCGTTTTGCCCGAGAGGCGGCGCTCCTCCAAGGAAGACGCACGCGATCAGCACCCCGAGCTGCGACTGATCGATGGTGACGAGCGAAGGCGATCGGACCGCGCGGACAGCGCGAAGACGCCAATCAAGCTTCAGCCGCCGACCTTCGTGCCAATGACCGAGCAGGAATATCGCGAGGCGGTCTCGGCCATTGCCGAGCTGCTTCTCTGGGTCTGGGAGGTGAAGCGCCAGCAGCACCCGGCCGCCTAGTCGTTGAAGGCAACCACGGGCGCTCGTCACTCAATGAAGAGCAGATGATCGAGCGCCCACATTCGAGCTACCATCGAAAGGTAAACAGGCCGTCCGGCCGCTTGGCAGGCACCTCCGGACGGCCCCAAGCCCATAGGAGTGGACTCGTGTCTGAGCATACCCCACGGACTCTACGTCCGCGCCCCCGCGTGCGCGGACGAACTCGCATCGACCGGGACGCATTGAGCGCACCCGCCGTCCCGAGCGCCCACACGAGGTCGGCCGGGCTCCGGCCACTACTGACCGTCGAGGCGGCGAGGCGCGTTGGCTGGCTGGTCTACCAGACGAGCGACGGCGCCTGGGGACGGCCAGCGACGCGCCACGACCTGTGGGCCTGCAAGCCCGCGAGCTGGCCCTCGAACGTGCAGCCGGCGCGCCGGCACGAGACGTGCGATGACGCGCTGACCGAGGTCGAGGAGCGACTGGCGTTCGACGCCGGCATGACGCGCACGGTGCTCCACGAGACGCTGCTGAACGCTCTCCCTCCGCGCTACCGCGCGCTCATCGAGGGGCGGCGGCGATGACCATGAAGAGGGTCACGTCGGGCGACTTCACGCTCGTCAGTGACGGCACCGTGATCGGACCGAAGGACTACATCGAGTCCGAGTGGTACGAGCGGCGAATCGCTCGCATCGAAGCCGGCACCGATGCCGTGTTCAACTACGCGACCCAGAACGAGGGGCAGGACCCGGTGCGCGCCATCCTCGTGAGCCTCCAGACCCATTACGCAGAGTTCTGCGGTTGGAGGCGCACTCAGGCCATGGTGCGAGGGAGCGAGCGATGAGCGTGCTCAGGTGCCGAACCTGCGGCAGCGGCGTTCTGGTCAGGGACGGCGAGTCACAGCCGGACACGTGCAACAACTGCAACCCGGCCGTGCGGAGGCTGATCGCTGAGGCCGCCGAGCTGAAGGAGACGCTGACGCCCGCCGAGAACGACGAGGTCGAGCGGCGTCACGTGGATGGCCGCGCCTATGTCGTCCTGATCCCTGTTGAGGGAGAGCCTCGGCTTGAGGCCGCGCCGGAATCCGGCCTTGAGCTGCGCTGGCTCCAGCGGATGGTGGGCGGCTACCTGGAGGAGTTGCGCTCGCCGCGCCTGGTCGGCACACGCACCGTGATCCTCGTCAACGAGGAAGGGCGCCGTATGGCACTGCCTCGCAACCCGGTCGCCAGCGCCGTCTACGTCGGCGATATCGTCGGTCCGGCGGTGCTGGTCGGGGTTGGCCGGCCCCCATTGGGACCTGACCTGCTGCCGCTCACGCACGAGGCGGCCGAGGCGCTGCGTCTGGTGGCGATCCTGGCCGGGGAGACGGCCTGATGGCCGAGGGCGTTCTGATGACAGTCGGCGTCTGCTGGCTCTGCGAGGGAACCTTTGTGTTCCACCCCGGGCTGGTCCCGTCCCTGCCCATTGACTCGATCACGGGCACCACGCCCGACCAGGGCGGCGATCCGCAGCGAGCGCGGCGGGAGCCGCTGTGTCACGGCTGCGTGCTTCTCGTCAACCGACTGCGGCGCGAAATTGGCCAGCCAGAGCTGACGATCCCGCCGGGAGCCTACGCACGGGCCGGACAAGCGCACTCATGACCGCGCCGAGATGCGCCAGCTGCCTGATCGGCGTTGGAGTCGCTGTCACGCTGCTGGCCAACCCGGTGTTCACGGCCGACGACTCGGCGCTGATCCTTACGCGGCGCCCGGCCTATCGCTGCTCGGTCTGCGCCCACGTCTGGACGGTCGGCCCTGACCTTGTCGCGACTTCGTGTTGGAGTTCCAGCCCGGACTCGAAGACCGCAGCATCGGCCCCTGGGCAACGTGTCAGGGCTGCGCCGAGCTGATCCGAAGAGGCAGGCGCGACGGTCTCGTCGAGCGCGGCGTGCTGTCGTTCATCCGTCGCTTCCCCGAGATGGCTGCGGCCATGCCGCCAGGCCATCTGACATCGGACTTCCGACGACGGTTCAACGCCTTCTGGATCAATCGCATCACCGAGGAGACGCGACGATGACACGCGAACTCACTGTCGCTGAGCTGAGCGCCAAGCTGGCGGAGCTGCCGCAGAGATCCATGGTTCGCATCGTCTATCGATCCGAGTTCCCCTTGCAGGAGGTGGTGCTGGGCGTGGTGTCCAGTGACGAGTTGACCGACGAGGGTAAGCAGGGCGCCACCGCATCTGACGGCGCGCCAGTCGTCTACATCGTCGCCAACGGCAACCCTGACGCGGGCGGCCCCTACGGTCCTCGGGACGCATGGAGCGCCGTGTGGCGCAAGCGGTTCTGAACCACAACTCGCTCATGGAGGTGGAGATGCGACAGGTCACCACTACAGAGATCACTCGGGACGGCGCTCGACACGCGCGGCCAATTCGTGTCGTCACATATGCGTACGCCAACGGCAGGACGGCGGATCAATACCGCTCGCTCGCGACGCAGACGGACGTTCTGCGGCGCCACGCTCAACGCAACGGATGGGCGCTGGTAGGTGAGTTCGCGGATGCCGCGTCACGTAACATGTCCGATCGTCAGGGTCTGACGCGCGTGCTGTCCGAGGCTCGCGACGGCAGGTATGACGTTCTCCTCGTCTACGCTCTCGACCGCCTGACTCGTCGGGCCTGCGAGGGCCTGCAGATCCTCAGCGAGCTGGAGCGGGCCGGTGTGCTCGTCCTGTCGATGGCGGACACCCCTGCACCCGCCGCCCGCCGGGCGCTTGAGGTGCAGATCCTTGCCGCCTTGGCCGTATACCAGCGCCAGGTCTCACTGCGCGAGCGGCGCTGCCGCGACCGCATGAGGAGGGAGCGATGCCGGTAGTCAGGATCGGCACGCTCACTCGGCGCTCTACGGACGACGAGCACCAGCCCTACTCGATCGAGGCGCAGGACACCCGCCTCGGTTCGTTCATCCAGAGCCAGGAAGGCTGGGAGCTGACGCGCAAATACACGGACGACATGAGCGGTAGCACGATCGACAGGCCGGGCCTGCAGCGCGCCCTGGCTGACGCTCGTCTCCATCGCTACGACATCCTGCTCGTGTACCGAGTCGACCGGCTGGCACGGTCGGTCCGCGGGCTTGCTCAGGTTCTCGACGAGCTGGACAAGGCCGGCGTGATCTTCAGGTCGGCCACCGAGCCGTTCGATACTGGCATCCCGGCCGGGCGGATGATGATCCAGATGCTCGGCGTCTTCGCCGAGTTCGAGCGCGCCACCATCATCGACCGCGTGGTCGCCGGCATGGAGCGCAAGGCAGCGCGAGGCGGCTGGAACGGCGGCCCCATCCCCTTCGGCTACAGCATCAATCGGGAGACCGGATTCCTGGAGATCGAGCCTGGCGAGGCCGAGCTGGTCCCAATCATCTTCGACCGCTACGCCAACAAGCGCGAGGGTTCCCGAGCAATCGCCAACTGGCTCAACGAGCGCGGCCATCGCCCTCGGCGCGGTGGGCTGTGGAGCTTCCGCTCGGTGCTGACGATCCTCCGGAACCGCGTCTACGTCGGCGACATCTACTTCCGGGACAGCTGGCACGCGGCGCCCCACCCGCGCTTGGTCGCGCCCGAACTCTTCGAGGCAACCCAGGCGCTCTTGGAGGAGCGCGGCGAGAGCCACGCCCGGCGCGCCACTAACAGCACCGAGTACCTTCTCGGCGGGCTCCTCGTGTGCCACTCCTGCGGCCACCGCTTCCTCGGCACCGCCGCGCACGGCCGCTCGCAGCGGTATCGCTACTACACGTGCTACAAGCGGCACCGCTACGGCCTCAGGGGCTGCGCCAGCCCCCGCGTGGACGCCGAGGAGTTGGACCGGGCGGTCCTGGCCGCCCTTGCGACGACGTTCGAGAACCAGCGTGTGCTGGATGACGCGATCACCGAGTTCCTCGCACGGGCGGACGCGGCTCGGCCGCAGTACCAGGAGGAGCTCAACGCCGTGGTGGCCGAGGTCCGAAGGACGGAGGCCGCCATCGACCGCTACCTGCAGGCGTTTGAGTCAGGGGCGATGAGCGAGGCTGTCTGCGGCCCCCGAGTCGAGGCACACACCGACAAGATCCGGGCGCTTCGCATGCGCCAGGAGGAGCTGACGGCCGCCATCGAGGATCAGCAGACGTCGCCCACGCCGGCCGCGCTCGCCGAGATCAGGGCCATGCTGAGCGAGGGCCTCGACGACGACGCTCCGATCCCACGACGCAAGGCGGTCCTAAACCGACTGATCGCCGAAATCAGGATCGAAAGCCCCGCAGCGATCTACCCCACGTTCAAGCTCCCGATGGAGCATCTTAGGGATCAAACGGTTCGACCGCTGTTCCGAGTGGTGGGCCGCGGTGGACTCGAACCACCTACCTCCGCGATACCGCGCCCTGAGCGGTGTGCCGGTCCGTTCGGTGAACTGGCCCCTCGTCAAGGCAGTGGCGCCGCGTTATTCGGCTTGAGTCTTATCAGTCAAGCCACGCTGATTGCGACTACCCATTGACTGACTATTCACATTGCGAGCACACTCGAAATGGTCACTCAATCATTGTGAATGATTCGGGGGTGCAGGGGGCGGAGCCCCCGCCGGTTCGTGTGGTGGAGGACGTAACGAGTCACGACCGACGCCAGACGATACGCACTAGGTGCTAACAGTCACGGGGCCGCGGTATGCTGTCGAGGCGATGAGCGCCTACGAGCTGCGCGGACTGCTCACCGAGGATGGGGAGCTGGACTATTCCCAGCACTGGCAGTACGGGTTCGACCGAGGCGACTTCCTGGCCGCGCTGTTCGATGACGTGGTCGATGGTGAGTGGTGGCAGGGGACCTGGTACCCCTTCCACGATCCGAAGTATCCGATCGAGGCGTACGTCGTGGCCACGGTTGACGAGCTGGAGGAGATCCTGACCGGCGGCTCGATCCCGGCGGAGGTGGTCGCCGCGCTGCGGGAGGAGCAGCGGGAGTACCAGCGCCGGGCTCCAGGCGAGGTGGACCGATGAGCGAGCGGTCGGACGGCGCGACGGTGGCCAGGCCGGTGCGCACGCCCAAGCGCCAGGTGCACCACCGGATCAAGAAGCTGATCATCGACGACAGCCTGACGGCCGAGGCGGTGGTGTCCTACATGATGGACGCGCAGCCGACCGGCGACTACTACACCGAAGGCGGGTCGGCGGTCGTGATGTGGCTCGCGACCGAGCGCGCCCGGACGTACTTCGCGCTCGGCCCCGAGGTTGGGGCACGGGTGTCCCGGCACGCGATGGCGTCCCTCCTCCGGGGCCGCCACCCGGTGACCGGGTCGAAGATCCGCAAGGCCGGCCAGGACGAGGGCAAGGCCGTCATGGTGGGCGGGATCGACGTCACGATCAACCCGGCCCCCAAGTCGGTGTCGGTCCTGTGGTCAGTGGCGGATGACGAGCTGCGGCGGACGATCGAGCGGGAGGTCTACCTGTCGGCCACCCGCGCGATCACCCGCATGTTCGACGAGGTCCCGATGGTGCGAGAGCGGTACGGGCCCCGGCCCGGCGACGTGCGCCACGTGCTCGCCCAGGACTGGGTGGGAGTCCAGGCCATCCACACGACGGCCAGGCTGACGGCCCACAAGGGCATCCCGGACCCCCAGCTGCACGTGCACAACGTGCTCATCGGCGCGCTCGACTACAAGGGCCAGCTGCGGGCGCTCGACACGCTGCCCATGACCCGCTACCACCGAGAGATGGACGCGGAGGCGACGTCGGCCCTGGCCGAGACCTTCCGCCAGATGGGCTTCCCGATCCGCCGCATCGTCGAGCGGAAGAAGACCGGCGCCATCAAGACCGTCAAGTGGGAACTGGAGGGCATCCCCGACGAGCTGGTCAAGGCGATGAGCGCTCGTACCCGCGAGATCGAGGACCTGAAGAAGCAGTACGAGAAGCACACCGGCCGCGAGGCTGACGGGCCAGGTTGGGAGCGCTTCGTCGAGCAGCAGCGCGGGCCGAAGGCGAAGCTCAGCCCGACGACGATGGCCGCCGCCTGGCACGAGGAGACGGCGGAGTACGGCTACACGCCGGACGTCCACGCCGAGTACGTCAGGAGCGCCGAGGAGGCCGCCAAGGCCGGGGTCGAGGAGCGCGGCCGAACCGGGTGGGCCGCCGACCAGCTGCGCCGCGAGATCCTGGAGGAGCTCTGCCGCGAGCACGCCATCGTGCCCAGGGCCGAGCTGGACCGGCTCCTGGTGCAGCTGTCGACGGGCCTGATGGACCCGT
>VBJR01000162.1:0-38183 GCA_005880175.1 Chloroflexota bacterium
GGCCAGCCACTCGCTCAGGTCACGCACGGCCAGCAGCAGGTCTGGGCGATCCCTGGCCTCGACAGCGCCGGCCAGCTCCTTCGGCTTGACGACCGCCGACGGGGCGGACGCGCCTCGCAGCTCGAAGACCAGGTCGCAGATGCTCGCGCGCAGCTCGAACGCGCTCAGCTCGGCCGACGTCGCCGGAGCAACCGCGCGCAGCTCAGAAGCCAGGTCACCGAGCCAGGCCCGCACACGACGAGCGGCCTGGGTGAACCGGCGGTGGCTCTCGTCGCCGTCCAGGTCCGCGACCAGGCCAGGCGGAAAGGTCGGCAGCGCCCGCATGACGGTGTACAGCTCCCGCTGCCGCCGCGCCGTGGGCGAGTCCCACGCCATGGAAGGAGCGGCATCGCCCTTGGCATCCCGTAGGGGAGCGTCATCCCTGACGTGCCTGAGCAGGCCGGCAGTGCTGACCTCGCCCTTGACGGCCTTGGTGGCCTCGACGTAGCTCGCCCGATCCTCTGCGGGGATCGCGGCCACCTGCTGCCAGCGGCTCGACTCCGATCGGCTGACCCCGAGCTGGCCGAGGGTGGGAGGGGGTGTCGCACGCTGCGACACCCCCTCCTCGCCGGTCCGGCCGGTGCCTTCGCGCTCGCCCCTTTCGCGCATCTGGGCCAGCAGCTCGCCGGCCTTGGCCTGGGCCTCGATGCGGACGGCCGCGGCATCGTTGGCAGCCGCGCTGGCCGCCTCCACGACCTCCAGGGCCCGGCGCTCGGCGTTGAACAGCCTGGCCGCCCGCTTCGCCGCGCTCTCTACGACGCTGGCCTCCGCCATAAGGCGCCGGAGGTCCGGCACCGTCTTGGCCTCGGCCAGGTACGTGCGCGCCTGGGAGATCAGCTCCAGGGTCGCGAGGCCGGCGTCCGCCTGGCCAGGCCCGACCAGCCGCAGCTCCGGCTTGGCGTCACTCATCGCTCCGCCTCCCGCTCGGCGAAGCGGGCCGGGCGCTGCGCCAGCACGCGGGCACGCGCCTCCTCCAGCTGGCGGGTCAGCAGAGCCACGGTCGGGTTCGGCCGGCCCCACCGCCGCCAATTCCGGAACGCCTGCCACATGAGGATCAGGACCACGGCCAGGCCGTACTCCCGGTGCACGGCCCCGATGGCCAGCAGCCCGGCCTGGGAGGCGATGGTGAACCACCACCCCTCGCGCCGCATCCGCCCCAGCAGCACGTATCCGGTCAGGACGAACGGGGCGCTGACCAGCGACAGCCAGCTGGGCAGGATGACCGCCTGCCAGAGCCAGATGAGCAGCCAGGGCTGGGCGTTCACCGCTCCACCTCCTGCTCGCACTCGACGCGGTCGGCACCTGAGAGGCAGACATGGAGTCCGCGTTCGCGATCTGCGATGCCGGCGCGGTAGCCGAACTGGTAGTGCGCGCTCGGCTCGTCGTCGCGTTGCCCGCCGGCCTGCCCGGCGTCGTAGCCGGCGCACCAGTCGGCCCGGAGCTCGGCGCTGGCCTCCAGGCCGTGCCGCTCGATCTCCTTCAACATCGCGCGCTCCTCCAGGTAGCGCGCGTAGGCGCGACCGTCCACGGTCGGCCTCGGCCGCCCGCCTGGACGGTGGCGGCCCTTGCGGACCATGTCTCGCGAGTTCTCCGCGTGCGTGCCCCAGTACAGGTGCGAGGGGTTGCAGCACAGCGGGTTGTCGCCGGTCGGGCAGTTGTGGCACGCCACCAGGCCCGAGCGATCGGGCGCCGTGCCGGGCAGGTAGGCAGCCTGGTCCATGACCTCCAGGACGGCTCGGTGGGGGCCGATGAGCCCCTCTCCGCGCTTGCCGACGCTGATGCGGCCGTAGTCGAACTCGCCTTGCGCGCCGTCCCACAGCCAGCAGTCGTCGGCCCCGATCTCCCGCTCGGGCGTCGAGGCCCAGGGTCCGGCGACCTTGGGCCACAGGCGCTCCGCGAGGTCGTGGCAGCGGTCGCCTCGCCGAGTGACGGGCCCGCTCGGGTTCCGCACCCCGTTGGGCACGTGGACCAGGCCGAGCGGCTCGACCAGTCGGCAGATGCCGCACCGGCCGGGCGCGTGGCCCATCAGTTCCGCTCGCGCACGGTAGTGGCCGTGCAGCTGCTCATTCCGGGTTCCTCCCCGCTCGCCGGGCCGGGGGTGGCCGCCCCCGACCGGCACCTCGCCCCGCGCGGTCGCGGCCCACGGCGTGGGGGCGACCCGCCGCCGACCGACGCTCCGGTTACCTGCGATGCGCCGCTGCGAGTGGCCGCCCGCCTCTGGCGCCGCGATCCTCTTCACCGCTCCGCCTCCGCACCGGCTCGGCTCCGCTGCTGGTCGCCGGTCACCAGGTGCGGCACCTGCTCCTCGCGAATGAGCCGGCGGGCGCGCGGAATCGACACGCCGGTGCGCTCGTGCACCCGCAGGGCCAGCCGCCGGAGCTCGGCCCCGGTCAGCGCGCCGCGGTGCCGGCTGAGCAAGCGACGAACCTCGACACGCGCCGGCTGGCGCGGGTGCGGAATCCGCACGTGCGACAGCGCGTCATCCGCAGGCTCGTCGCTGCTTCCCCCGTCGGGATGGGCGTCGGCCGCCGGGGCTTCGCCGGTCGCCTGGTCGGGCTGCTCAGGTTCGTCGAACGTGTCGGCCGGCAGCGCGTCGGGCTCAACGTGGCGCTCGACCGTGCCGCCCGTGACCCGCGTCCACACGACGCCCAGGTCGATCGGGGCACCGCGCGGCTTGCGCCCGGCCGCCAGCGTGTGCCACAGCCAGAGCGCGATCGCCGGCACCCACGCCTGCATCGCCACGGCCGTCGGATCGCCCCACGCCGAGCGGACGTTGGCCGCGATCATGACCGCCGTCGCGGCCACCATCCCCAGCCCGACCTTCCAGGTCGACAGTCGGAGCCGCTTGTACTCCAGGTAGAGCACCATCAGCCCCACGTCGGCGATGTCCACCGAGAGCGGCCAGAGCAGCGCCGGCCACCCCCGGAACGCCTTCAGCGACTGGCCGAGGTCCTGCTCGGCGTGGTAGCTCATGACCAGCGCCAGCGCGGTTACCGCCCACGCCAGCAGCTCGCCCGCGTGGAGCCGCCAGCCCAGCTCGACGCCGGCCATCTGCGCCAGACGCCGCTGCACCCGCCCCGCCGGGTTCATCGCTCCGCCTCCTGGTCGGCCTCACGCTGAGCGCGCCGCGCCCTGCGGGCTGCGGCCAGACGAGCAGGCCGCTCGACGTAAGCGAGCCGCTGCTTGGCCTCCTTCAGCCCCGCCTCGATCTGCGCGATGACGTCGCGCACGATCCGGATCTCTTCGGCCGGGTCGTCCTGCCAGCAGTCCCAGCCACCGTCCGCGTTGTGGTGGTGGTCGACGTCGGCGACCACCGCGATCACGGCCGAGCCGGCATAGGCGATGTCGGCGAGCGCGTCCGGCCCGAAGTCCTCCGGGCCGAGCTCAGTCCCGCGGCGATCGGGGACATTCGGGTTCATTCCGGAACCTCCTTCGCCGGGCCGGGGTGGCCGCCCCGATGCACCAGCACCACCGGTCGGTTCATGCAGCGCCCCTCCCGCGCCTGGCACGGCGCGTGGCGACACTGCGGAGGGCGAGCCGCGTCATGTACGCGCGGCGAGCGAACTCAGCGCGCTTCGATCGCTCGCGGGGATCGAGCTTCCCGGCCGGGTCCACCTCCAGCTCGAATCGGCGCATGAAGGCAGCCCGAGCCGGGCTCGTCGCTGCCGTCCGGTCTTCGGTAGCGGCCCACTTGCTGAATGCGCCGATTCGAGCGCGCTGGACGGCGTCGCCGGAGGTACCCGTCACGACCGCTCCGTTCCCGCCGTCTCGGCCAGGCCCTTGCGGATCAGCGTCCCGTCGTCGAGCCCGAACTGGGCGAGCCAGCGGTAGACGGTGCCGTACGGGACGCCCACCCGCCGCGCGATCTCGGCCTTGCTCAGCCCCTCCCGCCTCAGCTGCCGAAGCAGCGCGTCGACGGGAGTCCCGTGTGTGACCTCCACGAGACGCATCTGCGGCGTGCGTCTTCGCTCCGTCAAATTCTTCATGCAGCACAGTTTAACGGCATGAATACAACTTTTCAAGACGTCCGGTTGCTTCGCTACGACGAGCGGCCTAGCCTGCTAGTGATGGCCGAGCAGCCCGCCGAGGAAGGGCGGATCGCCCCGGCGTGGCAGAATCGCGCGGCCGGTAGGGCTCTCCGGCTAGCGCGGGCCTCGATGGAGGGCGGCCCGTCCAAGCAGGCCGCCTTCGTGGCACGACTTGGGCGAGAGCTCGGGATCTCGCTCAGCGTTGGTGCGTACTCGAACTACGAGAACGGACGTCGAACTGTCCCAGCTGCGGTGCTCATCGAGGCTGCACGGATTGCCGGCCGGTCGATGGACGACTTGCTGAGTGAGGCTGGCCGGCCGGAGATCACGGAATGGGCCAGCGGGCTCGGCATGTCGCAGCGCATTGCTGAGATAGAGCGGACGCTGGGCCAACTGCAAGACGGTCTCCGGAGTCAGCGAGTACACACCAGCGGATCAGCCTCACCGCGCATCGAGCGCCAACTTGAACGTCAAGGTGAGCTTCTCGCCAAGGTCGTAACCGCCCTTCACGAGGCCGACCTGTGGGAGTCAGGCAAGGACGCGGAAGTCACCAGGACCAAGCGCGCGGAGGGCCGCGGGTCCGGGTAGCCAGGGGAGAGCAGGCTTGCAGGGGAAGAGGGTCGAACTCTTCGGCGATGGTTCGTTCCTGCGTGCCGTTCGACTGGCGTGTCGGCACGATCCAGACGAGTTCGCCGAGGCGCTGTCCCGCGAGTTGGGTTGGCCGGTACCGACTGCCGTCCTCCTGGCATGGGAGACCGGGAAGAGCCTCCCTCCGCCCGCAGTGCTACGCGCCGCGCGCACACTGGCGGAGGCCCGCCGCCCAGCCGGCATCCTGGCGGCCTCCCGGATGGTGCCGACCTGGGAAGCCGGATTTGCGCCCGCCCCCGATGACGTCGTCGCGGCTGCCCTCATGTTGGCGCCGAGCGACGTGCAGGCGATCGTTCGGTCATCCGACGATGCCAAACTAGACCCGATGGACCGTCGCCGCTTCCTGCTCGCGGTCGTGGGCCTGGTGACCGGCTTGGAACCCTGGGAACGGCTGTCGTTCGCCCTTCGCCATCCAGGGAGGGTCGATCAGGCGACGGTCGACCAGCTGGAGGCCATCACCATCGCCCTCGAAGGCTTGGAACCGGTGGCCGACCCGCGTGCACTGCTGGACCCGGTGACCCGACTCCTCAACGCGCTGGCCACCTTGCTCGCTTCTCCACTACGGCCCACGGTGCGGCGGGAGCTCAGCTCGCTGGCCGGCGAGGCGGCCGGCATCGCGGGTCGGCTCCGATGGATCATGGACGACGACTTGGGGGCCACCGCGTACTACGAGACTGGCATGGAGGCGGCACGGGAGGCGGGGGATGCCGCCCTCGGCGCCTACCTGGTCGGGAAGGCCGCCTGCAAGCCGTTCTATCGAGAGGACCCGGCCGGCCGGCTGCGCCGGCTGGAAGGCGCGCTCGGCTTCACCCCGGCGCACGCGTCGCCACGCACCGGTGCGTGGCTGGCCATGCTTGAGGCTGAGGCGCATGCGCTCATGGCGGACTCGACAGCTTGTTCTCGCGCACTGGATCGCGCGACGTCGGCTCTCGACACGGCTGGCACCTTCCAGGGTGAGCGTCGGCCGCGCGTCGACTTCTTCGACGCCGCATGGCTGACAGGCCAGCGCGGCGCATGCCTCGGAAAAATCGGGAAGACGGCCGAGGCTCGGGACGCGCTGACGGCCAGCATTGACGCGCAGGGAGCAGCGCCGACCAAGCAGCGCACCTGGTTGCTCGCGATGCTGGCGGGAACGTACGCGCACGACGGCGAGCCAGAGGAGGCTTGCCGATACGGCAGTATGACGCTGTCAAGCGCGGTAACACTCGGATCGAAAGCCGACTTCGGGCTTGTGGATGGACTACTGCACGACCTCTCCAACTGGCGCCTGCATCCCGCGGTGCAAACCTTGGATGACGAGCTCCGGCAGGCGGGGGCAACGAACTAGCCGGCTGCTCAGCTCCTCGTCCAGTCGCCCGACTTGCCTCCGGTCTTGGACAGCAGTCGTACGTAGCCGAGGCTGACGCCCTTCTCGATGCCCTTCACCATGTCCACGATGGTCAGGCCGGCGATCGCGGCCCCGGTCATCGCCTCCATCTCGACGCCCGTCTTCCCGGTGACCCGCGCCGTCACTTCGATCCTCACGCCGCGTTCCTGAACCTCGAACGCCGCCTCGATGCCGGTGATCGGCAGCGGATGGCAGAGCGGGATCAACTCCGGCGTGCGCTTCGCGCCCATGATGGCAGCGACCCGGGCGACCCCCAGCGCGTCCCCCTTGGCCACCGCCGCGTCCCGGATCGCGCGGGCCGTCTCGGGCTGCATCTCCACCCAGCATTCGGCCGTGGCCTCCCGCTTCGTGATGGCCTTGTCGCCGACGTCGACCATCCGCGCGGCCCCCGACTCGTCGAGGTGCGTCAGCTGGCGTCGATCATCAGTGCTCATGCTTCAAAGCTTGCCCATTTCGCTTAGAACCGATCGCCCGGCGAGGCCTGTCGGTGCGCTTCTCGGGCGCGCTGTTGAGCAGCTGACGCGCCGTACCGGCGCATCGCCTTCGCGTCCCGCCAGCGGCCGAGTGTCATCACGACCTCGTCGGACCCAGTGGCGGCTTTGATGCGGTCGCCGAAGGAGTGGCGGAGCAGGTGCGGCCAGATCCGCCGCTGGATGCCGGCCAGCTGCCCACGCCGCGTGATCGCGTGGTGGATGCCGTCCGGGCTGAGGAAGCCCTTCTGCGCCAGCCACAGCGGGTGCACGGCCTCGGCGTTCTCGCCCTGGCCGCGCTTCCGCACGTCCTCCTCGTTGCGGACCATCCAGTGCAGTGGCCGGACACGCAGGTAACGGTCCAGGTCCCGGGCGGTCTTGGCGCCGAAGTAGGCGACCTCCTGGCGCTGTCCCTTCCCGATGATGCGAATCCTCCGCTCCTGGAGGCTGACGTCCTCCACCGCGATACCTGCCGCCTCGAAACGGCGCAGGCCCGAGTCGAGCATCAGCCGGATCAGCGCCATGTCACGGCGATCCTCGAACGCCCCGCCCTCGCACGCCCGGAGGAGGGCTGTGATCTCGTCGTCCGACAGGACTTCGGGCGGAGGCTCGTCGACCTTGGGGCCGTGCATCCGGTGCATCGGCGATCGTTGCAGCTCCTCCTCCTCCTCGGCCCAGTTGAAGAAGCGGCGGAGGCTGGAGAAGCGAACGCGGACGGTGGCCGGCTTCGCGCCGCGGTCCCGCAGGGACCCCAGGAAGCCTTGGACGTCGTCCCGCTCGATCAGGGCCGGCTCGGTGCGGCGGCCCTGCGCTTGGAGCCAGGCCACGAACTGCCGCGCGGACTCCCGGTACGTCCGGAGGGTGGCCGGGCTGGCCCCCTGCTCGCCCAGGAGTTCGAGCTCAAAGCTGGCCCACAAGCTGTCCCAGCTCGGGATCGGTCGCCGGCCAGGGACGACCTTAAGCGCTCGCGCCACATAATGGACGTTACCATATGGAGCCCTCGTTATCGGGCGCGAGAGCGGTATGCCCTAACAGGTGGTGGCCTGACCGAGTTCGAAAAGCTGGTGGGCCGCGGTGGACTCGAACCACCTGCCTCCGCGTTATCAGCACGGCGCTCTGCCAGTTGAGCTAGCGGCCCACGGTATGTGGCAGGGGCGGAAGGATTCGAACCCTCGGCATCTGCTTTTGGAGAGCAGCGCTCTGACCAGACTGAGCTACGCCCCTTCGGCCAGACGGCAAGTTTACCGTCTCCAGCCAACCTCCAGCGCGCCCACCGCTGCGTGGCACCTCGAGCTCGTGGCGACCAGGATCCGCCCGCCGCTCGGCCCGGCCGCCGCCTCCCGCGCGTCCAGCATGTCTCCGACCCGGACCCCGCCCACCCCGTGGGCCAGGTGCACGCACCGGAAGACCGCCGGGCGGTAGCCCAGGTCCCGCGCCCTCCCCTCGATGACGTCGGCCAGGTCCCAGTCCCTCGGGGCGTGCAGGGCCGGGCAGTGGGCCGGCTCCACGCACGTCGCCGGGCACGTCCAGCCGGCCGCCGACAGGTACCGCTCGCCCGACCGTCCCGGCGCCTCGTACGGCAGGCCCCAGCCCTCCGGCGGCGCCGCCGCCTCCGCCTCCAGCTCCCCCGCCAGCCACTCCCACAGCAGGTGCGGGGCCAGCGGCGCCGGCACCAGCCGGTCCTCCGACGACGCGCCGCCTCCCGCCCCCAGCCACTCCCGCAGGAACGTCAGCCAGTCGGCCGTCACCACCGACACCTCCGGGGCGCCCGCGAACTCGCGCGCGGCGGCGCAGGCAGCGGACCGGTCCACGACGACGAGGCGTTCGCCCGGCAGCCGGCCGGCGCGCACCGCCTTCAGCAGCTGGCGCGCGTGGTAGCGGCCATAGCACCCGCCGCCGACGACCACCAGCATCCAACTACTATCCGCGCGATGGCAGCCTTCGTGGCCAACGTCGGCGTCAACGCGGCCCACCGGGTCGAGTCGCCGCTGTTCGAGGACGGCACGTTCGTCCTCTACCCCATCCCGGAGCACCAGGTGTGGGCGCACCCGATGCGGCAGCTCCCCGACGTGTGGGGCGACCGCGCCGTCCACCTGGACCCCGACCTCGACGGCGATCCGCCCACGTACGGCGACAACTGCCGCACCGCCGGCCGCGCCTTCAGCCTGCGCCGGGCCGAGCCCGGCGACGTCATCGTCTTCCTGGCCCGCCTCCGGCCCCGCTCCGGCGAGCACCCCGCGTTCTACCTCGTCGGCTCCCCCGCCGTCGGGGCCTGGAACTCGTTCTGGGTCTTCCGCGGCGACGGCCGCAGCCGCTTCTACGACCGCGCCGTCCCGTTCCGCCGGGTCGAGGCCGACCACGTCTTCGGCCGCGCCTGGACCTGGCGCGAGGGGCGCACCGAGCTCCAGACGATCGGCTCGTACACTCGCGCCGTGCGCCGGCTGACCGGGACGGCCGAGCGCCGCCTCGGCGAGCTGGTCCGGCCATGACCGGGCAGATCGACCACACCGCCCTCCCCGTCCTCCTCGTCGGCGACGTCCACGGCGACCTGGAGCGGCTGTTCTCCGCGCTGAAGCCGTACCCCGCCGACCGCTGGCGGACCATCTTCCTCGGCGACCTCGTGGACGGCGGCCCCTTCGGCGTCGGCGCCCTCCGCTACGCCCGCGACCGGCCCAACAGCACCGTCCTCGTCGGCAACCACGAGGTGCTGATGCTGGGCGCGCTGAAGGACCGGGCCGAGCGCGGGCCAGAGCTGCACGCCTGGCTCGGGGCCGGCGGCCAGCCCCACGACCTGGAGGAGCTGGCCGGGGACGAGCCGCTCCAGCGGTGGCTGCGCGAGCGCCCGGCTCTGCACATGCTCGAGGACGGCACGCTCGCGCAGCACTGCGACAGCGACGAGCTCGGCGTGCTGGTGCCCCGCGACGAACCCGACCAGGTCGGGGCTGTCAACCGCGAGGTGCGGCGCCTGCTCGCCGCGGGCGACGTCCGGCCGCTGGTGGACCGCATGACCTCGCGCGGCGTGTTCCGGCGCCAGACGCTGCGCCTCGAGGCGTGGCTGGAGCGGATGGGCGCGCGCCGCGTCGTCCACGGGCACACCCCGCACCGGAGCCAGCAGCCGGAGGTCTACGCCGGCGGCCTCGCCATCTGCTACGACGGCGGCATGGGCCGGTGGGGCCGCCCGGGCGCGTTCCGGGGTGGGTCCATCAGGGGCAGCGTGGGGCCCCTGCCCAATCTCTAGACTGGTGAGGCGATCGATGTCGCCACACCGCGCAGGATGTCCCCCAGCTCCGGCCGGCCGCAGCCGACGCTGACGGCCGCCAGCCGCCCGCCCCCGGTGCGTGGCGGCGGCCGGCCGATGATCTCGGCGCGCCGGATCGCGCGGCGAGTCCGCGAGCTCGGCCAGGAGATCTCCGAGGTCTACGCGGACCTGGACCAGCCGCTGGTCCTCGTCGTCGTGCTCAAGGGCGCGGCCGTCTTCGCGGCCGATCTCCTGCGCAGCCTCAGCATCCCGGCCGAGCTCGAGTTCGTCCGCGCCTCCAGCTACGGCAGCGGCACGGCCAGCTCGGGCAGCGTCAAGTTCGCCCACATGGTCGAGGGCCCGCTCCGGGGCCGGGACATCCTGCTCGTCGAGGACATCGTGGACTCCGGGCGCACGATCTCGGTCATCGTCCACGAGCTGGAGCGTCTGCAGCCGGCGTCGCTGCGCCTGGCCGCGCTGCTCGACCGGCCGGCCCGCCGCGAGATGGAGGTGGCCATCCACTTCACCGGCTTCCGGATCCCCGACCGGTTCGTGATCGGCTACGGCCTGGACTACGCCGGACTCTACCGGGAGCTGCCCGGGATCTACAGCCTGGGCTGATCGCGGCCGCCGACCAGCGCCAGGCCGACGATCGCCGCGATCACGATGACGCCCGGCGACCAGCCCAGCCCGGGCCCGGTCGGGTCGAGCGGCGACAGGTCCATCAGCACGGCGGCCACCACGACCGCCAGGCAGACCAGCGCCGCCACGAGCGCCAGGACCCGGCGCGGGTTGCTCAGCCCACTCACGAAACGATGCGCGCGCTCCCGTGGCGTCGTCCCGTGCGCGGCCGCCACGGCGCCGGTGACCGCCGCCTCCCGCACCGGGTGCTTGTGGCGGCCCACGTGGACGCGCGCCGCGTACGGGTCCGCCGCCAGCTTCAGCGCCGCCTGGGCCGCCGGCGTGTGTGGCTCGATCGGCGGCATCGCCATCGGCTGCCAGATCGACCGGCGGCGGCTCCGGCGATACAGGATGAACGTGACGACGCCAGCCGCCAGCCAGCCCACGAAGATGTACGTCGAGTTCCCGATGTTCTGGAAGAACAGCTGCGTGAACACGGCCCCGATGCCGAGCGCCCCGATCACCGACAGCACCGGGATGCTGGAGCGCCCGAACGGGATGTTCAGCGGCATCTGGAACGGCCGGCGCAGGTGCGGCTCGACGAAGCGCAGCCGCATCACCGCGATGTGCGCGATGGCGAACGCGAACGTGGCCGCCAGCGAGTAGATCGACGCCATCAGGTCGATCTGGCCGGGCACGATCAGCAGGCCGGCCACCAGGCCGAACGCGATGATCGAGACGAACGGCGTGCGGAACCGCGGGTGCAGCCGGGAGAACACGCTCGGGAACAGGTCGTTGCACGCCAGCGAGTAGCTGAGCCGGGAGATGCCGATCAGACCGGCGTTGGTCGCGATCACCAGGATCGTGAACGCCAGGATGGCCACCCACACCCCGGCCCAGAACGCCAGCGCCTCGGGCCGGAAGAACGTCACGATGCCGGCCACGGGGTCGCCCTTCCACGTCGTGGCCAGGTCCGTGATGAAGCCGCCGTGGCCGTCCGGGTGGACCGGGAACACGCTCATGCCGATGCTGGGCAGGAAGGCGGACACGAACAGCACCGCCCCGATCACCGCGAACGTGGCCCTGGGCACGGTCCGGCCCGGGTTCTTCGCCTCCTCGGACATGTTCGAGATCGTCTCGATGCCGGTGTACGTCACCATCGCGATCGAGATGCTGGCCAGGAAGTTCCCCCACGTCGGGGCGACGCCCAGGTGCACGTTGTGGATCAGCGTCTGGACGTTGAGCAGCAGCCACAAGCCCAGCACCACCAGCACCACCTGGGTGCCCAGGTCGAGCATGGCCAGGAGCAGGTTCAGGAAGCTCGACTCCTGGATGCCGATGACGTTGACGACGATCAGGACGCCCGCCAGCGCCGCGGCGGCTCCAGCGTGCCACTCGGGCTGCGTGAGCACCCTCAGGAACGGCACGTAGTTCCCGAAGACCCCCAGGTAGCCGATCGCGAAGTACGCCGAGATCGAGACCGTCGCGGTGTAGTTCAGCAGCTGGATCCAGCCGACCAGGAACCCGGACGTCTCGTTGAAGGCGCGCCGGGCGAAGCTGGAGCTGCCCCCCGCGTACGGGATCGCGGCGGTGCCCTCCGCGTAGTTGAGCGCGGTCGTGACGAAGATGCCGCCCGCCAGCAGCATGGCGAGCGGCGTCAGGCCCAGGGCGAAGCCCGCCGTGACGCCGAGCGCGTAGTAGATGCTGGACCCGACGTTGCCGTAGCACGCCGCGAACAGCGCCCCGGCGCCCAGCATTCGCGGGAGCCGGACGCGCCGGCGCGGGACGACGACCCGGACGTCCCCCGGCAGCCTGCCCCGTCGAGAGGCCGAGTCCTCGCCCATCAGCGGGAACTCTACCGGCGTCCCGCCACGGTGACCGTCCCGCTCAGGACACGAGCGCGGGCCGGCAGCGGGCGCACGGCCGGAAGCCGGCCCGCACAGCCTCCCGCTCGTCGCGCAGGGGCACCCGGTTGGCGGCCTGGATGCGGCGCGCGTGGCGGCATGTGGGCAGGCAGAACACGTGGGTCGTGCGGCTGCCGACGTACCGCGTGCCGGCCGCGGCGAGCTGCTCCAGCCACACGGCGTCCACGCCCTCGTGGCGGAGCATGTCCCGCTTCACGTCGGTGCCGCCCATGCTGTACTCGCCCAGCGCGCCGTCCGAGCGCACCACCCGGTGGCAGGGGATCAGCACCGGGATCGGGTTGTGGCCCAGGGCGGTGCCCACCGCGCGCACGGCCCGCGGCCGGCCGATCTCCCGCGCCACCCACGCGTACGGCCGCACCTCGCCCCGCGGGATCTCCTGCGTCTTGCCCAGCACCTCCTGCTCGAACGGGCTGAGCCGGCCCAGGTCGAGCCGGAGCCGCGGCGACCGGCCGGCGATCGCGTCCTCGATCTGGCCGGCGAGCCGGTCGGGCAGCTGCGGCACGCGAACCACCCGCCGGCTCAGGCGGCTCGTGAACCAGCGCTCGAAGTCGTCGCGGGCCTGGGCCAGGCGGACGGCCGACACGCCGTCGCCGTTCCAGGCCACCTCCAGCACGCCCACGGGCGTCTGCAGCGCCGCGTACGCGTCCACGCCGCCGGGCACGATGCCGACGGCCACGAGCACGCGATCCGCGAAGCCGTCCGGCGCCCGCACGCGCCCGAGGTCGCGCAGGTCCTTCTCCAGGAGATCCAACTCAGCTCACCTCGCTCAGCCAGCCCGCGCGGCGGCGGAGCGCCTGCAGGCCCCGGTGGACGTTCGACTTCACCGTGCCCTCGGGCTGCTCCAGCTGGGCGGCCACCTCGGCGTACGTCATCCCCTGCACGCAGCGCATCACGACGGCGGAGCGCTGCTGGTCGGGCAGCCCGCTGACCAGGTTGGCCAGCTCGCGCAGCGCCGCGCTGCTGAGCGCCCGGGCCTCCGGGCCGGGCGAGCCGTCCGCCACCGGCATCTCCGGCTCCATCGGGACCAGCCGGAGCGAGCGCCGGCGGACGCGGTTGCGGAACACGTTGAGCGCGATCCGGTGCAGCCAGGCGTTGAGCTTCAGCTCCCGGATGCGATCGGCCGGGTAGCGGCGGAGCGCCGTGTGCGCGCGCAGGAACGTGTCCTGGGCGACCTCCTCGGCGTCGGCCGGCTCGCCCGACATCGCCAGCGAGAACGCGTAGATCCGGTGCTGGAAGGCGCGGACCATCGACTCGAAGCCCGCGGCGAGATCGGCCGCGAGCTCGTCTGTCAGCTCCGCGTCGCGCTCAGCGCCCATCCACCGAGTTGAACACGCCCTGGCGGGCGAAGGTTGCGCTGATCGCGTCCCGAACCTCGGGAGTGGCCAGTCCGCGGACCGCCAGCGTCGTCCGGCGGCGCACCACGTCCTCGACCGTGGTGGCCCATTCGTGCTGGATCGCGTGGTGGACCTGGCCCCACACGTCCGGCCCGTCCGGGTGGACCGCCTCCGCCCCGGCGGCCGCCACACGGGCAGCCTCGCAGCCGTAGAGGTGGGTGAGGTGGTCCCACGTCTCGGGCTCGACGCCGTCCGGCCGCGGCGGCAGCGGTCCGGCGCCCGGCAGTGGGTCCGGGCTGATGCTGGCGCGCGCGAACGCGTCCAGGCGGCGGAGCACGGCGAGCGCGATCCGGCGGTGAGTCGTCAGCTTGCCGCCGGCCACGGAGACCATGCCGGCCGGGCCCACGTGCACCACCTCGTCGCGCGGCGTGGTGGCCGTGTCGCCGCGCCCGCGCGGCAGCACGCGCAGGCCGGCGAACGCATACCGGATGCGGTCGCGTGTCAGGACCTCGGGCGGCAGGCCCACCGCCGCCTCGCGCAGCACGGTGTCCACGTCCTCCGTCTCCGCCCCGACCGCGCCCGGGTCGCCGTCGTACTCGGTGTCCGTCGTGCCCAGCAGCAGCGTGCCCGCCCAGGGCACGGCGAACGCGACCCGGCCGCGGTCCACCGGCACGGTCATCGCCGCGCCCCAGGGCTCGTCCCGGCGCATCGTCACGTGCACGCCCTTGCTGAGCCGTGCCACCGGCGCCGCCGTGGGGTCCTCCAGCCGGCGGACCTGGTCCACCCACGGGCCGGCCGCGTTGACGACCGCGCGGCAGCGGACCAGGACGTCGCCGGCGCGGCCCGCGACCACCCGCCCGCCCGCCTGCTCCAGCGCGGTCACCGCGAGGTGGTTCGCGACCGCGGCGCCGGCCCGGGCCGCGGCGATGACGGTGGCCAGCGTCAGCCGGCTGTCGTGCGTCTGCGCGTCCTCGTAGAGACCGGCCGAGCGCATCCCCTCCGTCCGCAGCGGCGGCACCAAGCTGGTCGCGTGCTTCGGCCCCACCAGTCGCGCCCGGGTGTGCCGGAAGCCGGACAGCAGCGAGTACGTGAGCAGGCCGGCGCCGATCGCGAGGGAGCGGTGGGGCCCGCCGCCGTACACCGGGAGCAGGAACGCGAGCGGGCGCACCAGGTGCGGCGCGACGTGGTCGAGGAGGGCCCGGCGCTCCAGGTGCGACTCGCGGATCAGCCGGAGGTCGCCCATCGGCAGGTAGCGCAGGCCGCCGTGGATCAGCTTGGACGAGGCGCTGGACGTGGCCCCGCCGAAGTCCCCGGCGTCGAGCAGCGCGACCGCCGCGCCCGTCCGCGCCGCCTCGTAGGCCACGCGAGCGCCGACGATCCCGGCGCCGATCACGAGCAGGTCGAACGTCTCGGACCCCAGCCGCTCCAGGGCCCGGACCCGATCGCCCGGTTGCGCGTCCACTCCGTCCACCGTATCCGAAACGGCATGCCCGATCCTGTGACGGAACCGATTGCTGTCCGGAGGTGTAGCGATCTGTGAGTTCGAGCAGTGGTGGGCACGCCGCCCGAGACGACTGACGAGACCCTGGTGGACCGCGCGCGCCGCGGGCACGCTGGCGCGTACGACGAGATCGTGCACCGCTACACCGAGATGGCCTTTCGGACCGCCTACCTGGTCACGGGATCGGCGGCGGACGCCGAGGAGGCGGTGCAGGACGCGTTCGTGAAGGCGCACCGGGCGCTCGGCCGCTTCCGCGCCGGCGCGCCCTTCCGGCCGTGGCTGCTCCGCATCGTTGGCAACGAGGCGCGCAACCGGCGCCGGGCGGCCGGCCGGCGGGCCGCGCTGGAGCTGCGCGCCGCGCGGCTGGAGCCGGGCCGCGGCGTGGCCGATCCCGAGGCCGCGGTGGAGGCCGCCGCCGATCGGCGAGCGCTGCTCGCGGCCCTGGACGCCCTGCCGGAGGAGCAGCGGCTGGTCGTCACGTGCCGGCACCTGCTCCAGCTCTCGGTCGAGGAGACGGCGGCCGCGCTCGCGGTCCCCGAGGGCACGGTCAAGTCGCGGCTGGCGCGGGCGCTGGATCGGCTGCGCGAGGTGCTGGAGCGGACCGATGGCTGAGCGGGATGTCGAGGCGCGGCTGGCCGAGCTAGGCGAAGGGGTGGACTGGCCGCCGGCGCCCGACGTGCGGACCGCGGTGCGGGCGGGCATCGCACGCCGCCGCCGCCGGCGCCTGCTGCTGCTCGTCGCGGCGGCGCTGGCGGCGCTGGCCCTGCTCGGCGGCGCCGCCGCCGCGGCCTCGCTGGAGCTGCGGGGCGCGGTCGTCCAGCAGGTGCCGTCGCTGCCGCGGGAGGCCGGCGGCTCGCTGGACCTCGGCGTCCGCCAGCCCTCGCTGGCCGCCGGCGAGCGCGCGGCCGGCTTCCGCGCCCTGGTGCCGGCCGCGCTGGGTCAGCCGGACGAGGTGTGGTACCGGCAGGCGCCCGGGGTGCTGACCCTCCTCTACCACCCCCGGCCCGGGCTGCCGGCCTCCGGGCGGACCGGGGTCGGGGCGCTCGTCATGGAGGCCAGCGCCACCGTGGGCCAGACCTCGTTCGTCAAGCTGGCGCCGGCCGGGTCGTCGGTCCAGCCGGTGACCGTCGGCGGCGGCCAGGGCTTCTGGATCAGCGGGGCGCCGCACGCGTTCTTCTTCTACGGCGACCCCGCCGGCGGCCGGACCGACTCGTTCCGGCTGGCCGGCGACGTCCTGATCTGGAACCAGGGCGGCCTCGTGGTCCGGATCGAGTCCGCCCTCGACGAGCGTGGCGCCCTGCGCATCGCCGGAACCATGGCGCCAGGGCCGGTGTACCTCCGGCATGAAGTTGTTCCTCGCGTTTGCCGTGATCGCCGCCCTGCTGGTTGCGGCCTGCGGCGGCGGGCTGGCGGCGCCGCGGTCGACACCGCCGCCGCCGGCGCACGCGGCCGCCGGCCAGGTGTACGTCCAGCCACCGGCGCACCAGTCCTTCTGGGTGATCGACGCCCGGACCGGCGACGTCGCCCGGACCCTGCCGGCGGGGACGCCGTCGCCTGACTGGCGCCGGCTGTACCGGGTGGCCGGCGGCGCGCTCGAGGTCATCGACCCGGCCACGGGACTCCGGGTCGAGACCCACCCGGCCCCGGACTGGGCGCGGGTGGTCCGCACGTCGCCCGGCGGCCACTGGCTGGTCCTGGCCGCGGCCGGTCCGGCGGACCGCTTCCAGGTCCAGGACGCCGCCTGGGCCGCTCCGCCCGTGGCCGTGGCGCTCCCGGGCAGCTTCACGTTCGACGGGATCAGCGAGGACGGCCAGCGGCTGTACCTGCTGGAGCGGCTCGGCGGCGACCGCTACCACGTCCGCCGGTACGACCTGGGCCGCGGCGCCCTGTCGCCGTCCGTGATCGTGGACAAGACCGACGCCAGCGCGGACATGTCCGGCACCGGCCTGGCCAGCTTCGCGACGCGGTCGGGCCTGACGCAGCTCACGCTGTACCAGAGGTCGCCCGGCGAGGGCCCGGCGTTCCTGCACGTGCTGCCGATCGGGCAGCCGGAGGCGGTGTGGGCGTTCTGCGTGGACCTGCCGGGCCCGTCCACCGGGTGGGCGTTCGCGGCCGCGCCGGACGGTCAGCGCTTCTACGCCGTCAACCCGGCGGACGGCCGGGTGGTCGAGCTGAACCAGCGGGACCCCCTGGGGCCGCCGGACGTGCGCCAGCGGCGGGTCGAGGCGGGGGGCGCCGGCGAGCCGGCACTGGCGGTCAGCCCGGACGGGAGGACCCTGTACGCCGGCACGGGCTCCGGCGTCATGGCCCTGGACGCGGGCACGCTGAGCCCCAGGGCGACGGGTCTGGCGGGCCAGGCGGTGACGGCCGTGGCGGTGGCTCCGGACGGCGGCGCCGTGTACGCCGCCAGCGGGTCGCGGCTGCTCCGGCTCGACCCGCGCAGCCTGGCCCTGGCCGGCGCGGTGACGCCGCGCGGGCCGGGGGAGTAAGTCTCCACGTGACGTGACAGGCTTCGCGAAGGCTATTAGCCTTCGTTGAAGTGGAGCTGTTCATCGAACGACTGAGCTGGACCGAGGTCGAGGCGGCGCTGGCCGCCGGCAAGCGCCGGGCCATCGTGTGCGCCGCCTCGACCGAGCAGCACGGCCCCCACCTGCCCGAGGCGACGGACGAGCTGCTCGGCGAGGCCTACGCCGGAGGCCTGGCGGCCCGGCTGGGCGACGCGCTGGTCGCGCCGGTCATCCGGCCGGCCTGCTCAGAGCACCACATGGCGTTCCCGGGGAGCCTCACGATCTCCGAGGAGCTGCTCATGGACATCATCGACGCGTACCTGGCGTCGCTGCGCAGGCACGGCTTCGAGCGGTTCGTGCTCATGTCGAGCCACGGCGGCAACTTCCCGGTGCTCGCCCGCTGGGAGCGCGAGCGCCCCGCGGACGACACCGTCGTGCTCGGCGACTTCCAGGTATTCGAGGCTGGCTTCGAGGCGATCCGGCGGTTTGGCAGGACAGACAACGCCGGTCCGCACGCAGAGGTACTCGAAACGTCCATGATGCTTTACCTGCACCCCGACCTGGTGCACATGGAACGCGCGGTAACCGGGTTCACAGGGGAGTCAAGCCTGGATGACGTATTGCGAAGCGGGATGCGCGCGATCACTCCAAATGGCATACTCGGCGACCCGATCGGCGCGACCGCCGAGATGGGTGTGGCCGTATTGGACGCGATCGTGGGGCGTCTGCGGCAACAGATTCCCGCGTAGGCGCGAAGGGAGGGCCGGTCTATACTCGCCAACACCCTTCACCCTGTAACCGGCATATTGAAAGAGGGAGCGGTATGCGATTACGGCAACGCGTCATCACCCTGTTGATGCTGTCGGGCCTTGCGCTCGCCGCGTGCGGGACGGGCGGCAGCGGGCAGCAGTCGACGACGTCGGGAACGAAGCATGGCGACACCCTGACGGTGGCCATCGGCATCGACCCGGACACGCTCGACCCGGCGGCCCAGACCACCACGACCGCGGCGCAGATCGTGGACATGATGGCCGAGACCCTGGTCACCATGGACTCGACCGGCAAGCTCCAGCCGCTGCTCGCCACCACGTGGCAGCAGGCGTCCGACGGCATGAGCTGGACGTTCACCCTGCGCTCGGGCGTCAAGTTCTCCGACGGCACGCCGTTCAACGCCGCGGCCGTCAAGTTCAACTTCGACCGGCTGCTCAGCCCGACCACGTTCAAGAGCCAGCCGGGCGTCCTCGGCGGGAAGACGGGCATCGACCACGTCGTCGCGGTCGACGACACGCATGTGCAGTTCTTCCTGAAAAGCCAGTTCTCGCCGTTCGCGGCGGCGCTGACCCAGACCAACTCGGCGATCATCTCGCCGGCGTCGGTCAACGTGGCGCCGAACAAGCCCGAGGTCATCACGCAGCCGGTGGGCACCGGGCCGTACGTGTTCAAGGAGCGCGTGGCCAGCGACCACATCACGATGACCGCGAACAAGAACTACTGGGGCACCACGAAGGCCAACTACGACACGCAGGTCTACAAGATCGTCCCCGAGGCGGCGAGCCGCGAGGCGCTGGTGAAGTCGGGTGGAGCCGACGTCGTCGTCGCGCCGCCGGCCAACGACCTGCCCGCGCTGCAGAACGATCCCAGCGTGCACGTCATCCTCGGCCCCAGCGACCGCACCATCCAGATCGTCATCAACACGCAGGACGCGACGCAGCCGCTGCTCCAGAAGCCCGAGGTTCGTCAGGCGCTGAACTACGCGATCGACAAGAACGCGATCATCAAGACCGTCATGTTCGGCGCGGCCACGCCGCTCAGCGGGCCGATGGCCAACAGCGTGTTCGGCTACTGCCAGACCGGCAACTACAACTACGACCCGAACAAGGCCAAGTCGATGCTCCAGGCCGCCGGCGCCTCGGGCATGAGCGTGAAGCTGGTCTCGCCGACCGGCCGCTACGTCCAGGACATCCAGGTCGCCAACGCGGTGGCCGGCTACCTGCGCGACGTCGGCCTCAAGGTGGACGGCCCGGGCACCGTGGACTGGCCGACGTACGTCGCGACGTACGCCAGCGTCCCGCCGGCCCTGGCGAAGACCGACCTGCACCTGCTGGGCTGGGCGCCCGCGTACCTGGACGCCTCGCAGAGCCTCCAGCAGTTCTACTCGACGCAGATCCCGCCGGCCGGGCTCGAGAGCTCGTACTACAAGAACCCGCAGGTGGACGCCCTGATCGCGAAGGGCAACTCCGGCACCGACCAGAACCAGCGGGCGCAGGACTACTGCAATGCCGCCAAGATGGTCTGGAGCGATGCTCCGTGGATCTTCCTCTACAACCAGAAGTACCCGTTCGTGACGACGTCGAAGGTCACCGGCGTGACGGGCCTGCCGAACGAGAAGTTCGTCACGACCTGGGCCTCGCCCAAGTAGTGATGTCGAGAGAAGACGGGCCGGCGTGCTGACCTACGTCATCCGCCGACTCCTGGTCGCGATCCCGACGCTGCTCGGGGTCGCGACCGTGGTCTTCTCGCTGCTCCGGCTGCTGCCCGGGGACCCGGCCAACCTGATCGCCGGCCCCCAGGCCACGCCCGAGAGCATCGCCAACATCCGCCACCAGCTCGGCCTCGACCTGCCGCTGTGGCAGCAGTACCTGGCCTTCCTGGGCCGCCTCCTCCACGGCGACCTGGGGATCTCCAGCCGCACCGGGCAGCCGGTGCTCCAGGAGATCGCGGTGCGCGCTCCGTACACCGCCGAGCTGGCCCTGTGCAGCCTGGTGCTCGCCATCGTCATCGGCATCGCCGCCGGCGTGGTGGCGGCCACCCGGCGCAACACGGGCGCCGACCTGGGCATCTCGAGCAGCGCCGTCTTCGGCGTGTCGATGCCCGTCTACTGGCTGGGCCTGATGCTGATCATCGTGTTCGCCGTCCGGCTGCGCGTGCTGCCGGCCGCGGGCAACGACGAGGGCGTGGCCTCGCTGGTCCTGCCCACCGTCACCCTGGCCCTGTTCTCGATGGGCCTGGTCGCCCGGCAGACCCGGTCGGCCATGCTCGAGGTGCTGGGCCAGGACTTCGTGCGCACGGCCCGGGCCAAGGGCGCCGGCCGCGGGTCCGTGCTGATCCGGCACGCCCTGCGCAACGCCCTGCTGCCGATCGTGACCACGATCGGGCTCCAGTTCGGCACGCTGCTCGGGGGGGCGGTGATCACCGAGTCGGTGTTCGCGTGGCCCGGCATGGGCCGCCTGCTGCTGGACTCGATCAGCGCCCGCGACTACCCGGTCGTGCAGGGCGTCGTGCTCATGCTGGCGGTGGCGTTCATCGCCATCAACCTCTTGACGGACCTGGTGTACGCGTATGTCGACCCCCGTATCCGTTACAGCTGACGCGCCGGCGGAACAGGCGCGGTTACTCGAGCTGACCTCGGCCGGCAGGCCGCAGAGCCGGGTCTGGGCCCGACTCCGCACCCACCCCAGCGCCCTGGTCGGAATGGTCATCCTGGCCCTCTACGTCCTCCTCAGCGCGGTGGGGCCGCTGCTCCTCCGCTACGACCCGGTCCACCAGAACCTGGCGGACGCGTTCCTGCCCAGCTCCCTGACCCATCCCCTGGGCACGGACGAGCTGGGCCGCGACGAGCTGGTCCGGCTCCTGTACGGCACCCGCTACACGCTGGTCCTCGGCTTCGCGGCGGTCGCGATCGGCGTGGGGATCGGGCTGCCGCTGGGCGCCGTCTCCGGCTACTTCGGGGGCTGGCTCGACCTCCTGGCCCAGCGCGTCATGGACATCCTGCTGGCGTTCCCGAACATCCTGCTCGCGCTGGCCCTGGTGGCCACGCTGGGCGTGGGCCTGCAGAACGTGATCATCTCGGTGGGGATCACGTCCATCCCGGTCTTCGTGCGGCTGGTCAGGGCGTCCGCGCTGAGCGTCCGGGAGCTGCCGTACGTGGAGGCGGGACGGGCGCTGGGGGTGCCGTCGATCGTGGTGCTGCTGCGCCACGTGGTGCCGAACTCGCTGGCGCCGGTGATCGTGCAGGCGAGCCTCCAGCTGGGCGCGGCCATCCTGATCGCGGCGGGCCTCGGCTTCCTCGGCCTCGGGGTCCAGGCCCCGACGCCGGAGTGGGGCACGATGCTGGGGGCGTCGCGCAACTACATCTTCAGCGACCCCAACCTGGCCACGTTCCCGGGCCTGGCGATCTTCGGCGCCGTGCTGGCGTTCAACCTGCTCGGCGACGGCCTCCGCGACGCCCTGGACCCGCGCCTGAAGTAGCGCCGCCTGGTGGCGGCTCGGGCGTTGAGACGTCGCATTGCCGGCAATCGCACGCCTCGGCTGGCCACGAAGCGTCGCATTGCCGGCGATGCAACCTCTCCCATTGCTGTCAGCCGCTCCAGCGTGCTTGCCGGCGCGGTCCGGGTCGGGAGTACGCTGACCCCGATGGAGCGACTGCACCACGTCCCCGCCGGCGCCTGCACGGGCGGCACCGCCCAGACGGCCGGCATGTCGCGCTTCGCGGCGCTCAGCGGCGACCTGGTCGGATCCCGGGCGCTGTTCATGGGCCGCACGCACGTGGCGCCGGGGGCCACCTCCGGGCCGCACCACCACGGGCACTCGGAGACCGGCATCTACGTCGTCTCCGGCACGCCCGCCTTCCTCTACCGGGACGAGGACGGCCGGGACGTGCGCATCGAGACGCTGCCGGGCGACTTCGTGTACGTGCCGCCGCACGTGCCCCACATCGAGTCCAACGAGCACTCCGACGAGGAGGCGGTGGTCGTGATCGCGCGCACCACCCAGGAGGCGATCGTGGTCAACCTGGAGAGCCTGGCCGGGGCCGGGAGCGCGACCGCCTGACATCGTCCTGGCACAGCGGCCGCCGATCATCCCCGGTCATGAGCGCTTCCGGGCTCCTCGGCATCGCGATCCAGGGCCGCACGTACGCGCGGCTCGTCTACCTCCTGCTCAGCTTCCCGCTCGGATGCTTCTACGTGCTCCTGCTGGGCTCGGGAGTGGCGCTGGGGGCGCTGTTGGCGATCTCGGGCATCGGGCTCCTGCTGCTGCTCGGCTGCCTGGTCGCGGCGTGGGCGTTCGCCTTGTTCGAGCGCGAGCTGGCGGTGGCGCTCCTCGGGGCCGACGTGCCGCCGATGACGGCGCCCGACCGCGGCAACCTGGCCAGCTGGCAGGGCCTGGTCGGGCACCTCGGCCGCTCCGTGACGTGGAAGTCGATGGCGTACCTGGTCCTCAAGCTCCCTCTGGGCCTCGTGGTCGCGACCGCCCTGGGCCTGCCGCTGGCCGGGGCGATCCTGCTGCTCACCACGCCGCTGACCACCAACGTGGTCCAGCGCCCGCTGCTGCTCCCGCTGGTGGCGTTCCTCATGGTGGTGGGCGCCGCCCTCCTGCTCCTGACGCTCCACCTCGCCAACTGGGTGGCGTGGGTCTGGGCCCGCCTGGCCGAGATCATGCTGGGCGTCGCCCAGGAGGAGCGCGACCTCTGGGCCGCCCAGCGGCGGGCCGAGGCGGCCGAGCGGAGCCGGCGCGAGCTGATCCTGAACGTGTCGCACGAGCTGCGCACCCCGATCGCGAGCATCCAGGGCCACGTGGACACGCTCCTGCTGCCCGCCGCCGACCGGCCAGCCGACGCCGACGAGGGCCGGTACCTCCACGTCGTCTCGGCCGAGACGCACCGGCTGGGCGCGCTGGTCCAGGAGCTGCTGGACCTGGCGCGGGCGGACGCGCACGAGCTCCGCGTCGAGCTGCGCCCGGTGCCGCTGGCGCCGGCCGTGCGGTCGGTGGTGGCGACGTTCGCGCCGATGGCCCGACGCGAGCGCCTGGTCGCGGTCGCCCACCCCGACGCGCTGCCCGAGCTGGTCGCCCTCGCCGACCCGGACCGGCTGACCCAGGTGCTGGCCAACCTCGTCCGCAACGCCGTCACGCACACGCCCGAGGGCGGCGCGGTGCTGGTCCAGCTCGGCGAGCTGCCTCCTGACCGGGTGACCATCGACATCTCCGACACCGGGGTCGGGATCGCGCCGGAGGACCGCGAGCGCGTCTTCGAGCGGTTCTACCGCGGCGACCCCTCGCGCTCGCGCGACACCGGCGGGTTCGGCCTCGGCCTCGCCATCGCCCGCGAGCTGGCCGAGGCGATGGGCGGCGGCATCACCGTCACGTCCGAGCCGAACGTGGGCAGCACGTTCCGCGTCACCCTCCGGAGGCGGTGATGGCCCGGGTGCTGGTCGTCGAGGACGAGGTGGCGCTCAACGACCTGGTCCGCGCCCACCTGGAGCAGGCGGGGCACACGGTGTGCCAGGCGCACGACGGGCACGCCGCCCTGCGCGCGGCGCTGGAGTTCGCGCCCGAGCTGGTCGTCCTGGACTGGATGCTGCCGGGCCTGGACGGGCTGTCGGTCTGCCGCGAGCTGCGCCGGCACTCGCTGGCGCCGATCATCATGCTGACCGCCCGCCACGACGAGGCCGACCGCGTGACCGGGCTCGAGGTCGGGGCCGACGACTACGTGGTCAAGCCGTTCTCGGCACCGGAGCTGGTGGCTCGGGTGCGGGCGATGCTGCGCCGCGTCGCCCTCGACCGCGCCGCCACGCGGCCGGTGGAGGGCGCCGGCCGCCTGGTCTGCGGCCCCCTCGTCCTCGACGCCACGGCGCTGACCGCGACCGTCGCGGACTTCCTCATCGACCGGGTCTGGGGCGCCGACTACGAGGGCCTGGACCGCGCCGTGGACTCCCAGATGGTGCGCCTGCGCCGCAAGCTCGGCGCGTTCGGCCAGCACATCGAGGCGGTCTGGGGCCTGGGCTACCGGCTGCGGCCGCCGGCCGGGGACCCGGCCTCGCACTGAAACCGGGATTCCACAGACGACACGCGGATCAGGCCCGTCCTTCCGCTCGCGAGGTGGAATCCGGTTGTACCGCCGGCGGCTCGTGGCCGGGGCAGGCCAGCACCGGCAGCCGCGGGTAGCGCGGATAGCGCGGGTCAGTGCGGGAGCGCTCGCACAGCCAGAACCGGCTGTTCGCGCCGGTCACGACGCGGGCGTGCCGGCAGGAGGCGCAGAGACCGGGTTCCACTCCCTCTATCCTGGCGACGTGTCCGGCACCACCGTGGTCTGCGGCCTCGACCGGCTGAGCCTGCCCATCGTCCTCGGGCTGCGCGCGCTGGGCGAGCGGGTCACGGTCGTCGCCGAGTCGGCCCGGCCGGCGATGCGCCGAGCGGCCGGCGCGGCCGGCGCCCACCTGGTCGAGGGCAGCTCGGACGAGATCGCGTTGCTGGACGGCGTGGACCTGGCGGCCGGATCGTGATGCGCATGTTCAGCGCCGAGCTGGCCGACAGGGCCAGCCGCCTGCTGCCCAACAGCCGCGCCCTGTCGGCGTCGCGGGAGGCGGCGCCGTACTTCGCCGCCGACGCGCTCGGCCTGGCCGCCGTCCCCACCCGCCACGTGTGGGGCCGCCACCTGGCGGTCCACCGGGAGGGCGCGGACGGCCACCTGGTCGATCTCGGCGACGGCCTGTTCCTCGCCCCCGTCGACCCGCCGCGGCTGGTCCGGGGCCGGCGCAGCCGCCGCCTGAGCGAGCTGCGGCGCGCCGTGCGGGCGCTGTTCGACCTCCGCCTGGCGCTGACCGGCGGCGCGCTCGTCGCGTGGATCGCGCTCGCGGTCGCCACGTTCCACTCCGCGCTGCGGCTGGGCTGGGTGGACGCGATCTACTTCACGGTGACGACCGCCGCCACCGTGGGCTACGGGGACATCAACCTGGCGGGCGCGCCGCCGTGGCTGAAGCTGTACGCGAGCCTGTTCATGATCCTGTCCGGGATCGGCCTGGCGCTGCTGTTCGCGCTCGCGGCGGACGCCGTGATCGGCGCGCGCATCCTCCAGGCGCTCGGCGTGCCGCCCAGGGGGATGCGCGGCCACGTCGTCGTGGTCGGCCTCGGTAACACCGGGCACCGCATCGTGCAGCACCTCCTGGATGCCGGGGTCGAGGTTGCGGCCGCCGAGGTGTCGGAGCAGAACCGCCACGTCGGCGAGGCCCGGCGGCAGGGCGTGGCCGTGCTGGTCGGCGACGGCCGCTACCGGGACAGCCTGCGCGCCCTGTCCGTGGAGGGCGCGGCCGCGGTGATCGCGGCCACCGACGACGACCTGGCCAACCTGGAGACCGCGCTGACGGCCCACGAGCTCAACCCGGACGCGCGCATCGTCATCCGCGTGTTCGACCCGGAGGCAGCCATGGGCGACGGGGTCCTGAGCACGTTCGAGCACGGCTCCCGGCTGTGGCTCGTCGCCGAGGTGTGGGTGCGGCCGGGCTCGCCGGCGGACGGCATGGACACCGCGCTGCTGGAGCGGGAGGGCGACCTCCACGTGCTGGCCGTCCGCGATCGCGCCGCCGAGCGCTGGCGGCCGGCCCACCCCGACCGGCTGGAGGGCGGCCACGAGGTGCTGCTGGCCGGTACCCGCGAGCGCTGGGAGCAGGTCCGCGCGCTGGCCTCCGGCTGAGCGAGAATTCGTTACCGAAACGACGGGAGCTGGAGGGGGAGGCGAGGTGGCGGTCACGGGTCATACGGTCATGTGCGGTCTCGAGCGCATCAGCCTCAGGGTGGCGCGGGCGCTCGTCCAGCTCGGGGAACGGGTCACGATCGTGGCCGAGGACCCGGAGCCGTCGCTGCTGCGCGAAGCCCGGCGGGCCGGCGCGCGGGTCATCGAGGGCCGGTGGACCGACGTCGCGCAGC
Source organism: Chloroflexota bacterium (assembly GCA_005880175.1). Next base: position 26,399 of record VBJR01000162.1, read on the forward strand.
TCCAGTCGGCCGGGCTGGAAGGGGCCCGCTGCATCCTCCTGACCGAGAACGCGGACCTGCGCAACGTGCAGGTGGCGCTCGCCGCCCGGGAGGTGAACCCCGATCTCCGGGTCGTTCTGCGCATGTTCAACGCCGAGCTGGCCGACCGGGCCACGCGGCTCCTGGCCAACAGCCGGGTGGTCTCGACGTCGGCCGAGGCGGCGCCGTACTTCGCCGCCGCCGCGCTGGGCATGGCGGCCGCGCCGGACGGCCTCGCCTGGGGCCGCCACGTGGTCGTGGTCGGCGACGAGGAAGGCGCGGACGACGACGTGTTCGGGCCCGTGCCGGTGGGCGATGGCGAGGCGCTGCGGCCCCTGCAGCCGCCGGAGCTGCCCAGCAACCGCCGGCACTGGCGGCGTGCCGGTCTGTACCGGCGGGCGCTGCTGGCCGCGCTGGACCCCCGCCTGGCGATCCTGGGCACGGGCGTGGCGGTCCTGCTGGCGGCCTCCGTGGCCGTGTTCCACTCGGCGTCGAACCTGTACCCGACGGCCGGGCAGCCGACCGCGATCAGCTGGCTCGACGCGCTCGTCTTCACCGCGACCACGGCGTACGGCAACACGGACCTGTCCCACGCCGAGTGGGGGGTGAAGCTGTACGCCGTCCTGTTCATGTTCGCCGCCGCGCTGGGCCTGGCGCTGACGTTCGGCCTGGTCGCCGACGTGCTCGTCGGGGCCCAGCTCCAGGAGGCGCTGGGCGTGCCCCGGGGCCGGATGCGCAACCACGTGGTGGTCCTCGGCCTGGGCAACCTGGGCTACCGGACGACGCTCCACCTGCTGGCGGCCGGAGTGGAGGTGGCGGCGTGCGACTCGAGCTCGCACGGCCGGTTCGTGGCGATCGCGCGGCGGCTCGGCGTGCCGGTCCTGATCGCCGACGCGAACTACCTGGACAGCCTCCGCGCCCTGTCGGTGGACCGGGCGCGCGCGGTGGTCGCGGCGACCAGCGACGACCTCGCCAACCTGGAGGCGGCGCTCGCGGCGCGGGAGCTGAACCCGGACACCCGGGTGATCACGCGCCTGTTCGACCAGGAGCTGGCGGAGCGGGCCCAGCAGCAGCTGCACATCACGGAGGCCCAGTCCGTCTCGGCGCTGGCGACGCCGGCGTTCGTCGCCGCGGCGCTGGGCGAGGGGGTCCTGAGCATCATCGAGCGCCGGCACAGCCTGTGGCTGCTCGGCGAGGCGACGATCGTGGACGGGTGCGACGCCGAGGGCCGGACGGTCCGGCAGCTCGAGGCCGGCGACGACCTTCGCGTCCTGGCGATCCGCGAGCGAGGGATCACCCGCTGGCGGCCGGCCCGGACCGAGCGCCTGCACGCCGGCCAGGAGGTGCTGGTCGCGTGCACCCGCGAGGCGTGGGCGCGGCTCTGCACCACGGTCGCCGAGCCGGCGCAGCCGGTCCGCGTACCGTAGGCCCGTGCCCGACGCGATCGCGCCCGACGGCTCCGAGATCACGTTCCTGGTCGGCGACGCCCGCACCGCCAGCCTGGTCGAGGTGCGGCTCCCGGCCGGCGAGACCAGCCGGCCGGTCCGCCACCGCACCGTCGAGGAGATCTGGTACTTCCTCGCCGGCGAGGGCCGCGTGTGGCGCCGGCCGCCGACGGGCGACCCGGTCGTGGACGAGGTGCGGCCCGGGCGGACCGTCGTCATCCCCACCGGCTGGGCGTTCCAGTTCCAGGCCGCGCCGGCCGGCGACCTGCGGTTCCTCTGCTACACCTCGCCTCCGTGGCCGGGCGACGACGAGGCGGCGCCGGTCGTAGAGGGCGGTCTGTGACCGTTCAGTGACTGCCGGCTGATCCACCTCCCGAGCTCCTCCGTAGGACCGTTCGCAACCGTCCGACACACGGAGAACGAAATGGAGGAACGGCTCACGCCGCGGGAGGAGCAGGTGCTGCGCCTGGCCGCGACCGGCCTGACGCATCGCCAGATCGCGGGTCGCCTCGGCATCCAGGCCAAGACCGCCCGCAACCACCTGGCCAACCTCTACGACAAGCTGTACATCCACAGCCGCGCCCAGGCGGTGCTCCAGGCCATCCGCCTGGGCCTGATCGACCCGGCGGGAGACTCGCCGGTCTGACCCGGCGAGCCTCCCTCCCTCGTCAGCGCCAGTCCACCTCGGACACGGCGCCGCTCTCGATCAGCGCCCGGCTCGGCAGCGCCGGGTCGTCCCCCCAGATGCGCCACCACCCCTCGGCCAGCGCCGGGTAGACGGCGGCGCAGAACGCCCCCCGCGCGGTCCGCCGCTCGAGCGCGCCGGTGTGCGTCCGGCGGCCCTCGTCGCCCACCGGGCTGACCTCGATCTCCCGGCCGCGGTACGCGGCCGGGAGGTACAGGACGAGCGCCCCGACGCCGTCGCCGATGTCGAGCACGACGGCCATCTACGACGCCGGGTGGGTGAACCCGTCGTTGGGCACGCCCAGGTACGGGAAGGTGGGCAGGAAGGCGACCGGGTTGCTCGCCGGGGTGAGCCCGTCGGTCACGGCCGACGCGGCCGCGTCCGGGGTGAACGTGTGGTCGATCAGGGGGAACGTCAGCCCCGCGATCGCCCGCAGCTCGATGGCCACCACGTCGTCCTGGACCCGGCGGCCGTTGGGGAAGCCGGCCAAGTCGCCGCCGAGGATGCCGAAGATGTTCGGCTTCGGGGCCGGCGGCACGGCCATGTTCAGGCGGAGCATGTCGGCCGGCGTCTGGCCGGTGAAGTTCTGGAAGCCGTTCACCACGCCCGCCGGCAGGCCGGTGAGCAGGATCGCGACCAGGTCCGCGCGCGCCGCGGTCAGCGCGGCCAGGTGCGGGAACACGCCCGGATAGAGCACCGGCAGGAGCTTGGCCAGCTCCGGGTGGCGGACGAACTCCGCGAACCGCGCGTCGTCCTTCGGCTGCAGGGAGTTCCAGAGGTCCTTCTTGCCCATCGGCACGACGACCTCGTTGAACAGCGGGTTGCCCAGGCGCGAGACCTGTACCCACGGGCCCGAGCGCACGTCGTCCTCGTCCTGCCGGATCCGGACCTTGCGCCGGCTGGCCGCGCCCCACACCCCGATGACGGAGCGGGGATCGGTCACGCTGGTGGGGTTGGACCCGTCGCGCGTCAGCGCGGTCCCGGGCACCTGGATCGCGATGGTGTGGACGTTGAGGCCCTTGGTGGCGTCCACGCCCGGCGCGGCGGGCGTCGGGATCAGGTGCAGGTTCTGGAACGGGCGCAGGTCGCCGAGGTCGAAGATCGAGCCCAGGTCCACGTAGAACCCCTCGTCCCGCTGCCCGGCGAAGACGGTCTCGCCGCTCGGCAGACGTTGCACCGCCGCCGTGGCGAGCCGCGCGTAGTTGGGCGTCGAGCGGGGTCCGATGTTGCACGGCGGGCAGGTCAGGCCCTCGGCGAGCACCGTCTCGCGCCCGTGCGCCACCTTCGAGACCGAGTAGAGCTGGCGGCGGTTCCAGTTGCGGCTGTCCAGCGCCGTGATCGGCCCGGTGTTGTAGAGGAACGTGTTCGGGTTCCGCACCGCCGTGGTGAAGCGGAAGCGGTACGTGATGTCCGGCTCGGCGTCGCCGTCGTTGTCGACGTGGATCTCGTAGAGGACGTCGTCACCGAACTCGTAGAAGTTGGGGCCGCCGGCCGGTCCCTCGAGCGGGATGTAGTTGGTGATCAGGGTCACGGTCCCGGGACGGTCGGGGCTGACGAACGCGTAGGTGTCGGTGTTGTCGGCGACCGGGTCCTTGGCGATCTCCGGCGCCTCGCGGTGCGACGACATGGCTAGCGCCGCTCTCGGCCCATGGCCGCGGTCAGCAGCCGGCCGACGAGGTCGCGGTCCCGGTAGACCGTCTCGGTGGTGCCGGCCATCAGCGAGACCTCGCCGGTGGCCGCGTCGCGGACGTGGAGCACGAGCGGTCCGGAACCGGTGGGGACCGATCCGGTCGCCACGGCCGCCGCCGGCAGCACGCGCGGAGCGGCGACGAGCGCGCCGCCCGCGGCCACCCCACGGCCGAGACGCCGATCGTGGAACGGACGAGGAATCGACGCCGAGATACTTCCGCCATGACCTCCTCCTGGTCGGGTTGACTGCGGGAGGAGGGCGCCCTCCGTTGTTGCTCGCAGGCTACGGGCGGGGCCCTGATGCCGTCATGAGGCATATAGCCCAGGGGCCAGAAGAGGCCCCCCGGGCCTCAGCCGTTCAGCAGCGGGAGCGCTTTCAGCAGGCGTTCCAGGGGACTGCGCAGGCCGTAGCGGGCGGCCAGCGCCTCCGCGCGCTCCGTGTCCGGCGGGCGCGGCCCCGCCGGCAGCTCCACCGGCAGGTCGGCGACCGGTGGCACGACGCGGCGGGCCCGCTCGACGTAGTCGCGGTCCGCGTCGCTCAGGCGGCCGCTCTCCAGGAGGCCGTCCAGGCCGCCGAACCGGCTGACCAGGTCGGCCGCCTTCTTGTCGCCCACGCCGGCCAGGCCCGGCAGGCCGTCCGACGGGTCGCCGCGCAGGATCGCGAAGTCCGCGTACAGCCGTCCGGGCACCCCATAGCGGCGGGTCACCTCCGCCTCGTCCACCGGCGTCAGCCCGCGCTTCTCCGGGTACAGGACACGCACGTCGGGCGCCCGCACCAGCGCGAACAGGTCGCGGTCGCCGCTCACGATGTCCACCGTCGCGCCGGCCGCCTTCGCGGTCCACGTCGCGATGATGTCTCGATGCCGGCCGCCTCGAGCACGTCGTGGATGATCGGCATCTGGGGCGCCAGCTCGGGCGGGATCGGCTCCGCGACCCGGTGCTCCTTGTAGCCGGGGATCAGCTCGACCCGCCAGTCCGGCCGCCAGTCCTCGTCGCTGGCGACCGCGAGCCGGCCCGGGCGGTACTCGACCACGAGCGTGGCCAGGCGGTCCATGAACCCGCGCACCCCGTTGACCGGCTTACCATCGGGCGAGCGGAACGTGGTCGGCACGCCGAAGAAGGCGCGGAAGATCAGGCTCGATCCGTCAACGAACATCCAGTCTGCCAAGGAGACATAGGGTATGAGCTATGTGCTCGCGGTGACCTGGGTCGCCCGACCCGGCGAGGAGGAGCGGGTGGCCGAGGCGCTCCGGAAGATGGTCCCGCTCACGCAGGCGGAGCCCGGCTGCGTCAACTACCGGGCGCACCGGTCGCTGGACGATCCGCGCCGGTTCTTCCTGTTCGAGGAGTACGTGGACGAGTCCGGCTTCCGGGCGCACCTGGAGAGCGAGCACTTCAAGCGGTACGTCCAGGGCGAGGCGGCGCCGCTGCTCGAGCGGCGCGAGCGCCTCGCCTACGAGCCGGTGTAGCCGTGGGCACGGTTCGGGTCGCCGTCGTCCAGCATGCGCCGGTGCTGCTGGACCGCGAGGCCACGCTGGCCAGGGGCGTCGAGCTGCTCGGCGAGGCCGCGCGCGCCGGCGCCCGGCTGGTCAGCTTCCCCGAGACGTGGGTGCCCGGCTACCCGGAGTGGCTCTGGCGCCTGCGGCCCGGCGGCGACTACGGCCTGACCGGCGAGATCCACGCCCGCCTGCTCGACAGCGCGGTCGAGCTCGACGCCGGACAGCTCCAGCCGCTCCAGGACGCGGCCCGGGAGCACGGCGTCACGGTGCTGGTCGGGGTCCACGAGCGCGACGGCCGCTTCAGCCGGGGCACGCTGTACAACACGGCGGTCCTGATCGGGCCCGATGGCACGATCCTCAACCGGCACCGGAAGCTGGTGCCGACCAACGCCGAGCGGATGGTGTGGGGCCAGGGCGACGGCAGCGGCCTGCGCGTGGTGGCGACGCCGGTCGGGCGGGTCGGCTCGCTGATCTGCTGGGAGAACTACATGCCGCTGGCCCGGTTCACGCTGTACGCGCAGGGCCTGGACTTCTATGTGGCGCCGACGTGGGACGCCGGCAGCGGCTGGGTGTCCAGCATGCGCCACATCGCGCTGGAGGGGCGCTGCTGGGTGCTGGGCAACGGCACGGCCATGCGCGGCCGCGACGTGCCGGCGGACTTCCCGAACCGGGAGCAGCTGTTCCCGGACGAGGACGACTGGTTCAACCCGGGCGACTCGGTGGTCGTGGGCCCGGACGGGAGGATCGTGGCCGGCCCGCTCCGGAACGAGCACGGCATCCTGTACGCGGACTGCGACCCGGCGGCGGCGGCGGTCGGGAGGCGCACGCTCGACGTCGCCGGGCACTACGGCCGGCCCGACGTGTTCCGGCTGGAGGTCCGCACCGAGCCCCGTCCTCCCCTGGTGATGGACCGCGCGGACTGACCCGGCGCCCGCTACACTTCCGGGCAGCCGGCGCACCGGACCGGTTGGGAGAGAATCGCATGCCTGATTCTCACGAGGGAAGAGGAGTCGCATGGCCACGGGGGAGGATGGTCCTCGCCCTGGCGGCGGCCCCGATGGCGATCGTCCTGCTGAGCGCGGCGTCGCCCCGGGTTGACGTGACCCCGACCCCGACGATGTCGCCGACGCAGAACCCGACCCCCACGCCGACCCCGACCCCGAGACACACCCCGACGCCCACGCCCACCCCGACGGCGACGCCGACCCAGACGCCCACGGCCACCCCGACCGCGACGCCGTCGCCGACGCCCAGCCCCACCCCGGCGCCGACCGGCGAGCTGCAGATCACCAAGACCGACACCAGCCGCCAGACGATCACTACACCCGGCTTCACGTTCAACATCCACGTCGGCTCGGCCAGCGGCCAGGTGATCGCCACGATCGCGACGGACGGCAGCGGCGTCGCCGTGGCCGGCGCCCTGAACCCGGCCACGTACTGCGTCGAGGAGATCTCGGCGCCCGACGGATACCAGGTGGCGCCGACGTACTCCCCGGCCCAGTGCCTGCTCGTGGCGTCCGACTCGACCCAGGGCCACGCCCCGACGCTGGTCACGGTGATCGACCCGGCCGCCGCCCCCTCGCCGACGCCGTCGGACGTGGTGGGCGCCACCACGCCGTCCCCATCGGCCACCCCGAGCGCGGCCGCCCAGCCCTCGCCTGCGCAGCCGCCCTCGTCGCCGGCCGCCGCGCTGGCCCGGAGCCTGATCGGGGTCGGCGCCCTGCTCCTCGTGGCCGGCGCCGTCATGATCGCGGTCGCCCTCCAGCGGCGCCGGCAGCGGCAGCCGCCGCCCGCCCCGCCCCCACCCACCGACTACTGGTACGACTCGACCGCCACCTGACCCGGCGGCAGCGGTTCAACCTGACCGCCCGGGCCGTCTAACCCCTCGTCGGACCTGAACAGGTTGGATTGACCCGCCCCCGGCCCCGGCGTACGTTGGGCCCGCCCCCCTGGGCGGGCGGGGGCGTTTGGTCAGGCCGGACGGGATCGCGGGGCCGTCGGTGACGGCATCCTCGCCTGTCGCGCTCCATTGACAGGTTCGCGAAGTGTGCACATCATGGCGGCAGGGGTCGCCTCGCCGGCCGGGAGGTCGGTTGGCCCGGTCTGCGCGAGGGGACGCGATGAGAAAGGAGTGTGCCCATGCAGACGGTGGAGCCTTCCGTCGCGACCACGCGCCATCCGCTCGACCCGCTCTCACCCGAGGAGATCGAGGCGGCGAGCGGGATCCTGAGGAGCCAGCGAGGTCTGGCGGACAGCGCCCGCTTCGTCTTCATCACGCTCGACGAGCCCGAGAAGGCGGCGGTGCTCGGCTTCGAGCCGGGCGGCGAGATCGAGCGGCGGGCCTTCGCGATCATCAGGGAGCGCGCGGAACGGAAGACGTACGAGGCGGTGGTCTCGCTCACCAGGGAGACGGTCGTCTCCTGGGAGGAGCGGGCCGGCATCCAGCCGCCGATCATGTTCGAGGAGTTCCTCGCCTCGGAGGAGGTCGTCCGCAACGACCCCCGCTGGCAGGAGGCCATGCGGAAGCGCGGGGTCACGGACTTCCAGAACGTGATGGTCGACCCCTGGTCGCTGGGCTACAACGGGCCCGACGACGCGGCCGACAAGGGCCGCATGGTCAGACCGCTGACGTTCGTCCGCCGGGGCGACCCCGACGACAACGGCTACGCGGCGCCGGTGGAGGGACTCGTGGTCCGGTTCGACCTGGACCGGATGGAGATCGCTGACATCGAGGACCACGGCGTGGTGCCCCTGCCCCCGCGCAAGGGGAACTACACGGTGCAGGGCATCGCCGAGGCCGGCAACTACCCGTACTTCCCGAAGGGTCCGCGCGCCGACCTCAAGCCGGTCGAGATCACGCAGCCCGAGGGCACCAGCTTCGAGGTGAACGGCCACGAGGTGCGCTGGCAGAAGTGGCGCTTCCGCGTGGGCTTCACGCCCCGGGAGGGGCTGGTCCTGCACACGATCGCGTACCAGGACGGGGACACGCTCCGGCCGGTCATCTACCGGGCGTCGCTGACCGAGATGTTCATCCCGTACGGCGACCCCAAGCCCACGCACCACCGCAAGAACGTGTTCGACATGGGCGAGTACGGCGTCGGCGTCCTCTCCAACAGCCTGGAGCTGGGCTGCGACTGCCTGGGCGAGATCCACTACTTCGACGCCCACGTCAACGACAACGACGGGCACGCCATGGAGATCAAGAACGCGATCTGCATGCACGAGGAGGACATCGGGTTCCTCTGGAAGCACACCGACTTCCGGACGATGAAGGCCGAGGTCCGGCGCTCCCGGCGCCTGGTCGTGTCCACGATCGCCACGGTGGGCAACTACGAGTACGGCTACTACTGGTACTTCCAGCAGGACGGCACGATCCAGTACGAGGTCAAGATGAGCGGCGTCGCCTCGGTGGGCGCGATCGCGCCGGACGAGAAGCCGAAGCACGGGACGATGCTGGCGCCCGGCCTGTACGGGCCGCACCACCAGCACTTCTTCTGCGTCCGCCTCGACATGATGGTGGACGGAGCGGACAACTCCGTCTACGAGTGCAACTCCGAGGCTCTGCCGCGCGGCCCCGAGAACCCGCACGGCAACGCGTGGGTCGTGAAGTCCACGCTGCTGGGCCGCGAGTCCGAGGCGCAGCGGGTGATCGACCCGTTGAAGGGCCGCTTCTGGAAGATCGCCAATGACAACAAGCCGAACGGCGTGGGCGACCCGATCGCGTACAAGCTGGTGCCGGGCGACAACGTGCTGCCCTTCTACCAGCCGGACGCGCACGCGATCCAGCGGGCCGCGTTCACGACGCGCCACCTCTGGGTCACGCCGTACGACCGGGACCAGCGGTTCCCGGCCGGCGACTACCCGAACCAGCACGCCGGCGGCGACGGCCTGCCCGCGTACACGGCGGCCGACCGCCCGCTGGAGAACACGGACGTGGTCGTCTGGTACGTGTTCGGCGGCAACCCGGCGCTGGACGTGCCGCTGGCCGACCACTGCCACCCCAACGGCACCCACTGACGGACGGGAAGGAGAGGAGAGCGAAACGAAGTGGCAGAGATCACGACACCTGGCGAGGGGCTGCAGCCGGCGGCCGGGGAGGCCGCACCGGCTCCCGGCATCGGCATCGCGGGTGAGACGACGCTCAAGCGCAACACGCTGACGCTGCCGGAGGTGCTGGCGCAGTCGGTCGCCAACGCCGCGCCGAGCGCCGCCATGGCCCTCCTCCCGCTGCTCGTGTTCCTGAACGCGGGCAACGGCAGCTGGCTGGCGTTCGTCATCGCGGTCGTGTTGATGGTCTGCGTCGGCTACTGCGCGGCGCAGTTCGCCAAGCGCATGAACTCGGCCGGCTCGTTCTACGTCTGGGTCACGCAGGCGCTGGGCCCGGGTGCCGGCCACTCCGCGGGCTGGGGCCTCCAGCTCGGCTACGTCGCGACGGGCGTCGCCACCGTCTTCGGGTTCGGCATCTTCGGCGGCGACCTCCTGCACCGGATCTTCCCGGCGATCGACCCGCTGAACCCGGTGCTGCTGATCGTCCTCTTCGCGATCGACTTCCTCCTCGCCGTGGCCGTGGCCATCTACGACATCAACCTGTCGGCGCGGACGGCACTGACGCTGGAGTCGATCTCGATCCTCGCGATCATCACCCTCTGCATCTCGATCTGGGTGATCCGCGGGCCGATCGACACCTCTCAGTTCACGTTCAAGGGCGTGGTGCCCGGCGGCGTCGTCATCGGCATCGTGCTCGCCATCTTCGCCTTCGTCGGGTTCGAGAGCGCCGGCTCGCTGGGCATGGAAGCCAAGAACCCGTACAAGAACGTGGGCCGGGCGATCGTCGTCAGCGCCATCTTCGTGGGCACGTTCTACGTGCTCGTCTCCTACTCGCAGACCCTCGGGTTCCAGCCCACCAACGGCGGCTACGCCAAGAGCTCGGCGCCCATGCCCGACCTGGCGAACCTCATCGGCTTCGGCTGGCTCTCGTACATCATCGACATCGGCATCACGATCAGCGTGTTCGCGTGCACGCTCGCCTGCATCAACGCGTCGGCGCGGATCGCGCTCACCATGGCCCACGACGGCATGGGGGTGCCCGCGCTGACGAGGACGCATTCGACCCGCAAGACGCCGAACGTGGCGATCTGGGTCATGGCCGTCCCGATGCTGGCTGTGCCGGTGATCGCCATCCTGTTGAAGCAGAGCCCGGTGGACGGCACCGGCTGGGCCGGCACGCTCGCCACCTTCGGGTTCATGCTCGCCTACGGGCTCGTCTCGCTGGGCGCGCCGCTCTTCCTGCGACGGATCAACCAGCCCAGCCTGCCGGTGTGGATCGTGGGCATCGTCGGGCTGGTCGTGATGATCGTGGTCTTCTACGCCAGCTGGCTCCCGACGACCATCCCGTTCATCCAGTTCCCGCCCCTGACCGGCGTCTACGCCGTGCTTCCCTACGTGTTCTTCGTCTGGGCGGCGATCGGGCTCATCTGGTACTTCGTCGTGCGGTCACGCACCCCGCACGTCGCTCGCGCCGTGGGCTCCCGCTTCGAGACCGCGGAGGCGCACGAGGCCGCCAGGCTCTCGTAGGCCGTCCGCCACATCGCGGCCATGACTCCTTGTGGTAGCAAGGAGTCATGGCCACCACCACCATTCAGCTGACCGAGGCCCAGAAGGCGCTGCTGGACGAGCCGCTGTACGCCGTCGTCACGGACCTCATGCCCGACGGGTCGCCCCATCCGACCGTGATCTGGGTGGACCACGACGGCGCCAACCTCACGTTCAACACGGCGCACGGGCGGGTCAAGACGCGCAACATGCAGCGCGACCCGCGCGTCTCGGTCATCGTCTTCGACCCGGCCAACGCGTTCCAGAAGACGCTGGTGGTCACGGGCCGCGCCGAGCTGGTCGACGAGGGCGCCGACGACCACATCGACCGCCTGGCGAAGAAGTACACCGGGCAGGACCGCTACCCGTGGCGGCGGCCGGAGGAGCGGCGCGTCACGGTGCGCGTGATCGCGGAGAAGATCAGCGGGACAGCGTAAAGATGAGGGGATGAGCAGCAGCCCCGGTCAGACCTTCACCGTTCGCCCCGCGACCCGCGAGGACATGCAGGCGGTCGTCGGGATCTACAACTGGGCCATCAACCAGACGTTCGCGACCATCGACTCGGAGCCGCTGTCCGCCGAGGAGGCGGAGGAGTGGTGGGACGCGCACGCCCGGCAGCGGACGATCACGCTCGTGGCCGACGACGACGGCGACGTGATCGGCTGGGCGCGGCTGCTCCCGTGGCGCCAGCGGGGCTTCGAGGTGGTCGAGGACCTGGTCTACGTGGACCCGCTGTACCAGAAGCGCGGGGTCGGCCGCCTGCTGCTCGGCCGCCTGATCGAGGCGGCGCGGGACGCCGGCTTCCGCACCATCGCGGCCTCTCTCGCGGCCGACAACCGCGGCGGCCTGCGGCTCCA
>VBJR01000162.1:38220-41351 GCA_005880175.1 Chloroflexota bacterium
AGCGCTCCCTCGAGGCCTGATGAGCGATTCCGATCTCGGCGCGGTGGCGAGCGACGCCGGCTCTGGAGTCGGTTGGCGCGGGCGATCTCTTCTGAGCGGATCGAAGCACGAAGCCACGGAGGGCACGAGGACGCACGGAGGGCCTGGCGCCGCCGCGTCGCCTCCTCCCCGGAGCAACCCCGACGCCGTCGTCCGCGGTCGTCGGTGACCATCTCGCCGAGCCCTTCGTGCGTCTCCGTGCGCTTCGTGCCTCCGTGCTTCACCGCACTCGGACAGATCCCGCCGACGTCTCCGTTCCCAGACGTCGCCGGATTCGGGAATCCATCGTGTAGGGCCCGCGCGGCGGAGCAGGTTCGGTGAGGCGCTACGCGCTGGCCGCCGCCGCCAGCCTGGGCGCGGCGGGCGCGTTCACGGCGCTCGCGGCGCGGAGCCTGGGCGGCCGCGTCCTCACGCCGCCCAACCTGCTCACGCTCGCCCGCGCCGGCGCCGCGGCGATGGCCTGCGGCACCGCGTTCTCGGGCCGGGGCCGGCGCACCACCCTGCTCGCGCTGCTGCTCGGGTGCACGGTCTGCGACTGGCTGGACGGGCCGCTGGCCCGCCGACTCGGCCCGACGCCGCTCGGGGCCGCCCTCGACCTGTCGCCCTGCTGGCGCCGGCGCTGCGCTACCCGCTGGCGGCCGGCGCCCCGATGCCGCCCCCGCGTCCGTGGCAGCGGGCGGCCGGCGTCGCGCAGATGGTGGTGATCGCATGGGGGCTCACCGGGCGGCGGCCGCCGGCGGCCCTGGTGGAGGCCGTCGCGGCCGCCCAGCTGGCGGCTCTGACGGCCTCCGCCGGTTCTCGCTACTTCTCGATCGGCACCCGGATGGAGCTGCCCCACTCCGTCCACGAGCCGTCGTAGTTGCGCACGTCCTCGTAGCCGAGGAGCTCGCGGAGCACGAACCACGTGTGCGCCGAGCGCTCGCCGATGCGGCAGTACGCGATGACCTCGCGGTCGCTGGTGATGCCCTTGCCGCCGTACAGCTCGCGGAGGGCGCCGGCGTCCTTGAACGTGCCGTCCTCCTTCACCGCCGTCGCCCAGGGCACGTTGACCGCGGTCGGGATGTGGCCGCCCCGCTGCGCGCCCTCCTGGGGCAGGTTCTCCGGCGCCAGCAGCGCCCCCGAGAACTCGCCCGGCGACCGGACGTCCACCAGCCCGGCCTTGCCGATGGCGTCCCGGACCTGGTCGCGGTAGGCGCGCAGGTCCTCGCGGGACTCGCCCCCGAACCGGTACTGCGTCGGGGCGACCTGGGGCTCGTCGGTCGTGTACGGCCGGCCCTCGGCCTCCCACTTGACCCGCCCGCCGTTGACCAGCTTGACGTTGTCGTGGCCGTAGTACTTCAGCGCCCAGTAGGCGTACGCGGCGAACCAGTTGTTGTTGTCGCCGTAGAGCAGCACGGTGGTGTCAGGGGTGACGCCGCTCTCGCCGAGCTTCTGCTCCAGCGCCTCGCGGGAAGCCAGGTCGCGGACGGTCTGGTCCTGCAGGTCCTTCTTCCAGTCCCAGCCGACCGCGCCCTCGATGTGGCCGCCGGCGTACAGGGCCGGGTTGACGTCGACCTCGATCAGTCGCTGGCCGGCGTCGTTCAGGTGGGCGGCCAGCCACTCGGTGCTGACCAGCGCTTCGCCGTTCGCGTAGCCGTCAGACTCAGCCATAGAGAAATCCTCCGAATGGGGTTGGGGATGCGGGCACGCACGCGTCGGCAGCGTGCGTGGGCGTCGAGAAAGGCCGGCCTAACTACAGAAGCAGGCGGGAGAGTGGATCAGTCTCTGCGCGGGGAATGCGAACACAGGTCGCATCACCTGCATTGTAGCGACGGCGCTGCCCCGCCCATTCCGTCCTTGCCATCATTTGGAGCGTGTCGATCCTGGAGCTGACCAAGTACCAGGCGCTGAGCAACGACTACCTCGTCCTGGACCTTCCCGCGGACCTCGACCAGGTCGTGCCGCTGCTGCCGCTGCTGTGCGACCGCCACCGGGGGCTCGGGGCCGACGGCCTGCTGGCCTTCGATCCCTCCGAGCTGTTCGTGCGCATCTTCAACCCGGACGGCTCGGAGGCCGAGAAGAGCGGCAACGGCCTCCGGATCGCCGCCTGCCACGCCGTGCTCCGGCACGGCGCCGGCGCCGAGTTCGAGATCGGCACCATGGCCCGGGCCAACCCGGTGCGGATCGTGGAGGTGCGCGGCGCCTGCGTCGTCAGCGAGCTGGACATCGGCGCCCCGACCCTGGAGCCGGACCGGTGGGTCTTCATCGAGACCGCCGCCGGACGCGCCCGCTGCCGGCTGGCCAACGTCGGCAACCCGCACTGCGTGGTGTTCGGCGAGCCCGTGACCCGCGAGCGCTGCCGGGAGCTGGGCCCGCTGATCGAGAAGCACCCGATGTTCCCCAACCGGACGAACGTGCAGCTGGCCGAGGTCCTGGACCGCGGCCACGCCCGGATCGAGATCTGGGAGCGCGGGGCCGGCTACACGCTGGCGTCGGGGACCAGCGCCAGCGCCGTGGCGGCGGTGCTGATCCACATGGAGCTCACCGAGGAGGTGCTGCGGGTGCAGATGCCGGGCGGGACGCTCAGCATCCGCCAGCAGCCGGGCGGCGAGCTGGTCCAGGCCGGCCCGGCCCAGCGGGTGTACCGCGCCGAGGTGGACCTCTCCGACTTCGCGAGCTAGATGAGCGTCGGCGCGTGCGATCTCGTCAGAGCGGATTGAAGCACGAAGCCACGAAGGACACGAAGACGCACGAAGCGCCTGGTGCCGCCGGATCGCCCCCTTCCCGGTAGCCACCCGGGCGCGGTCGCCGGCGGTCGTAGGTGACCATCTCGCCGAGCTCTTCGTGCGTCTCCGTGCGCTTCGTGCCTTCGTGCTTCAACTCACTCGGACAGATCACCGGCACCGCCTGGGGATCCGGACGCCGGCGGATTCGGAGTCGATCGGCTAAGCAGCCTTCCACAACTTCTGTCCGTAACCCGGTGGTAGCCAGGGCGTATTGAAGGGCGACGCGGTGGCCAGCATCTGGGCTCGGGAGTGAGCGCGGAAGAAGGCGTGGACCTCCTGGATGCGCCCCAGCATGGTCAGGGTCGGCGAGTTGGCCAGGTGCCGCTT
>VBJR01000274.1 GCA_005880175.1 Chloroflexota bacterium
GGGCCGGGCGCCGAGCTCGGGTGGTGGCGGGACTGGGTCCGGTCGTGGTCGCGGGCGGCGCTGGCCGAGAAGGAGCGGCTGCTCGAGGAGGGCGAGCGGCGGTTCGCGACCGTCACCGGCTGCGAGCCCCGCCGCGGCCACGGGCGGTTCTCCGGCGATCGGTTCATCGTGACCGAGGAGGCCACCGGCAACGTCGCCGGCTGTCGCTTCGGGGGCGAGCTGCTGGAGCGGATGACGAGCGGCCTCTCGACGGTGCTCGACGTGCTGGCCTCGCACGCCGTGGAGCTGCGGAGCGCGCAGCGCCGGGCGCTGTGCGAGCGCACAGCGGGGCCGATCGCGGCGGCCGACCTGCCCGAGCTGGCGCCGGTGCCGGGCCTGCGCGAGGCCTGGCTGCGCCGCTGGCGGCAGGTGGTGCCCGATCCGGACCGGCGCGAGGTGCGCGTCTCGCGCGCCGACCTGGAGGCGGCCGGCCTGATCCGGCCGGACCTCGACCGCTGGCCGCTGTTCTCCGCTCCCGACGTGATGATCGCGGCCCGCGACCTCGGGGCGGTGGACGCCGGCGAGTACCAGCTCGTCCTGTCCGAGACCCACCACCTGCTGCCCCCCGCGTGCCTGCCGTTCGCGGCGCACCATCCCCGGCGGGCCGCCGCCCTGGCCCGCCTCGGCCGGGCGCTGGAGACGCTCGTGGCCCCCGCCCGGCCCGCGCTGCAGGCGGTGTGGCGGCGCAACAAGGCGATGGACTTCATCCCGTTCGGCCAGCCGCTGGTCTGCCTGGACTGGCTGCGCGAGGAGCCGGACGCCGTGCCCGTCGCGCTCGACGAGCTCGTCGTCGACCTGTCCGGCGCCGCCGGCCCGGTCGTCCGCCGGGCCGGCGGCGAGGAGATCGCGATCGTGCCGGACTACCCGGACATGGAGCCGGAGCTGCGGGGCCTGCGCGCGGTGGCCCTGCCCGAGGTGGGCACGGTGCCGGTCGTGCTGGGGCCGCACACGCCCCGCATCCTCGTGGACGGCGTCGTCATGCAGCGCGAGCGCTGGACGCTGGAGGGGGCCGGGCTGCCGGACCTCCCGGGCGCCGGCTGGTCCCCGGACTGCTTCACGCGGCTGTGCCGGTGGAAGGCGGAGCACGGTCTGCCGGACGTCGTGTTCGTCTCGTTCCCCGACGAGACGAAGCCGGTCCTGCTCGATCTCACCAGCGCGTTCTCTTGCGAGGTGTTCATGCATATGGTGCGCCGGGCCCGTTCGATCACCGTGACCGAGATGCTGCCGGCGCCGGACCAGCTCTGGCTCCGGTCCGGCCCGCACGCGTTCTGCTGCGAGTTCCGCCTGACCATGCTCCGCTCCGGAGGCGGCGGCTCGTGATCAAGCCGATCCTGCAGATCGTCCCCATGATGCCGAGCGCCGGCGAGGAGGAGCGGACGGCCCTGCGGCCGCTGGGCCGGAATGCCGAGCGCTACCAGGAGGTCCTCCGGGGCACGGCCGAGCTGGTCAGGGCGGCCGACCGGCTCGGGTTCTGGGGGGTCTCGACGATCGAGCACCACTTCCATTCCGAGGGCTACGAGGTGGGGCCGCAGCCGGCGCTGCTCGACGCCTGGTGGGCGACGCTGACGGAGCGGGTGCGGGTCGGGCAGCTCGGCTACGCGATGAGCTCCCAGAACCCGATCCGGGTAGCCGAGGAGACCGCCGTCCTGGACCATCTCACGCGCGGCCGCTGCTTCGTCGGCTTCTCGCGCGGCTCCCAGGCGCGCTGGACGAACGTCCTGGGCCAGCACCTGGGCGCGCGAGCGACGCTGTCCCCGCGGGGGGTGCCGGGCCCCAACGACGGGCCCGCACCCGCGGACATGGCCCGCCGGCTGGCCGACGACGCGGCCAACAGGAGGATCTTCGAGGAGCAGATCGACATCGTCCTGCGGGCCTGGCGCGACGAGAGCATCGAGCACGACTCGCACCTCTGGCAGATCCCCTACCCGCACGCGACGGGCATCGACTGGCTGATGAGCGGCGTGACGGCGCGGATGGGCGCGCGGGGCGAGGTCGACGACGCCGGCAGGGTGCGGCGGATCAGCGTCGTGCCGGCGCCGTACACGCGACCGCATCCGCCGGTATTCGTCGCCAGCAACGCCAGCCTGGAGACCGTGGCGTACTGCGGCCAGCGCGGGTTCGTGCCCGTCTACTTCGCCGGAATCGGCCGCGCCGAGCTGTTCGGCCGGGCGTACGTGGAGCAGGCGCGGCTGGCGGGCCGCGACCTCGCGCCCGGGCAGAGCCAGGCGCTGGTGCGCTGGATGCAGATCGCGGAGACCGAGGCGGAGGCCCGGGCCGCCGTCGCCGCGTACGACGTCGAGATCTACCGGAACCTCTACCGGCCCTTCGCCCGGTTCCTGGCCTACGACCCGGCGGCGCCGGAGCAGTCGGTGATCGATTCCGGGCTGTGGATGGCGGGCTCGGTGGAGCAGGTGCGGGACCAGTTCGTGCGCCAGTGGAAGGAGCTGCCGGCCGAGTACGTGGTGCTGAACTTCCACTACGCCCAGATGCCGTCCGCCGCCGTCATCCGCAGCCTGGAGCTGTTCGTGGAGCACGTGAAGCCGGCCCTGGACGAGCTGACCGAGTACAGCGGCGTCGCCGAGCCGGCGGCGGGCTAGCGCCGTGGAGCGGACGCTGCTGCTGATCGGGACGCGAAAGGGGCTGTTCTCCGCATGGAGCGAGGACGGCCGGGCCACCTGGCGGGTCGGGCCGATGCGGTGCCGGATGAGCGCGATCTACGCCCTGGCCATCGACCTCCGATGCGGCCCCCGTCTCTACGCCACCGGCGACAACGCCCACTGGGGGCCGACGTACCTGTTCTCGGACGACCTGGGCGAGACGTGGACGGAGCCGGACGTGGCCCCCGTCCGCTTTCCCGAGCTCGCCGGGACCGCGCTGAAGCGGATCTGGCAGCTCGAGCCTGGCCCGCGGACCGAGCCCCACGTCCTGTACGCCGGCACCGAGCCCGCCGCCCTGTTCCGCTCCGAGGACGGCGGCGCGAGCTTCGACCTGGTCCGGGGGCTGTGGGACCATCCGCACCGCCCCCGCTGGGAGCCGGTCAACGCGGGCCTGTTCCTGCACACGATCGTGAGCGACGGCGCCGATCCGCGCCGCCTGCTGGTGGCGATGTCGTCGGGCGGCGTCTACCGGTCGGTCGACGGGGGCGAGTCCTGGGCCCCGTGCAACCGGGGCCTGCAGCTCGACGGGGTGCCGCCGGAGCGCCGCTACCCCGAGTTCGGCCAGTGCGTGCACAAGGTCGCGTCAGCCCCCGGCGGCCGGCTGTACGCGCAGGGCCACCCGGGCGTGTACCTGTCCGACGACGGCGGCGACTCGTGGCTGTCGATCGGGGAGGGGCTGCCCTCCGACTTCGGGTTCCCGCTGGTGGTCCACCCGGCGCGCCGGGACACCGCGTACGTCTTCCCGCTCGCGGCCGACGTGGAGGACCGGATGCCGCCGGGCGGCCGCTTCCAGGTGTACCGGACCGACGACGCCGGCTGGACCTGGCACGGTCTCGGGTGCGGCCTGCCCGACGGCGGGCACTACGCGGCGGTGCTCCGCGAAGCGATGTGCGGCGACGGCGCCGACCCCCTCGGCCTCTACGTCGGGAGCCGCGACGGCGAGGTGTACGCGAGCCGGGACGAGGGCGAGTCGTGGACGCTGGTCGCGACGCACCTGCCCGACGTCCTGTGCCTGCGGGCGGCGGTGCTGGGTTGACGCGGCTGGTCGTCCCGGGGGCCCTGCGGGCCGATGCCGGCGGCCGGGGCGCCGTCGAGATCTCGGGCGCCACTGTGCGAGAGGCCCTCGATCGCCTGGCGGCCGACCTGCCCCGGCTGGAGCGCCGCCTGCGGGACGAGCGGGGGACCCTGCGCGAGCACGTCCTGCTGTTCGTGGACGCCGTCGACATCCGCGACCAGGCCGGCCAGGACACCGCCCTGCGGGGCGAGTCGGAGGTCTACGTGGTCGCGGCGATGTCCGGCGGCTGATCGGGCCGGGCGGGCGCCGCCGCGGCGTTACGCGCTGCGGGCGGTCGCCAGCCCCAGACGGGCGCGCAGGTGCTGCCGGCCATCGGGCGCTCGCTCGGCTTCGTGGATGCCGGCACCTCCTCCCTCGATCTACCCCTTCGTCCAGAACGTCCTCCTCGCGCTACGCCGCGAAGGCCTGGGCGCCTCGCTCACCACCCGCGTGGTCCGCGGCGAGGCGGAGGTGAGAGAGCTCCTCCAGATCCCCGAGGGCTTTGCGATCGCCGCCCAGCTGGGCGTGGGCTGGCCGGCCGTTCCGCATCCGACGCGGCTGCGCCGGCGGCCGGTCGAGGAGTTCGCCACCATCGACACCTTCCCTGGGATGCCGTTGAGGGCTCCCGACTGACCGCGTGTGCACACTCGGCCAGGACCGCGGATGGGAATGGCCATCCTGGAGGAGCCAGGCCAACTGGCGTGCCTGCGGAACCACCCAGACGGCGGCGGCCAGGTCCCCGGCGGCCTCGCCGGCGACCGCGGGAGAGGGCGGCCGGATCAAAGTCAGGGCCTCCAGATTGGCGGCGGGCGACGATTGCGGGGTGGCGGCGCCGGCACGAGCAGACCATGGCGCACCGCGGCACGTCAGACCGGCGATTGGGTGCGCGGCTCAGCGGCTTCACGTCGCCCGATACAACGCTGGGGACCGGCCGTTCGGGTGCCGGCGGTGTCCAATTACGGGCTTCCGCCAGCGGAAGCCCGCACAGTAGAGTGCGGGGATGTTCGCGAGCTTCCGCACCTACCGTGTGAATAGCGACCAGCGAGACGAGGTGATTCGCCGGGTCGACGAAAGCTGGCTGGAGGAGTTGCGCAAGCAGCCCGGCGCCCTCTCCTACCTGGTCATCGCGACCGGGCCCGAGGAGCTCGTCTCGGTCACCGCCTGCCGCGACGAGAAGACGCTCGAGACCGTCATCGAGCGGAGCGCGGAGTGGGTGGGAGGCCACCTCCTGGACATCGACGTGACGCTGGTCGACCAGCGGCACGGCCAGGTCGTCTCCCACCTCGGGTGAGCGGGCCGGGTCACGTGACTGCGTCGCCGGGCATCGTGATCGCCGGCGGCGGCATGGCCGCCGGCAACGCGGCCGCCGGCCTCCGCGAGGGGGGCTACGACGGACCCCTCACGATCCTCGGCGCCGAGCCCGACGTGCCGTTCGGCAGGCCGCCGCTCTCGAAGGGCTACCTCCGCGGCGAGGAGGACCTGTCGGGGTGGCTGGTCCGGCCGGCCGGGTGGTACGCGGACAACAGGGTGGCCCTGCGCACCGACGCGGCGGTCGCGAGCGTCGATCCGGACGCCCGCGCCCTGCGCACGCGAGCCGGCGAGCGGATCGCCTACGATCGCCTGCTGATCGCGACGGGCGGCCGCAACCGAGCCCTGGCCGTCCCCGGCCGGGACCTCGACGGCGTGCTCCAGCTGCGCACCAGGGCGGACTGCGAGCGCATCCGTGCGCTCGCCCGGCCGGGCGAGCGGGTGGTGGTCGCGGGCATGGGCTTCATCGGCTGCGAGGTGGCCGCGTCGCTCACGCAGCTCGGGGTCGAGGTGACCGCGGTCTTTCCGGGCCCCGCGCCGCTCGTGCGTGTGCTCGGTCCCGAGGTCGGGGCCGTCCTCGGCCGCCTCCACCGGGAGAAGGGCGTCGAGCTGATCGCCGGCGAAGGCCTGGCGGCGGTCGAGGGCGCCGGCCGGGTGGAAGCGGTGCGCACCACCTCGGGGCGCCGGATAGAGTGCTCGGCGGCGATCCTGGCGGCCGGCATCCAGCCCAACGTGGAGTTCCTGGCGGGGAGCGGCATCGCCCTCGACAACGGCGTGCTGGTGGACGAGCTCTGCCGGACCAGCGCGCCCGGCGTCTTCGCGTGCGGCGACGTGGCCAACATGGCGCACCCGCTCTTCGGACGCGTGCGGGTCGAGCACTACAACAACGCTGAGAAGCACGGCCGCGCCGCCGCCCGCTCACTGCTGGGCCGGGGCGAGCCGTACGACTACACCTTCTCCTTCTGGTCCGACCAGTACGAGCACTCACTCGAGTACGTGGGCTTCGCGGAGCGATGGGACGAACTCGTGGTGCGGGGCAGTCTGGAGGACGCCCGCTTCCTCGCCTTCTCCCTGCGGGAAGGGCGGCTGCGCGCGGTCGCCGGATTGAACCGGGGTGGCGACCCGGAGCTGGAGGCCGATTCCGAGCTGGCCGCGTGCGCCGCGCTGATCGCGAGCGGCGGCCGCGTCAGGGCCGAGCTGCTCGCCGATGAGGGGACCGACCTCCGGCAGCTGGCTCCGCCGCGTCCGCTCTGACCGGGATGCATGAGTAGGCGTGCAGTTGAACTCGGAGGTCGTCACTCGGCGGGTAGGACGCTGAGGTGGCGGTGGCCACTCGGGAAGAAGTGGACGCACCTCGACTTGCTGGCCGCGCACAATCGGCAAGCTGACGGTCGCGCAATCTGGTCGGTTCCCGCGCGTTCAACTTGACCTGTTAGCTTGGCGGCGTGCGCATCGCCGCCAACGTCCTGCCGACGGCCGACTGGGCGACGCTCCGGGACGTCGCGGTCCGCGCCGACAGATGCGGGCTCGACGCCGTGAGCCTCCTCGACCATTACCACTCGGAGCAGGCGAAGTGGAGCTGGCTTTCCGGCTGGTCGGTGTACGGGGCGCTGGCCGCCCTCACCAAGCGCATCCGGCTGGTGCCGATGGTGATCGACCGCTTGAACCACCTGCCCGGTGTGCTGGCCAAGGAGGCGACGGTCCTGTCCGCGATCAGCGGGGGCCGGTTCGAGCTCGGCATCGGCGCGGGCGACTACTTCTCGGAGCAGCGGGCGTGGGGCCTCCACGTCCCCGACGCGGCGACCCGGATCGCGGCGCTGGAGGAGACGGTGCGGGCCCTCCGCCTGGTGTGGACGGGTGAGCTGGTCAGCTTCGAGGGCGCGCACGTCCGCCTGCGCGACGCCGCGTGCCTGCCGGCCCCGGCCGGCCCGGTGCGCGTGGTGGTGGGGGCGGGCAAATCGCGCCGGCTGATCCGGAGCGCCGTGCAGTACGCGGACGAGGTCAACGTGTACGCGGACGACGAGATCGTCCGCTTCGCGCGGGACGAGATCGAGCGCTCGGCCCACGACGTGGCACTGTCGGTCTACAAGTGGGACTGGCCGGACGACGTCGAGGTCCGTGTGCGGACGTGGGCCGACTGCGGCGTCGACCGGGCCTTCCTCACGTTCTGGCCGCCGTACGACAAGATCGAGACGGCCGCGTCACTGGCCGGGTAAGGATCAGCAGTCCTCCCTGCGCGGGACGCGTTGGGCACATTGGATCGCTTCACTTGGCCATCGTCTCGAGCCTCGCGCGCCTGCTGGCCGGCGCCCTCCATGGCCTGAGGCGCTGGCGAACTGCCGCTCAGAAGCAGATCCGGGTCACGCTCCTCCTGATCACAACAGGCTGCGTGCTGCTGCCTGCCGCCGGCACGGTGCAATTTCTGGTCGTCGCGCTCGCCGTGGCCGGGCTGGGCATCGCACCTACGCTCATTCTCCTGACGCTCCTCACCGAGGCTCGAGTCGGACGCTCGGTGCTGACACAAGCGTTCACCTGGCAGAACTCGGCCAGCGCCGCCGGCACAGCGCTGGGCGCTGCGACCGCGGGTCACCTGGCGGACACACTCGGCAATCGGTGGGCATTCGCCGTCGCGGTGGGCGCGATGGCGCTGGCCAACGGGGCAGTCTGGTCGCTTGACACGTCGTCCGAGCGTGGCACCCGGAGGTGGCCGAACAGAATTTCGTAGGTGTCGCACTTCAAACGCCGTCGGTGGTGGGGGTGGAGACCGGTGAGGTCGGCTATTCGACAAGTCGCGTATTCGTGGACGTGGACCGGCTGGCCGCGCAGGAGATGACCTGGCCGAGGCGGTCCGCGGTGACGCGCTGCTCCACACCGACATCCGCTCCGACAACCTCCTCCTGCGCGTTGCCCGGTTCCAGCGGCGGGGCTATACTAAGCACAGAATGCTAAGCGGTGCTGAATAGTTCGGATGCACACGAAGTTCGACGACCTGGGGCGGTTCGCGGATCCTTCGCTCCTGATCCTGGCCAGCCTGGCCGGAGGGCCGAAGCACGGCTACGCGATCATGGCCGACGTCGCCGAGTTCGGCGACGTGGCGATGGAGCCGGGCACGCTCTACGGCGCACTGTCCCGCCTGGAGCGGCGCGGCTGGGTGGAGCCGCTGCCCGAGGTGGAACGCCGGCGACCCTACCGCATCACGGCGGCCGGCCTGACCGTCCTCCGGGAGCAGCTGCGCAGCATGGGTCGCGTGCTCCAGGTCGGGCTGCGCCGCGTCGAGTCGAATGGCGTCGCACCGGGTCCGGCCGCGCACGCTGGTGGACCTGGCCGTCAACGCCCTCGACGCCCGCCTGGACCCCGACTACCGATGGAGAGGAGGCAATCCGATGACCCGTCTGCGCCCGCCTGCCGTCGCGCTGATCGGCGCGCTCCCGCTGTTCCTGCTCGGCGTCGCCGCCTGGTACGTCGTAGACGAGCCTCTGCCGCGGGCGCCCCAGGTGCTCGATCCGGTCTGGCGGCTCGTGGACGTCGTCATGTCCCTCTCCGCCGTGGTGGTGCTGGTCGCGCTCTCGGCGACCGCGGGCGCCGCGCTGGTCGCGCTCGTGCGCCGGCGAAGGGGCTTCGTGGCGGCGGGCTACACGCTGCTCGGCGCGCTGGGCGTGTGCGGCCCGGCCGGGTTCCTGGTCATCACGCGCTCGATGTACCGGGGGGCCGATCACGAGTACACGATCCTGGCGGTCGTTGGCCCCGCGCTCGCCGTCACGACCATTCTGGTGGCCGCCCTGCGGCTGCGGCTGGACCGCCGGGTCGCCCTGGCCGCCACCGTCCCGGTCGCCGTGTTCGCTCTGGTGCTGCTGGCTGCCACGGTCACGCTCGGGGCGTACGGCGCCGATCTGCTGGTCCACGGTGTCCCCAACCCGGCCCCCGGGGCACCCACCGCCCCGCTCCCGGGCCCGGCCGAGGGCTGGCTGGTGGGCTGGCTGCTCGCGCTCGCCGCGATGGGCGCCGCCTGTGTGGCGACCGGCTACGCGATAGTCCGCGGCCTCGGGGCCGGCCGGGTCGCCGCCGCCGGCCGGTAGGCCCGGTCGCCGCCCGTGTGGTCGCCGTCAGCGGCGACCCACAACCCACACGGCGGTCTGCGTCCGCGAGCTAAGGCCCAGCTTGCCTCGGATCCCCTCCGGCTGCTCCTCCTCCGCTCGGCAATCACGAGACCTGTCTGGCGCCGGCCGGCCCCGCAGGCGCCGCCCAAGGGAACATAGCCACTGCGGCTTCTACGTCGACGACTCGCTTCCCGAGACTCGCCTGATCGGCCTGCCGCAACGCTTGCCCCAACAGGAGCCGCGTCGACAAGTACCCGATCAAGAAGCCGGCCAATGAGAAGTACGTCAAGAGCGCCAACGCGAACACTGGGTAGCAAGTCGCTGAACCTGACCTGGGATCTCACGCAGCTGCGTGAGACCCACGCCGACCAGAATCTTGGTCAGCCAATCAGAGATCTGCTCCAGGTTCGTGTTGCCACTGTATCCAGGCTGTCCGTTGGCGGAAGGCACCTCCTGCAGGGAGCGCGGCACGGGACAGGTGACCGGGCCGCCGCCGGTCTGTCACGATCTCCTCCGCAAATGACCAGGGACGGCGTGGACCTGACGATGCACGCTTGTGGCTGTCAAGTTGTCGCCACCCTTCGTGACGCCACGGTGACGCGCATCATCGTTTAATGAAGTAAGTGGACGTGGCCGCGGGGCCGGCGAGAACGCTGACCGACGTGACTGCTGCCGGTGTGAGTTGATGGCTGCTGCAGTTCCGACCAGGCGTCGCGACCGGTGACTCTGGACTGACGGAACCGAGGTGGTCGCGGTCGACGTTGAGAGCGTGGCGGAGGAGTTGGAAGGATGAGCGGGATCCTTGCCGTAATGCCGGACGGGCGGGGCGTGGCACCTGGGGGTCGGGCCGGGGCCGTCGCCGTTCGACTGTATCTGCTGCGCGGCTTCGAGCTGTGCTGCGACGGGCGGGCGGTGCCGCTCGTTCCGGGGTCACAGCGGCTCCTGGCCTTTCTCGCGCTTCACGACCGCCGACAGCTGCGCACCTATGTGGCCGAGACACTCTGGCCCGACGTACCTGACCGCCGCGCCTGGGGCAACCTCCGCTCCGCGCTCTGGCGGCTGAGCGAGTACCGGGACCGCGTGGTGGAGCAGGCCGGCGATCACCTCCAACTCTGTCCCGCGGTGATCGTCGACGTGCGCGAGGCTGACCGCCTGGCCGCCCTGCTGATCGGGGGCGGGGGCGCTGGCCCGCCGCTCGACCAGCGCGCGTTCCAGGGCGAGCTGCTGCCCGGCTGGTTCGACGAGTGGATCCTCAGCGAGCGCGAGCGTCATCGCCAGCTCGGGCTCCACGCCCTGGAGCTGCTTTGCGAGCAGCTGACGGTCGAGGGACGGTACTGCCAGGCGGTCCAGGCCGGGCTCGCCGCCACCAACGCGGAGCCGCTGCGCGAGAGCGCGCACCGGATCCTGATCGCCGCCCACCTGGCGGAGGGCAATGCCAGCGACGCGCTCGCGACCTGGGACGCCCGCCTGAGCCAGGGAGCCGCGGCCGCCAAGACGGCGATCGCCGACCTCTCGGGCGCGGTCAGCGCCTTCTCGAACAACCCGGCCCGCCCCTTCCAGTGGGGCGTCGCGATCACGGGCGTGGTGATGGGCCTCGGTTCCAACCCGGCTCACGAGCTGATCAACGCGATCACGCAGTTCAAGATCCGCCAGCGCCAGGCGGTTCCGGGCCAGGCGAGTTGAGCGCGTCAGGGGCTCGGCAACTTGCGCCGCCCACCGCCCGCTGCGCCAGTCAACCTCGGCACCGATCCGCGCGACCCGCGCGCCGCGGCGGTTCACCGGGGATGGCGAGCCGCTGACCAGCCGCCCACCTCAGCGGCAGGGCAGGGTCAGCTGCAGAAACCCGGTGGTGTCGACGGGCGTGTTCCAGGGAGCGCCGGCCTCCTCGGCGGCGGCCTCGTCGGCCTCCTCCGGGCTCAGCTCGGTGACTTCCACCTCGACTTCGTCCAGGTCCAACTCGGCCTCGAGCTCGGCCAGCGCCTCTTCGCCGCCGTAGAGCCTGTCTGCCCCGTACTCGGCCTCGAGCTCGGCCAGCAGGCCCGGCATCCCGGGGTCCGGGAAATAGACGAACGCGAACGGCAGCCGGCGATCGGCGGCGTACAGCCGTGCCTCCTTCAGATAGTCGTTCGAGGCGTGCACCTCCGATGCGACCTGCTTCCCGGCCTCGTAGTCGATATGGCCCCACTCGTCGGTGGTGCTCGACAGCATGAGCCAGGTCGCCCCGGTGGAGAGCCGCAGCGAGAGGCGCGCCGCCAGGCGCTTGTCGGCCCAGAGGCCATCCTCCCAGACGCAGGTGTAGCCGTCACAGGGAGTGGAGACGGTGAACACCCGGCTCGTCCGGTTCGGCCTCCACGGCGTCGGCTGATCGGAGGCGTACTCCATCACAGCAGAGCACCCGAACTCGCGGACGTACTCCTCCAGGCAGGAGACGACGCTCGCCGTGTCCTCGGACCGAACATAGATCTGCCAACCGCCGTGTCGAAAGGTTACCTGCATCTAATTGAGGCGGGAGTAGACGTAGACGACCTTGAAGTCACTGGTGATCCCGAAGTTGATGAACACCCGCTTCTGCCGCCGGCCGTGCGGGCTCTTCTCGATGTTCTCGCTCAACTTGAAGTCGATGATGATACGGCCGGCCGAGTACATCGCGTCGGCGGTGTGATTGACGCCCGGCAGAGGCACGCCGCCCTTTCCGCCCGGGGCGTTGGGGAATTGCGCACCGACCTGAACCCCGGTCACGCCGCCGGCCGATTGCGACCACGCGAGCAGCGCCGCCTCGGCCTGCTGGCCGGCCTGCTCGCCGAGGACGCGCGGGTCCGTCACCCCCGACCTCGACAGCTGCCGGACCGCGAGCCGGAAGTACACGGTCGCCCGCCGGACGACCTCCAGAGTGTCAGGGGTGAGCCCGGTCGGCGAGCTGACGCCGAGGACCCTCGCGTAGCCCTGGTTGAGCCTGATGCTCTTGGGCCGCCCCGCCGTGCCCTCCCACGGGTTGATGCGCAGGATGATCGACACCTGGTCGGGCCCGGCCTGCACCTCGTAGCTCGACAGCCGGTACAGGAGCTTGATGGCGGCCAGTCGGAGGCGCAGGCTGCTCAGCGGCATGCCGCGCTCGAGCATCGCGTCCACCGCCAGACGCGCACGGTGAACCCGATTCTCAGGCCGATTGCGGTCGCGCATGCGCTCCCGCACCTGCCGGAGCCGGTCGCGGATTGCGCGCGCCTTCGCGCCCGCCGCCCGGCCCAGCCGTCCCGTGTGGGTCTCCACCCAGTGCGCGGCGCGGCCGGCGCCGCGTGCGATCGCCCTACCGCCGCGGCGGATCAGGCCGCCCACCGCACGGACGCCGCGGCCCACGGCGGCCAGCACCCGCCGACCGACCGCCATGAGCCGCTGTCCGATCCGCTGGGCGATGGCGCGGATACGGCCGCCGATCGCGCTCGCCGGGCCGCGCAGCCGCTGCATCAGCCACTGGGCCACGAACTCGATCGCGGCCACGGCGCCGGCCGCCACCGCGCTGGCGAACGCCCCTCCGGCGTTGCCCAGCTTGACCAGGCGCAGGAAGGCCATGAACCGCTCCAGCGCCTGCAAGATGCGCTGGATCGTGCCCCAGGCGGCCCGGATGCCCTCGATGATGGCCAGGATCGCCCCAGCCGCGGGCACGATCAGCGAGACCAGCTTCTCGATCAGGAGCTGGATCAGGATCTGCGGGATCGCTGCCTTCAGCGCCTCGAAGGCCATGCTGGCGACCTGGGCCAGCGAGATGCCGCCTCTGGTGAGCAGGTTCCAGACCGTCTGGCCCAGGCCCAGCACCTCGTCCAGCTTCTGGCTGAACCAGTTGTGGACCGCCTCCCGCATGGACGCCCACAGGTGGTTGCGGATGCCGTCCACCACGGCGGCTGCCAGGTTGTGCAGCCACTGGCTGGGGTTGGCGGCGATGTCCTTGACCAGAGCGGCGAAGGTGCCCAGCACCTCGAGCATGCCCTTGACCGCGTTGAGGATGCCCTGCACCTGCGAGCGCACGGCGTCGATCGCCGCCCGCAGTCCGCGCTGGAGCAGCCCCAGCGCCGCGCTCAGGCCCCTGCCCAGCAGGTCGAGGGCGCGCTGGATGCCCTGCTTCAGCGCCGACGCCAGCCGGTTGACCGCCGCCTCAGCCCGGCTGACCACGGCCTGGATCAGCCCGTGGAACCGTGCCCGGATCGCCGGGAACGCGGCCAGCATCCGGTCTCCGATCGCCATCAGCGCGCTGCCGGCCAGGCTGATCGCGCCCACGATCGCCTGACGCGCCTTCTCCAGCGCCGCCGTGGCCAGCTGCCTGGCCTTCTCCAGCGCCGCCTTCGCCATCGACCGCGCCCAGTCGAACGCCGCCGTCACGCCCTGCTTGATCTTGTCGAAGGCCGAGCTCACCGCCGACCCGATCCAGCCGAAGAACCCGCCGCCCGAGCTCTGCTCCTTGCCCTTCTTGCGCTCCTCGGCTGCCTTCTCTTCGCCCTGCCGGCGCGCCTCCTCGGCCTCGCGCTCGCCCTCAGCCTGGTGCCGGGCGGCCTCTCGCACGCCCTCCTGCTGGTGCTGGCCGACCTCGGTCACCGCCATCTCGGTCACGCCCGCCGCCTCCGTGCTGGCCTGACCGACCGTCCGCTGCCGCTCCTCCCTCCATTGACCCCGCAGGCCGTGCACCTCGGCCCGTGCCCGCATCCGCTCGGCCGACTGCTCGCCGGCGTTGGCCTGCTCCTGCTCGGCCATGTCGCGGCTGGCTTTCTCGTGCTCCTGCGCCGCCCGGGCCGCGTGCTCCTGCCGCTGGCTGGCCACCTCGGCGACGCCGCGCCCCACCACCGCCTGGATCTCGGCGCCACGCTCCTGGTGGGCCACCAGCGATACCGCCTGGTCCCCGGCCAGCTCCGCGTCGTGCCCTGGCGGCGCCTCTTCGGCGACCGTCCCGGGCACCTCGGCGCGCAGGGTCTCGTGGGGCACCTGCGGGAACACCTGGTCCTCGCCCATCGGCTGGCTCACCTCGCGGGCCCCCGCCGCGCTCGCCTGCGCCAGCGTCTCCTGGAGGTGGCGGTGGTCCTGGGCGATCACCGCCGGGCTGGCGTCGCCCCGCAGCGGGAGCGCCGGCGCGGCACCCGCCGAGGCCGGCGCCCCCGGGTCGTGGGCGGGCAGCTGCTCGATCGCCCCGCTCATGTTCTTGGGGTCGGTCGGCGCCGCGATCGCCGCGGCCGGCAGCGGCGGCGGCGGCGGCAGCGGGCGCGGCTCGGCCAACGGGACCGGCGCGGCGGCGGCAGGCGGCGGCGCGGCGACCAGGGGCGCGGGCGCGACCGACTGGAACCGCTCGCCGACGGGCGCTCCCGCGGTCGGCGCCCCGGTCGGACGCGGCACCTGCGGCGGCTTGGCCGCGAGCTGCTCGTGCTCCTCGCGCACCGTGCGGTTCGCCGCCGCCGTCACCCCGCCCAGGGAGGCCAGCAGCTGCCCGGGCTGCAGCCCGCCGGCCGTCGCCAGACCGCTGGCCGGGTCCGACTCCGAGAGGTCGGGCGCGGCCAGCGGCGGCTGCTCCTCCACCGCGGCGCCGCCTCCACCGCCACCGCCGCCGGTGTACTCCTGGGCTGGCGGCGCCGCCTCGGCGAGCTCGCTCTGGGCGGCCTCTGTCACCTGGCCGGCTTCGGCCGGCTCCGGCTCCTCGGCCGGCTCCGGCTCTGGCTCCTCGGCGATCGCCTGCGCCTCCATTGTCGCCGCCGGACCGTCGGGCAGCCGCTGGACCAGGAGCGGTTCCTCCTCGGGCTCCGCCGGTGGGGCTGGCGGCGACGTGTCCGCTGCCGCCGCCGCGGCGTCGAGCTGCTCCAGCTCGCCGTCCGTCTGGCCGGGCTGCGGTTCGGGGACCTCCTCCTCCGACGGCGCCTCCCCAGCGGCGTCCACCGAGGGCGGCGCCGCGATGGACGCTGGGGCCCCGCCACGCCGCGCACCGCCGGCTCGACGCCCGTCTGGGCCCCCGAGGGCTGCCGCTCCCCGATCCCCTCGGCTGGCGCCGCCGCGACCGCGCGAGCGGCGAGGGCGCCGGCCACCGGATGCACGGTCCGGAGATGCGCCGCGAGGTCGCGAGCAGTGGACTCGCCTGCCCTCTGGTGGGGCTGCGGCTCGCGGACCTCCTCCCCGCTCGACGCCTCGCCCTCGGCGGGCGCCGACGGCACCGGGGCGGTCCCGCGACCTTCGCGCTCGTCGCCGTCCGGCCGCCGCTCGATGCCCTTCCGGCGCGCGAGCAGCTCCTGCACGGCCTGGTTGCCGGCGAGCCTCTGGAGCTGGACCAGCGCCTGCAGGTCCGATGGCACGTGAGGATCTCTTTGATGGGTCGGGGCGACCCCGCGACGACGTGAAACGTGTTCAGGACGTTCCCTTGCGTCGCTCGAGTCCTTGCCCGGAGTCGGCACAGACCTTCCCCTCCCCGAATTCAGCCAGCACGTCGGGCCGGTCGCCGACCCGCCCACTCGAAAAGGCTGCTTCACGACGCCGCGGGCTGCCACGGCCAAAAGGGCAAACCTTGGGGGCCGATCGTGCAAGTGCCGCGGCGGCGGGATGATCCGAAACCCTGTCCCTGCTCCATCACTACGCGGTCGTGGGTTCCGGCGCTGCCCGCACCTGGCGTAGCAGGGCGGCGTGGCTGACGGCGATGGCCGCCCGGCGGGCGAAGCGCGCAGCGGCGCGACCGGGTATCAGAAGTCGAGGGCCTGGTCGGCAATCGCCTCGTCAATCGCTTGGAACAACGGCTGCAGCCCAGTCAACACTTTGAAATCGCCGGCGACCTTCAGGCGACCCTGGAAGAACGCCTCGTCGTGGCGCAGCTCTCTCTTGTTGATCTGTACAGCTGTTTCCCAGTCGTACGAATACTTGAGATCGGCGTCCGGCAGGCGGCCCAGACCGGTACGCATCGTTCCGTCGTCGATTACGGCCCACCAGGCGGTGTCTCCTTGAGGGGCGCCAAGGATCATCGTCTCGATCCCCACGTGGCAGCCCGCGGCGGCGGCCCCGAACCGCTTGCTCGAGTTGCAGCGGCCGGTGATCGCTGCCAGCCACTCGTCCGAGAGGTAGCGGACGCGCGGGCCGGGCAACTCAGGCGATGGACTGTCGGGCACGCCAGCCGTGACCGTCTGGCTGGCCGAGCCCAGGTCTTCTTCCGGGAGCATCCGCGCCCTGGTGTGGCGTTGGGCCAGTGCGCGATACGCCTCCGCGTTCATTGAAACCCAGAACTCGTGTGGAGTCCCGATGATCGAACCCTCTACCTTTGCCGGGAGGCCCATCGCTAGAGCCTCATCGTCTATGCGAGTCCCCGAGGTCACCACCGAGCCAGCTGCCACGACAGCTCGAGCACCGACGTTCGCTCCGTCGAGCACAACAGCACCATTGCCGACGAGCGCACCCTTGCCGACCTGCGCCCCATGGATGACACAGTTGTGCCCGATGGTAGCGTCTTCACCGATCTCAACGGGGTAGTTCGGAGCACCATGCAGGACGGTGCCGTCCTGGATGTTCGCTCCGCTGCGCACGACGATGGGGGCGAAGTCTCCGCGGAGGACCGATCCGTACCATACCGACGCATGCGCCTCTATGATCACGCTGCCGACGAGCGTTGCGGTCGGAGCCACGAATGCTGCCCTATCGACTTGGGGAGAGTTACCCTCGAATTCCAGTTGAGGCATCTGCTAATTCCCTCGCACCTCTAGCCGCGCTTGGCGGCGATTGCTCTTTCTGACTCGACGCTCCTCAGGCTGTGCAAATGGAGATGTGGAGGTCGTTCATGAACCACTCCTGGAACGACCGGCACCGCCCATCGGCCGCGAAGCGCAGGACGAACAGGTTGGGGTACGTCCGGTCGAGCGTGAGCGAGCTAGCTGTAGAAGTCGTCGACGTTGTACTGGTCGTCGGTGAACATCCACGACTCCACGATCTTGCCGTCGCGGATCCGCTGGATGTGGACGAAACGGACGCTCAGCTTCTTGCCGTTGGCCTCCCCCGTGCGCGTGCCCCAGGCGATGGCGTGATCGTCGTTGGCGAGGAAATCGTGGTAGGTGTTCCTGGGCACCCCGCCGGTGAACTGCAGCACTCTGCCGA
>VBJR01000275.1 GCA_005880175.1 Chloroflexota bacterium
AGTACTCCTAGAACCACAATCCATACTATTTCCATCTAGTACCTGACGAATCACTATTGGTACCAGTGCTCAGTCCGTTGACTGTTGCGGAGCGCGTCGTTATGATTCGTCGCGGCCAGGGGGCAGTTCGACCGTGTGGGAAGAGCTTCTGGCAATGGAGGGGTGATGGGGGTACAGAGACTGAGCCTGGTGGCGCCGGGGGGCGGGCGTCTGACAGTCGAGCTGCCTGAGGAGCCACTGGTATCGAGCGTCGCCGCCAGCGTCCGGTTCGCGGGCGGGTCGTACGGGACCGGCTTCCAGATCGGGCCCCGCGGCTACCACGACTTCGCGTGCACGCGCGTGGCGCCCTCGACGCCGCTGGACCGCCTGCTCGTGCACGGGCGCGAGGTGGTCGTGGCCGAGGCCCTGGACCGGCAGTCGTCGGTGGCGACCCTGATCGGCGACTACCACGAGCTGATGACCGTCTACGCCGGCCCCGCGCCGCGCCGGGACCGGGTCCTGGCCCTGTTCGGCTCGCTCCGGGTCGTGGACCAGGTCGAGGGCATGGTGGTCCGGCCGGCGGCGGCCACCCTGCTGGACACGATGAGCGAGCACGTGGTCGTCGTGGTCCGCGGCCGCGGCTCGATGTCCATCCCCGGCCCGCGCCAGTCCCTGGGCCTGGTGCCGCCCCACGCGGGCGCGCCCACCAAGCACGGCGAGGTCTGGAAGGCGCCGTACCCCGGCGCCGGCGGCTCGACCCGGGCCGCCGACCACTCGTTCGTCCTCGGCTGCGCCGGCGGGATGGCGGAGGTCCACCTGAGCGGGGTGGACGCGGCCCCCGAGAGCCAGCTGTTCGACTGGCTGAACGAGATCAACGTCACCTGGCACACCGCCGGCTGAGGGGTACGGGGATGTCACCGACGCTGGCCTACGACGTCGTCACCTGGGCCGCCATCGTCCTGCTGTTCCTGGGGCTGGCGGCGACGCTGCGCGAGGTGCGCCTGCTCCGCGGCCTCGTCACCCGGAGCCCCGACGGGTTCGTGACCGCGCCGCCCCGGCTGGCGCTGGGCGAACGGTTCGCCGGCGGCGGCGGGTCGCGCATCGTGCTGGCCGCCGACACCGGCTGCCCGCTCTGCGTGAGCGCCGCCGAGCGGCTGGCCCGGCTGGCGCCGGAGTCGCTCCTGCTCACGCACGAGCCGATCGCCGCCTGGGGCGACGTGGGGGGCCGGCTGCGGGTCGTCAGCGACCAGGAGACGTGGCGGACGATCTCGCACCTCTCGACGCCGGTCCTGATGCTCGTGGACGGCGGCGGCCAGGTCCGGAAGCTGGTCCTCCCGGTGCGGGAGGACCAGGTTGACAGGGTGGTGGGCGAGTGGGATCGCCTGGTTCAGGAGGAGAAGAGGGGTGGCTCTGACGTTCGATCGAATTCCTGAGCACGGCCGCCCGCTCCCGGGGGCAGCGCGGCCGTCGGCGCTGCGGGACCTGGCGCGGGCGAGCCGGCGGACCGTCCTCAAGGCCATCGCTCTCGGCGCGCTGACCCTGGGCGCCTCGGTGCTCGAGGTGGGCGGCAACCTCCTGACCGCCGGCCGGGCGTGGGCCGAGACCGGCCCGTTCGGCCTGCAGGGCTGGGACCAGACCCACTGCAAGGACGCCTATCCCAACGGCTACGCGGAGCTCGGCGACACCAGCGGCCTGTACGTGAACACGTACGCCGCGTGCTTCGGCGGCGCGTACCGCGGCAGCGACTACTGCGACGCCGGCTGGCACAAGTACGGCACGTTCACCCAGAACGACATCCAGGTGGACCACGTGCCGATCTCCACCGCCTGCGGCATGCTCGTCACCAAGAACGCCTGGCGCTGGACGACCCCCGACGGGAGCGTCTACCGGTGCTCGGACGGCTTCTCGACGTACTGGGGCGGCGGGCTGGACGGCGTCACGTTCCTGACCATCTGCCGCTCGGGCGTCTGATGGCGGCCGTCACCGCCGCTCCGGCCGGGCCCCGCCTCTGGCACCCGGTCTCGGTCGCGGGCACGCTGACCGCCGCCGCGCTCGGCGCGGCCGGCGCCGTCGCGACCGGCGCCGGGCCGGCGTGGCTCGTCCCGGGCGCCTGGCTGCTGCTGGGCGCCGCGTCGGGCTTCGCGACCAGCGGCTCCACCTGAAGCCGCAACTCGGCCTTCGTGCTGAGCTCGCCGGTTCGGCGAGGCACTCCCGCCCTGGCGTTCTGCCTCGGGCTGGTCACCGGGGGCGCGATCACGGCGGCCGTGCTCGTGGTGCTCGGGTCGCTGGTCCGGGCCCCGCTGCCCGGGCCCGCGCGCTGGGCCGCGGTCGCGGCCGCCGCGGTCGCGGTGCTGCTCAAGGAGGCGCGGATCGCCCGGTTCGGCCTCCCGGAGGCCCGGCGGCTGGTGCCGGAGAGCGTGTTCCGGCTCGGGCGGCACCTGGGTCCGCTGGCGTTCGGGGTCGAGATGGGCACCGGGGCCCGGACGTACCTGCCCAGCGCCCTTCCATACGGCGCGGCCGTCGCCGTGCTGCTGCTGGCCTCGCCGGCGGCGGCGCTCGGCGCGGGCGCGGGCTTCGGCGTGGGCCGGGCGCTCATGACGATGTCCAACCTGCGCTACGGCCCCGACGACGACTGGGACGAGCAGTGGCTGCGGCACCGCCGCCAGCTCGCATGGATGCTCGCGCTGGCGTTCACGGCAGCGCTGGTGGCGGTCATCGTCGCCGCGGCGCGGTGACGGGAGGAGGACGAGAGATGCACCTGGAGGGAGTTTCCCGGCGGTGGCCGGGCGCGGCCGCGGCCGCTTTCCTGCTCGCCGCGACCCTGGGCAGCGGGTCGAGCCCGGCCGCCGCATCGGCGCCGCCGGCCGGGCCGGGGCCGGCCGCGGCCGCGAAGACCACCGAGGTCACGCTGATCACCGGCGACCGCGTGGACCTGATCCAGCAGCCCGGCCACCCGGTCGCGGTCGGGATCCGGCCCGCGCCCGGCCGCGAGCACGTCGGGTTCCTGCACGAGGCGACCGCGGGCCGCCAGGGCACGGACGTCAGCGTGGTGCCGGCCGACGCGGAGCCGCTGCTCGCCGCGGGCCGCCTCGACCCCAGGCTGTTCGACGTGACCGACCTGGCCCGGCAGGGATTCACCGACGCCGCCAGCGCGGCGCTGCCGCTGATCGTGACCGCCGCCCCCGGAGCGGTCCCCGTCAGCCCGGCGCCGGCCACCGGGGCGGCGACGACCCGCGCCCTGCCCAGCATCCACGGCTCCGTGGTCCGCGAGGACAAGGCGCGGGGGAGCGCGTTCTGGGGCTGGCTGGCCGGCGCCCGCGGTGTCGGCAAGGTGTGGCTGGACGGCGTCGCCCACCCGCTGGACGACGTCAGCAACGCCCAGATCGGCGTGCCGGTGGCCCGGCAGGCCGGCCTGACCGGCGCCGGCGTCACCGTCGGCGTGCTCGACACCGGCATCGCCGGCCACCCCGACCTGGCCGGCAAGATCGTCGCCGCGCGCGACTTCACCGGGACCCGGCCGGACGCCTCCGACGACATCGGCCACGGCACGCACGTGGCCGGCATCATCGCCGGCACGGGCGCCGCCTCGAACGGCCGGTTCGCGGGCGTCGCGCCGGACGCGACGCTGATCGACGGCAAGGTCTGCACCACGTTCGGCTGCCCGGACTCCGACGTCATCGCCGGGATGGAGTGGATCGCGCCCCAGGCCCACGTGGTCAACATGAGCCTGGGCGGCACGTCCACCGACGGCAGCGACCCGGTGTCACAGGCGGTGGACAGCCTGAGCGCGCAGTTCGGCACGCTGTTCGTCGCCGCCGCCGGCGACGCTAACGACCCGATCGCCTCCATCACCGCCCCGGCCGCGGCCGACGCCGCCCTGGCCGTCGGCAGCGTGGGCCCGCAGGACCAGACGAGCGCGTTCTCGACCCGCGGGCCGCGCCTCGGCGACCGGGCCCTGAAGCCGGACATCGCCGCGCCCGGCGAGGGGATCGTGTCCGCCCGCGCGGCCGGCACCCCGGACGGCGACCAGGACCCGGTGGACGCCAACTACGCGATCCTGTCGGGCACGTCGATCGCCGCCCCGAGCGTGAGCGGGTCGGCGGCCCTCCTCCTCCAGCAGCACCCGGGCTGGACCGGAGCGCAGCTCAAGGCGGCCCTGATGAGCACGGCCCAGCCGACGGCGCCGGTGTTCGACCAGGGCGCCGGCCGTGTGGACGTGGGCCGCGCCGCCACGCAGCCGGTCACCGCGAACGGCGGCGGCCTGAGCTTCGGCTTCTTCCGCTGGCCGCACCAGCAGGAGTCGCGCCGGACCGTGACGTACCGCAACGACGGCGACCGGGCCGTGACCCTGACGCTCGCCGTGACGGCCGCCGGCCAGAGCGGGCAGGCGGTGCCGGCCGGGCTGTTCGCCACGGCGGCCCCGCAGGTGATCGTGCCGGCGCACGGCACCGCCGGCGTGGACGTGATCGCCAACCCCGCGGTGGGCGGGTCGGG
>VBJR01000163.1:0-13330 GCA_005880175.1 Chloroflexota bacterium
GAGATCGACGCCTTCGAGCTGTCGCACCGCGAGGTGACCCTCACCGGGACCTGGTGCTACCCGGTGCAGGAGTGGCCGCGGATGTTCGCGCAGGTGGCCAGCGGCCGCTTTCCCGTCGAGCGGATCGTGACCGGCGAGGTGGCGATCGCGGACGCCGTCCACGCGGGCTTCGATGCCCTCCTGGACCCCGCGGGCACGGAGGTGAAGGTCCTCGTCAGGACGGCGTAGGGGCAGGGCGGGGTCATCGCCTGGTGTCGGCCAGGCACGCGGGGTGCCGGCGCATCGTCTGGTGAGGACACCGGCGAAGGGGAGTCGGTATGCGATGAATGGGCCATCTCCGGGTGGCAATTGATCCACGGGTGGGTCACCGGCGCAGTGTCGGGTCGCAGTCGGGCGCCAACTGTGCCGCGAGCGGCCGGAATGTATGCCAATGGCTGTGTGGAAACGATTGCGATAGGGCGATTTGCCCACATTTGGGCCACTTGCAACCCAGGCGTGGCTGGTTGTTAGCCCACCGGAGGCCCCCCTCGCTGAACTCCCACTCCCGGCGCCCCATCGCCACCACAACGCACCCGGCCGACGCCAGACGCCACCGCCACACCCACGCCCGGGATGCTCTACGGCGTCGGGCCCGTGTACCTGACGAGATCGGCGTCGGGCGGGCAGGGACCTTTGATCAGGCTGCCGGACTGTCGTTCCTCGACGGCGTGGGCGACGAGGCCAACCCCTCGGGACAGGCAGAAGAGGCCCTTGGCCGCCGCGGGCGGGAACCCGAGCTCACAGTGGATGACGGCGGTGGCGCCGTCCACGTTCATCGCCAGCTCGCGGCGCTTCGTCCTGGACAGAGCCCGCTCGATCGCCAGCGCCGCCGCCAGGTGGGCGCCGGACAGCTCGCCCTCGGAGATCGCCCGCTCCACCAGGCGCACCAGCGGGGCTCGCCTGGGATCCAGGCGGTGGAGCTGGTGCCCGAAGCCGGGCACGTTGCGGCCCTGCCCGGTCGTCGCTCGGACCGCGGCGTCGG
The DNA here is from genome assembly GCA_005880175.1 of Chloroflexota bacterium. The sequence goes on from VBJR01000163.1 coordinate 1,022, forward strand.
CAAGGTCGTCGAGCGCGGGGTCGGGTCCCGCCCGTTCGCCCGCCTCCTCGACCACCCGGTACAGGAGTTCCATGCACTGCTCGCCGGCTCCCCCGTGGTGGTCTCCCAGGAGGTTCATGCCAGTGGCGACGGCGCTGTTGAGTGTGACTCCGCAGGTGGCAGCCATCCGGGCGGCGGCGATCGACGGGGCGCGGACCCCGTGGTCGACGCCGGCCACCAGCGATGCCTCCAGGAGCGCCGCCTGGGACGGGCTGAGCACCCGTCCGGTCACGAGCAGCCCCACGATCCCCGCGTAGGAGATGCTGCCGATGAGATCCTCGATCGGCCTGCCGCGGAGGATGATCCTCCCTGGCTGTGCATCGCTGATGGAGGTTTCCCACCACGCCTGGTCGCCGTCGCGGAAGCGGCTCAGCGCGCTGCGGCTCTGCCGTGCCACAGCACACCCGACGAGTCGCCCTCGGTCAGCGCCGAGAGCGAGAGGGCCATCTGACCGACTGCCTCCTTCAGCAGCGCGGCGAACTCCTCCACCCGGTCGGGGGTGAAGCGCGAGGTGGGCCCCGAGATCGTGATCGCGGCCACCGTGCCCCGCTTCCCGTCCCGGATCGGAGCGGCCACCGACGAGGCGCCGACCTCGCGCTCGCCGTGGCTGGCGCCGAATCCCGCCGCCCGCACCCGCTCCAGCTCGACGGCGAGACCGGCCCCGAAGTCCTCGCCCTTGCCGGCCGCCCTGAGCACGGCCTCCACGAACTCCCGCGGACGGTCGGCCAGCAGCACCTTGCCCGAGGCGCCGGCCCAGAGGGGGAGCGAGACCCCGATCGGGACCACATAGCGAACGTGCAGCGGGCCCTGCTTCTGGACGACGCAGACGCGCGAGAGGCCCTCCACGACGTAGAGGTTCACGGTCTCCCGCGTGCGCTCCCTGAGCGACTCCATCAATCCGTCGGCCAGCATCGGCAGGCGCCACACCAGGTCGACCGCGCGCGAGAGCGGGATCAGCGCCGGCCCCGGACAGAACCGGCCGTCGGGCCGCGTGTGCAGGTACCCGCACTGCTCGAGCGTCTGGATGAGCCGCAGCACCGTGGTCTTGGGCAGCTCGGTGCGGTCCAGCAGATCGCGCAGCGAGTGGAGAGGATGGTCCTCGTCGAACAGGGTGAGCAGGCCCAGCGCGCGGGTCACGCTGCGGACCGAGTCCGCGCTCGATTCGGCACCCATCAGCCCCTCGCGGGCTCGCCCTCCACCATCGTCGCGTCCTCCATCCCGATCACTCCGTCGCGCGCCAGTCGCCTGATCTCGCCGGCGCTGAGGTCCAGCTCCTGCCGGAGCACCGCCTCAGTATGCCGGCCGACCGGCGGCCCAAGCCACCGCACGCCGCCGGGGGCCTCCTGGAACCTCGGCACGATCCCGGGCACCAGGAGCTTGCCCAGACCATCCGGCCCGTCCAGCTCGAGGATCATGTCACGCGCACGATACTGCTCGTCCGCGGCGATGTCCGCGATGCTGTAGACCGGCGACGCGGGAACGTCCGCGTGGTTGAGCAGCTCCCACACCTCCTGGAGCGTGCGGTCGAGCGTCCAGCGTTGGATCAAGGCGTCCAGCTCGGCCACGTTCGCCCGGCGCGACTGGTTGTCCACGAACCGGGGATCGTTCGCGAGCTCGGGCCGGCCGATCGCCGCGCAGAAGCGGCGGAAGATGGAATCGCCGTTCGCGCCGATGGTGACGTAGCCGCCGTCGGCGGTGGGGTAGACGTTCGACGGCGCCGAGCCCAGGAGCGCGTTGCCGCGGCGCTGCCGGACCTCGCCGGTGCTGCCGTACTCGGGCAGGATGCTCTCCAGCAGGCTGAAGACCGCCTCGTGCAGGGCCACGTCCACGACCTCGCCGCGGCCGGTCCGGTCGCGGCGCCGGAGCGCCGCGAGCGCGCCGGAGACGGCGTAGAGCGCGGCGACCGTGTCCCCGAGGCTGATCCCCACCTTGAGCGGCGGTCGATCGGCGAACCCGGTGATGAAGCGCAGGCCGCCCAGGGCCTCCCCGGTGCTGCCGTATCCCGGCCGGTCGCGGTACGGGCCCGTCTGACCGAACCCGGAGATCCTCACCACGACCAGCGCGGGGTTGAGCCGGCGCAGCTCCGCGGGGTCCAGGCCCCATGACTCCAGCCGGCCGGGCCGGAAGTTCTCGACCAGCACGTCCACGCGCGCGGCCAGACGGCGCGCCAGCTCCTGGCCCTCCGGCCGGCGCAGGTCGACCGCGACGGACTCCTTGTTCCTCGACTGGACCAGGGACCACAGCGAGCCGTGCTCGGTGACCATGCTCCAGGCCCTCAGGGGATCGCCCTGGCCCGGAGGCTCGACCTTGATCACGCGCGCGCCCATGTCGGCCAGCAGCCTCGTGCAGAACGGTCCGGCAATCAGGGAGCCCAGCTCGAGCACGGTCAGGCCGTCCAGCTGCCCCTCGGAATGCTCGCTCACCGCGGCAAGAGTACCACTATGTGGACTCGTTGATCCGTAGTACGGACCCATGTGCCATAATTTCGCTCCTGGAACCATGAACCGAGGCGACGAGTCCGCATACCGGCCCAATGAATCGTCGGTCCGCGCCAGAGCCCTGGTGGGAGGGGACTGGAGGGACCTCACCGCCGGCGGGACGAGCACCCGCCGCTCACCGTACGACCAGGCGGTGGCGTCCGTCGCCGCGATCTGCGCTGCCGAGGAGGTGGGAGAGGCGCGCCGCTACGCCGCGTCCTCAGCCCGGAGCGTGCGCCGTCTCGCTCCGCATCGTCGGGCCGAGATCCTGGAGGACGCCGCTCGCGCGCTCGCCGCGGCCGGCGACCACGTGGCCCGCCTGGAATCGAGCGAGCTGGGCAAGCCTCTCAAGGACACGCGCAAGGAGCTGACGCGCGCGGCGGAGACGCTGCAGATCGCCGCCGCCGAGGCGCGGCGCCTGGGTGGCGAGCTGCTCGGGACGGAGGGGTGGCCGGCCGGCGCGGGCTCGACGGCGATCGCCTTCCGCGTGCCCGTAGGAGTGGTGCTGGCGATCACGCCGTTCAATGCGCCCCTCAACCTGCTCACGCACAAGATCGCGGCGTCGGCCCGGCACCAGCACGGCGCTCGTCGAGCTGCTCCTCCGGGCCGGGATGCCGCCGGGAGGCGATCCAGCTGCTGCACGGCGGGGCCGAGCTGGGGGAGAGCCTGGTGCGGTCGCCCGAGGTCCGCGCGATCGCATTCACGGGCAGCCCCGCGGCGGGCCAGCGTGTGGCCGTGGCGGCCGGCGCCAAGCGCCTCGTGCTGGAGCTGGGCGGCAACGCGGCCACCATCGTGTGCGCCGACGCCGATCTCGACGAGGCGGCGCGCGTGTGCGCCGAGACCGGGTACAGCAACTCCGGCCAGAGCTGCGTGTCGGTCCAGCGCGTCTACGTGGAGCGGTCGCGCTTCGAGGACTTCGTCGCCCGGTTCCGACGGTGCGCGTCGCAGCTGCGGGTGGGGGACCCGCTGGATCCCGCGACGGACGTCGGGACCATGGTCGATCCAGCGGCGGCCGCCAGAGTGCGGGAGTGGGTGGCCGAGGCGGTCACCGCCGGTGCCCGCCTCGAGCTGGGCGGCACCGTCAGCGGCGCGACGCTGAGTCCGACCCTGCTGGCGTGCCCCCCGGCCACCGCCAGGGTCGTCACCGAGGAGGTCTTCGGCGCCCTGGTCTCGGTGATGCCGTTCGACGAGTTCGGGGACGCGCTGCGGGAGGCGAACACGACGTCGTCAAACTTCCGGCTCGACCACGTCCCCTTCGGCGGGGTGAAGGCCTCCGGCATCGGGCGCGAGAGCCCGCGCTGGATGGTGGAGGACTTCACGGCGCTGCGGACGGTGATCTTCCGGGGTGCATCGCTGTGGGCCTGAGCGGCCCGCGCCGGCCCGCGATGCGGGCGGCGGTCCTGGAGGCGCCCGGGCGACTGGAGGTGCGCCGGGTGCCGGCGCCCGGGTGCCGGGCCGGCCACGTGCTGGTCGAGGTCCTGGGGGTCGGCATCTGCGGCACGGATCTCTCGCTGTTCGCCGGGCACCGGTCGTTCCCGGCGCCGCTGGTCATCGGCCACGAGGGGTTCGGCCGCATCACTCGCGTCGGGCCGGACGTGGACGGGCTGCGCACCGGCCAGCTCGTCGCCGTGGAGCCGAACCTGGTGTGCGGAGCGTGCGAGCGGTGCCGGGCCGGCCGGACGGCCCTGTGCGTCCGGAAGGTCTCCCTCGGCGTCGACGCCGACGGCCTCTGCGCGGAGTACGCGGAGGTGCCGGCCGAGTTCGCGTGGCCGCTGCCAGACGGCATCACGCCGGCGGATGCCGTCTGCGTCGAGCCGCTGGCCGTGGCGCTGGCCGCCATACGCGTGGCCGAGCCCCGGCCGGCGGAGCACGTGGCGGTGCTGGGCGCCGGCTCCCAGGGCCTGCTGCTCACCGCGGCGCTGCACCACCTGGGGATAGCGGCCCACGTGGTCGACCCGCGGGTCGACCGCCTCCAGCTCGCGCTGCGGTGCGGCGCCGCGTCCGCCGCCGAGTCGGCGACCGCGCTCGACGCGAGCTGCGTCTTCGAGACCTCCGGCGCGGCGGAGGCGGTGCAGACGGCAGTCTCGCTGGCGCCGCCGGACGCTCGGATCGTCCTGATCGGCATCGGCCACCGGCCGGCGCAGCTCGACATCGCCACCGTCGTGCGCCGCTGCCTGCGCCTGCAGGGGGCCCTCATCTACGAGCACCCGGCCGACTTCGCCATGGCCGTCGAGCTGGTCTCGCGCGGCGAGCTGAGCCCCGGCCGGGTCGTGGCGCGGGCGTTCCCCCTGGCCCGGGCGTCGGAGGCGCTGAGGCTCGCCCCCGGCGTCGCCGGGAAGTCGTGGATCACGCTCGCCACCGGGCGACACGAGGAGGAGTACAGCGCATGAGCACAGTCACCGCCGCGACCGCCAGCGGCGCCGAGGTCGTGGCCAGGCAGCTCGAGAGCTACGGCGTCGAGGTCATCTTCGGCATCTGCGGGCACACCAACATCGCCCTGCTGGACGCGCTCTCCCGAAGCTCGATCGAGTTCGTCACCGCCCGGCACGAGCAGGCGGCCGCGCACATGGCCGACGGCTACGCGCGTGTCACCGGCAGGCCGGGCGTGGTCCTGGTGCACGTCGGCCCCGGAATGATGAACGCGGTGACCGGCGTCGCGACCGCGGCCCTGGACTCCATCCCGCTGGTCGTGATCGCCGGCGACATCCCGTCCTACTACCACGGCAGGCACCCGCACCAGGAGGTGAACCTGCATGCCGACGCCGACCAGTGGGAGATCTACCGGCCGTTCACCAGGCGCGCCTGGAGGGTCGATCGCGTCGAGGACCTGCCGCGGCTCGTCGAGCGCGCGTTCTGGACGGCGCAGCAGGGCCGCGGCGGCGCGGTCCTGGTGGACGTGCCGATGGACCTGTTCTCGCGGCCGCTCGACCCGGGCCTCGCGACCCGTTACCCGCTGCCAGCGCGGGCCCTCCCGCCGGCCCTCGGACCGGGAGCGGCCGAGGAGATCGTCGAGCGGCTGGGGCGCGCGCGTCGCCCCCTCCTCTTCGTCGGCGGAGGCGTCCGGCGCGCCGGGGCCGGCGCGCTCGTGGCCAGGCTGGCCGAGCGTCTCGGCATCCCGATCGCCCACTCGCTCATGGGCAAGGGCGCGGTGCCGGACGACCACCCGCTGGTCATCGGAATGCCGGGGTTCTGGGGCACCGAGCACGCGAACGAGTACGTGCGCGAGGCCGACGTGGTCCTGGCGCTCGCGACCAGGTTCGCCGAGACGGATTTCAGCTCGTGGGACGAACGGTTCAGCTGGGCCGTGCCCGGCACCGAGCTGTTGCATGTCGACATCGATCCGGCCGAGATCGGCCGCAGCTATCCGGTGGCCCTGGGTGCGATCGCGGACGTGGCCGTCGCCGCGAAGCAGCTCGTCGAGGCTGCCGAGGCGGGACCATCGCGCGACTGGGGCGACCTGGCAGCGCGCGTCCGGGCGGCGCGGAACGAGGTATGGGCGCGGATGGCCTCACGCGGCGGGTCGCTCGACTTCCCCCTCAAGCCCGAGCGGATCCTGGAGGACGTCCGGGCCGTGGTGCCCGCCGACACGGTTCTCGTCACCGACGTCGGATGGAACAAGAACGGGGTCGCCCAGAGCTACCGCCTGCCCGCCGAAGGCCTGTTCCTGACCCCCGGGGGCCTGTCCACGATGGGGTTCGGTCCCGCCGCCGCCATCGGCGTCAAGTACGCGGCGCGCGATCGGGCGGTGGTCGCACTGATCGGCGACGGCGCCATGGCCAGCCAGCTCCCGGCCCTGCCGACCGCCGTCGAGCAGGGCCTGGCGGTCGTCTGGGTGGTGATGAACAACAGCGCATTCGGGACGATCGCCGACCTCGAGCAGTCGCACTTCGGCGTGCAGTACGGGACGGTCTTCCGCGACCCGAGCGGAGCGCCCTACACCCCGGACTTCGCGCGGCTCGCCCGCTCCTGCGGCGCGTGGGGTGAGCGCGTCGACTCGGCAGAGCAGCTCCAGCCCCTGCTGAGGAAGGCCCTGGCGGCGGGCGTCCCCGCCCTGGTCGACGTGCCGATGGTCAACGACCCGGTGCCCACACCGGGCCACTGGAACATCAACGACATCTATCGCGGGCGCTTCTGACAGGCCCGCGTGTGAGAGAGGAGAGGAAGGTCATGCGTGGAATTCGGTGGTTCGGTGTGATCGCCACCGCCGCGGCCGCGACGCTCGCGTGCGGCGGCCAGGCCGTCCAGCAGGGCGCGAGCAGCTCACCGGAGATCAAGATCGATGTGATCGGTCCCCAGAGCGGCCAGAACGCCGACCTCGGGGACTGGGACTGGAAGGGCGTGAGCCTCGCGGTGAACCGGGCCAACGCCGGGGGCGGCATCGGAGGCCGCAAGATCGTGCTCACGAGGTACGACGACACCGGGGACCCGACTACCGGCGCCAACCTCGCGGAGCGTGCGGTCAGCGACAAGGTGACGGCCGTCTTCGGTCCGCCCCAGAGCACCGTCGCGCTGGCGGCGCTTCCGATCCTGACCGGCGCGAGCATCCCGCAGATGGTGTCCGCGACGTCCGGCGCGCTGACCACCAAGGGCTCGAAGTACATCTTCCTGGACACGCCGACCAGCCCGATCATCGACACGACGCTGGCCGACCACCTGGTCAAGACGCTCCAGGCGAGCTCCATCGCCATGATCTCGAACAACGACGCGTACGGAGTCGGCGAGCACGATTCGTTCCTGAAGGAGCTCACGCAGCTGGGCGTGAGGCCGGTCAGCGACAAGGTGGTGACTCCGGACCAGAAGGACTTCACATCGGTGCTCACCGACATCCGCTCGTCCGGCCCGAAGTACCTGTTCATCGGCACCGAGGAGGTCGAGGCCGGCCTGATCGCGAAGCAGTCCCGGGCCCTGGGCCTCAGCGCGACGTTCGCCATCGGCTCGCCCGGCGTCACGCCGACGTATCTCAGCACGGCGGGCCAGGATGTGGTCGAGGGCACGATCGTCAGCTCGGCCTACCTGAGCAACGACGCCAACAGCGGGACACGCGCCTTCGCATCGGCGTACCGGAAGGCCTACGGCCAGACGCCGGAGCTGCACGGCGCCAAGGCCTACGACGGCATGAACGTGCTGATCCAGGCGATGAGGAAGACGCCGGGCGACCTCAGCGGCCCCAAGCTGACCAGCGCGATCCGCTCGATCACCTACGACGGCCTGCTGGGCACCTTCCAGTACGACGCGACGGGCCAGGGCATCAAGAACAGCAAGATCGGCAGCATCAAGAGCGGGGCCATCGTCCCCGTCTAGTTGTCTTGGGCGGAAGTTCGTGACCACTCGGCCATCGGCGGCATGATCTGGTTCCTGCAGACAGCGGTCGGGGGCCTGAGCATCGGCGCCGTCTACGCGCTGGTCGCGCTGGGCTTCTCCATCGTGTACCGGACGATGGGGCTGGTGAACTTCGCCCACGCCGACGTCGTCATGATCGGCGCGTACGTCACCGTCACGTTCTTCCTGACCGCGCGGCTCCCGTTCGGAGTCGCGCTGGTCCTCGCCGTCGTGCTGACGGGGGCGCTCGGCGTGGGGATCGAGCGCGTGCTCCGTCCGCTCGAGAGCCGTGACCTCAACCTGATGCTGATCGGCACGATCGGATTCGGGATCGTGCTCGAGAGCGTCGCGATCCTCGTCTGGGGCAGCACCGGGACGGCCGTGCCCGCGCCGATCCCGAACGTGCCGCTCCACGCCGGCGGCGTCGTGGTGACGACCTACCAGCTCCTCATCGTCGCCGTGAGCGCGGTGGTGATGGGGATGCTGTACCTGTTCCTCGACCGTACGAAGGTGGGCACCGCGATGCAGGCGGCCGCGATGGACCGCGTCGCGGCCACCGCCATGGGCGTCAACGTCGGCGCGTCCAACGCGCTGGCGTTCGGCATCGGGTCCGCCATCGCCGCCGTCGCCGGCGCGATGGTCGGCCCGCTGCTCTACGTCAGTCCGGGAATGGGCGCCTCGATCGGGATCAAGGGGTTCGCGGCCGCGATCCTGGGCGGCTTCGGCAACATCCCGGGAGCCATCGCCGGCGGGCTCATCTTCGGGCTGATCGAGTCCTTCTCCTCGGGTCAGCTGTCCGCGTACTCGGACCTGGTCACGTTCGTCGTGTTCGCCGCGGCCATGGTGCTGCGTCCGACGGGCATCTTCGGCGAGCGCACGGCGGACCGGGCGTGATCAGGATCGGGATCGTCCGACCGCTGGCCGTGGCCGCCCTGTTCGCCGCACCCATCTTCATGGACCGCTACACCGCCCACGTGGCCGTGCTGGCCCTGATCTTCGCGATCGTCGCGGTCGGGCTCAGCCTGGTCATGGGCTTCGCGGGCCAGGTCAACCTGGCGCAGGCGGCGTTCTTCGGCGCGGCCGCGTACTCGGCGTCGATCCTCACGACTCAGCAGCACTGGAGTCCGTGGGCGGCCGCGCCGGTGGCGATCCTGGTCGCCACGGCGATGGCGGTCGTGTGCGGGCTGCCCGCGCTCAGGGTGCAGTCGCACTACCTGGGCATCGTGAGCCTCGGCCTCGCCGTGGCGTTCTCCAGCCTGCTGACCAACGCCCGGTTCACCGGGGGCGCATCCGGCCTCTTCGGCATCCCCCCGATCGAGCTGCCCGGCGTCGACATGACCGACGACTACAACTTCTACTACCTGGCGCTCACAGCGCTCCTCGCCGTCGGCGCGTTCGCGCTGTTCGTCGCGAACACGACGCTCGGCCGCCGTCTCGAGGCGATGCGAGACGACACCGTGGCCGCCGCGGCGTGCGGGATCGAGATCCCGTACTACCGCCTGACGGCGTTCGTCCTGGCCGGCCTCTGCGCCGGCGTGGCCGGCGTGCTGTACGCGCACTTCGTGCGCTATGTGAGCCCTGACACGTTCAGCCTCAATGCGATGTTCCTGCTCCTCGCGATGGTCATCATCGGCGGGCAGGACAGCATCTGGGCCTCGGCGGTGGGAGCGATCCTGCTGATAGCGGCCCGCAACCTCCTGAGCGGGATCCAGGCGTACCAGCAGCTCGTGTACGGCGCGCTGATCGTGGCCACGGTGGTCTTCGCGCCCCGGGGCCTGGGCGGCACCACCGACCTCGTCGCACGCAGGCTGGGCATCCGGCTGCCCCGGCTGCCGCTCCCGATCCCGCGGCCGGCGGCCCCCCTGCCGCAGGCCGTCCCCGCACGGGGGAGGGCGGCGGGGGGGACGGCGCTCGAGGTGGTCGCCGTGGGCAAGCGGTTCCGCGGGCTGAACGCGCTCTCGGACGTGACGCTCGAGGTCGCAGTGGGGGAGATCCACGGGATCATCGGGCCGAATGGCTCCGGCAAGACCACGCTGTTCAACGTCGTCTCGGGCATCTACCGGCCGAGCGGCGGGAAGGTTCGACTTCGAGGCCGGGACGTCACGCGGCGGCGCTCCCACCAGCTCGCCCGGTTGGGGATGGGGAGGACGTTCCAGAACCTCCGCCTGTTCCGGAGGCTCACGGTGCTCGAGAACGTGATGGTCGCGCTCGACCGCGACCCGGTCTGGGAGCATCTCCGCTACGTCGTGGCGCCGTGGTCCGTCTGGTCGCTGGAGCGCCGGCGGCGGGCGCGAGGGCTCGACCTGCTGCGCAGGATGGGCCTGGACGAGGTGGCGGACGTCGCGGCCGTCAACCTGCCGTACGGACGCCAACGGCAGCTCGAGATCGCACGTGCCGTGGGCGGGGACGCCGACCTCCTGCTGCTGGACGAGCCGGCGGCGGGCCTGAACGCCGCCGAGATGGAGGTCCTGAAATCCACGATCCGGCAGGTCCGGGACGCGGGGGTCACGGTCGTGCTGATCGAGCACAACATGGGTCTGGTGATGTCGCTCTGCGAGCGAATCACCGTGCTCGCCCACGGCAGGGTCATCGCCAGCGGTTCGCCGGTCGACGTGTCCACGGACCAGGCGGTCGTCGAAGCCTACCTTGGTGCGGCGTTCGAGGGGAGCAAGGCGGTATGACCGCGCTGGGCCTGTGCGTCCGCGACCTGTGCGTCAGCTACGGCCGGGTCCAGGCCGTCCACGACGTGAGCTTCACGGTGCCGGACGGCGCCTGCCTCGGGGTGATCGGCGCCAACGGAGCCGGCAAGAGCTCGACGCTCAAGGCGATCTTCCGCCTCGCCGAGGCGACCGCCGGCGAGCTGTCGTACCAGGGCATCTCGCTGCTGCGAACACCAGCGCACCGCATCGGGGCGCTCGGCATCGGGTACGTCCCCGAGGGGCGGCGGGTGTTCGCCGGGCTGACCGTGCGCAAGAACCTGTTGATGGGGGGCTACCGGCTGTCCTGGCGGCGACGGGGCGAGATGGCGGACCGCCTGGCGCACGCGTACGACCTCTTCCCGGCGCTGAAGCGGTTCGACGGCGGGCTGGCCGGAGCGCTCAGCGGCGGGCAGCAGCAGATGCTGGCGATCGCCCGGGCACTGATCGGCGGTCCCCGGCTGCTCGTGCTCGACGAGCCGTCGATGGGCCTGGCCCCGGTCGTCATCGAGGACATCGCGCGGTCGCTCGGCCGTCTCCGCCAGGATGGCGTCGGCCTGCTGCTCGTGGAGCAGAATGCCCGGCTGACGTTCAGCCTGACCGACCGCTGCCTGGTCCTGGAGAACGGCAGGGCCGTCAAGGAAGGGCCGTCCGAGGTGCTCCGCGACGACCCTGACGTGAGGCGGATCTACCTGGGGACCTGAGAGGATCGTCCCCGGCCGCGGTACTCGAGCGGCGTGACCGGCGCGGCGGCCTCACGGTCGACCCCTGCCAGCGCCGCGTCGATCAGCTCCCGGTCGGGGCTCAGATGGCAGACGGGATCGGTGCGACCGGCGTCGCCCGTCAGCGCGAACGCCTGGCACCGGCAGCCGCCGAAGTCCACCAGGCGGCGGTCGCAGGTCCGGCACGGTGCGGGCATCCAGCCGGTTCCCCGGAAGCGGTTGAACGCGTCGGAATCGTTCCAGATCCACGCCAGCTCACGCTCGCCGGCGCGCTCGAAGCGGAGGCCGCGGATGCCGCGGGCGGTGGGGCAGGGCAGCACGATCCCGTCCGGCGCCACCGTCAGACCGATGGCCCCCCAGCCGCCCATGCACGGCTTCGGAAAGCGCTCGTAGTAGTCGGGGACGACCCAGATCAGCTCCATCCGGCCCCGCAGCTCGTCCCGCTTGCGTGCCAGCACCGACTCGGCCCTGGCGAGCTGGGGCCGGCTGGGCAGGAGCCGTTCGCGGTTCAGCAGCGCCCAGCCGTAGAACTGCGTGTTGGCCAGCTCCAGGCGTTCGCATCCCCACGCCGCGCAGACGTCGACGATCTCGCCGAGGTCGTCGATGTTCAGGCGGTGGAGGACCACGTTCATGCTCAGGGGCAGCCCGGCGCCGGCAACGGCGGCGGCGGCCCGGCGCTTCTCCTCGTGCGCCCGGTATCCCGCGATCCGGTCCGCGAGCCCGCGACGGGCTGCCTGGAGGCTGAGCTGCACGCTGCGCAGGCCGCGTTCCGCGAGCGTGCGCGCCCGGTCGCGGTCCATGCCCACGCCGCTGGTGATGAGGTTCGTGTACACGCCCAGGTCGGCGGCGGCGGCGACCAGGTCGTCCAGGTCGGCGCGGACCAGCGGTTCGCCGCCTGAGAAGTGGACCTGGACCACGCCCAGGGCCTCGGCCTCCCGCAGCACGCGCAGCCAGGCGCCGGTCCCGAGCTCCGCGGCCGCCGGTGTCAGGTCGAGGGGGTTGGAGCAGTAGACGCAGCCGAGGGGGCAGCGGTGCGTGAGCTCGGCGACGAGCGAG
>VBJR01000163.1:13387-25278 GCA_005880175.1 Chloroflexota bacterium
GCTGCAGGTCCGCCGCGATCTCCCTGACGGTCTGCCGGCCGTCGCAGCGCGCCACGATCGCCCGGGCGGTCGGGTTCAGGGTGAGGACGCGCTCCGGGAGCAGCACCAGGTCCACGCCGCGCCGGGCGTCGTGGCGCAGCAGCGCCCTCGCGGTCAGGCTGGGCACCGAGTCGGGCCCGATGCCGTTCAGCAAGACCCCGTCCGCTCGACCGCGTCGAGGAGCGCCCACAGCACGCCGCACTTGAACTCGAGCGCGGCGACCGCCCGCTCCTGGGCCTCGCGGGTCGTCGAGGCTCGGGCGACCAGCTCCAGCGCCTGCTGGGCCTCGCGGGGCGCGGCGTCCACGCGGTCGCGGAAGTAGCGCAGCCCGGTGGGGTCCAGCCACGGGTAGTGGCGCTCGATCGCGGCGACGCGGCTCGCCATCAGCGCGGGCGCGAACAGCTCGGTCAGCGACGACGCGACCGCCTCCGGCCATGGCCTCGCGCGACAGAAATCGACATAGCTGTCGACCGCGTCGCGGGCGGCGGGCAGGACGCCGGCACCCGCCTCGAGCCGGCGGCGGGGGATGCCCGCCGCCTCGCCGAGCTGCAGCCATGCCTCGAGGCCGCCCTCGTCGCCCCGCGTGCCATCGTGGTAGAGGATCCGGCGCACCCACACCCGGCGTTCCTCGCGCCCGGGGAGCCGGGCCAGGATGAGCGCGTCCTTGACCGGGATCTGCCGCTGGTAGTAGTAGCGGTTCTCGATCCAGGCCCGGAGCTGCTCCGGGCTGAGCAGGCCCTGGTGCATGGCCTGGTTGAACGGGTGGCGGTCGTGGTAGCCGGCCTCGGCCACCGCCCGGAACTGCCCGAGAAGCTCGGCACGCGTCCACGGCTCGGGCGTGTCCATCTACAGCTCCAGGGCCATGCCCTCGTCCGCGACCCCGAGGCCCAGGGCGGAGAGGGCTCGACGCTCGGGCGACGTCAGGTCGAGGACCGGGTTCGTGTTGTTCACGTGCACGTACAGCCGATGGCTGGCCGGCAGGCGGGCGAGGCGCTCCGCGCTGCCGGCCGGCCCGGCGATGGGCAGGTGCCCCATGGCGCTGGCCGGCCTCGTGCCGGCGCCCGAGCGCCGCATCTCGTCATCGCGCCAGAACGTCCCGTCGAAGAGCACGCAGTCCGCGTCGCCGACCGCGGCCGCGACCTCCGGTGTCCAGCGCTCGACGCCTGGCGCGTAGACGGCGACGCCGCCGGTCCGCCGGTCCTGGACCCGGAGGCCCACCGTCCAGTCGCCGCCCTCCTGGCCCTTGGCGTAGCGGGGCGGCCGGCCGCCGGTCCGGAACGCCTCCACGCGGAGCCCGTCGTCATCGAGGGAGAGCGGGACCCCCGGCACCAGGGTCCGCCATTCGAACGGGGCGTACCGGTCGAGGATGGGTCGGACCGGAAAGGCCGTCTTCAGCGCCTCGAGCACGGGCGTCGTGGCACAGACGGTCAGCCCGATTCCCTCGCGCAGCACGAGCAGGCCGAGCGTGTGATCGAGCTCGGCGTCGGTCAGGAGGACGCCGGCGATGGGCGTGGAGCGCGTGGCCGGCCCGGGGTGCAGCGTGGAGCACGACTCGACCTGCTGGCGGACGTCCGGTGTGGCGTTCATCAGGTACCAGGCGCGGCCGGTGGCACTGAACGCGACCGACGCGTGACTGAGTGGTCGCGCCCGCCCGTCACGGGCCAGGCGGCAGGTCGCGCACGCACAGTTCCACTGGGGGTAGCCGCCGCCGGCGGCTACCCCCAGCACGTGGACGATCACCTGCGGTACGCGTATGCACTCGCCTCGGCGCTGACCTCCAGGACCTCGAAATCGGGCTCTTCCCACATGCGTCACATCCTCCTCGTCACTGAACGACGATCTTGCCCGTGCTCTGGGGAAACTCGGGGTCGTTGTAGAAGAACTCGCCGGGCGTGGTGAACGTGTGCTGGAACGATTGCCCCGGCATCAGCAGACCGGTGTCGAACTCGAACTCGAAGAACGACACCGCGCCGTGAGCGTTGGCGTTGCCGGCGGGGTTGACGAAGGTCACCGTGGTCCCCACCGCGACGAGCAGGTTCTGCGGCGCCATCGCGTTCTGCGCCACCAGGTTCTCGGCGCCGCCCGGCTTCTGCGCGGTCGAGTCCCAGACGCGGCCCAGCGTGATGACGTTGCCCGCGGCCGCCCCCGTCACCGCCGGGCTGCGGATCTGGTTGCGCTTCGACGGCGGCGTGGGCGCCGGTGCCGGCGCCACCTGGCCTCCAAGCTTGAATGCCCACAGGTGGTCGCCCTTGGGGATATCGGGATACGGGAGCCCGTTGCCGCCGGCGAAGACGGCGATGTACTGCTCGCCGTCGATCTCGTAGCTGATCGGGCTGGTGTGCACACCAGCGCCCGTCTGGAAGCTCCACAGCTCGTCCCCGTTGGAGTCGTCCATCGCCACGAGAACGCCGTCGGGCCGGCCCTGGAACATCACCCGTCCGGCGGTGGTGAGGATCCCGTTGCCGTGAGCGAGCGACCAGTCGCCGTCCTTCGTCCAGACGGGCCTGTTGGTGCGGGGATCCACCGCGGCGATGCCGCCAGCGAAGAACTCTCCGAGCGGCCGGGAGGTGTTCACCCGGCCGCCGTCCGCGTTCGAGTACCCGGAGTTGATCAGCCCGTAGCCGACGTAGACGAGCCCCGTCTCCGGGCTGAACGAATCGTGCGACCAGTCGGCGCCGCCCCCCGCGCCGGGGAAGAGGATTGTGGCGCGGTCCCACATCGTCGTGAACATGGGCCCCGTCGGGTAGAACGGGACGGGACGCGTCGCCTTGTCGAATCGCGGCTCCTGGGGCACGAACGCCCCACCGCCCGGGAACGGCTGGGTGGGCCACGTCTTCTGCCGCGGGTCCTGCGGCACGGGCCGCTCCTCGATCCCATGCACGGGCTGACCGGTGGCGCGGTCGAGGATGAAGAACATCCCGACCTTGCTGCCGTAGACGACCACCTTGCGGATCTCACCGTCGATGCGCAGGTCGATCAGCACCGGCGCCATCACGTTGTCGTAGTCCCAGATGTCGTGGTGGACCGACTGGAAGTGCCAGCGGCGCTGACCAGTCTTGGCGTCGAGTGCCACGAGCGAGTTGGCGAACAGGTTGGTGCCGGCGCGAGTGGATCCGTCCGTTCTGGGGAACGGGTTGCCGAACGTCCGGTAGACCAGCCCGAGCTCGGGATCGATGGCGGGATGGATCCAGCAGACCGCCCCGCCGGTCTTCCAGGAGTCGCCGGCCCACGTGTCGTTGCCGAACTCGCCGGCCCCCGGCACCGACCAGAACCGCCAGGCGATCTCACCGGTGCCGGCGTTCAGCGCGTAGGTCCGGCCACGCGCTCCGGCGGTGCTTCCCTGCATGCCCACGTAGATCAGGCCGTCCCAGTACACGATCGCGCCCGCGAGGGTGCCGACGTCACCGCCGCACTCGCCGCTCACCGGGTCGCAGCCGCTGCCCGCTCCGCCGTTCGTGAAGCCCTCGTCGAGCAGCTGCCGCTTCCACACGATCGCCCCGGTCCTCTGGTCGAGCGCGTAGACGATGTTCGCCCCGGAGGTGGAGAAGACCAGCCCCTTGCCGAGCGCCATGCCGCGCATGTTGGTCTGCGCTGAGCCGAGGTTCGTCCTCCACTTGATCGCCCCGGTCCGCCCGTCCACCGCGAAGACGTTCTGCTGGGTCGTCTGCACGTAGAGCACGCCGTCCTGAGCGACGACCGTGCTCTGCTGGGGAGCCGACTGATCGCCGCCCTCGAGGTGGACGTGCCAGGCGCCTCCCAGCCGGCCGGCGCTGCGCCGCGTGATCTGGTCCAGCGTGGAGTGGTTGTGGTTGGCGAGGTTCCCCCCGACCTGCGGGAAGTCCCGGCCCGCCACGCCGAAGCCGGCGGGCTGCGCCGGCGTGGTGTTCTCGTCGGCGGCGGCCGGGACGGTCAGCGTCCCCGCGGCGGCAGACGCGGCCGCAGTGGCCGCAGCCCCCACGAGGAACTGGCGCCGGTCGATGGGCTGTTTCAGCATGGCTCGCTCCTCCTGTGCGTACCTGCCGCCGTCAGCGGCAGAACGGCTTCATGCCCATCGCGGACTGGATCCCGCCGGCGATCAGCTTCTGGAAGCTCGATGCGCCCGGGAAGGCTGCGTCGTCGGCGAAGTCCCCTGCGTCGTGGCCGAGGGTGGTCACCCAGGACCGGCCGCCGTCGTAGTACTGGCACCAGGCCACGGGATGGAAGTCGCCGAGGCCGGGGTCGCCGAGATTGCCCCTCGCTCCGGATGGCAGCGTGCTCTCGTCCACGGCGGCGAGGAACCGGACGTCCGTGGGGAAGGGGATCAGGTTGTACCACTCGTCGGTGAACGTCCAGCGCGCCGGCAGGCCGGCGGTGGAGGCGTCCCTGTGGTCTATGGTCGCCACGGTCCCGCTCTGGAGCGGCCCGTGGTCGTAGAAGTTGGCGTTGCCGAGCAGCCCCTCGTACCAGGGCCAGTTGTACTCCGCGCCGAACGCGTTGTGGATGCCGACGAACCCGCCGCCCGCCCGGACGTACTGGCGGAGCGACGTCTGCCCGGCATCGTCGAGCGTGGCCCGGTTGGAGCTGAAGAAGATCACGGCGTTGTACTTGAGCAGCTGCGCCGGGGTGGCGATCTGGGCCAGGTCCTCAGTCCAGTCAACGGTGAAGCCGTTCGCCTGGCCGAGCTCGATCATCTGGTTCTGGACCACGTTGGCGGCGGACAGCGGCGGGTCGAGACCGGGTCCGAGAGGCGGTCCGAGGTCAGCGTGGCGCGGCCCGGCGGTCCGGGTCCACAGCAGGGCGTGGAAGCCGTTGGCCGGGTTGAAGTTGCCCCAGTCGTGGTAGCACTTCGCGTCCGGCCCGCGGCAGACGCCGTAGTCGAAGTTGCCCAGGTTCTGCCGCTTCGCGCTGTCGGAGCTGGTCCGGCCGGCCCCGAGGTCCGCGAGCGCGATCCCGGTGGTCATCACCGCCGCCACCGCGAGCGCGGTGACGAGCGCCGTGGTGGCGATGGTGGCGGAACGACGCTTCATCGGGACATCCCTCTCTCCTCCGTAGGTCCGCTAGACGGACCGTGTGATCCGTGCTACGGTTAGCGTCACTCTAGCGGACGCCAGGCGATGGCGCAAGGAGTTAGCGAGGTGGTCGACATCCGACTCTGGATTCCAGACAGTGGAGCCGGGGGACCGCGTGGTGGGGCAAGCGGCGAACGCCGATGCGAAGGTCGATCGCGACGGTCTCGCTGAGCGGCACGCTGCCGGAGAAGCTGCGCGCCGCGGCGGCTGCCGGCTTCGACGGCGTCGAGATGTTCGAGAGCGACCTGGTGAGCTGTCCACTGTCACCGGAGGAGGTGCGCGCCCTGACCCGGGAGCTCGGGCTGGGCATCGACCTCTACCAGCCGTTCCGCGACTTCGAGGCCGTACCCGCCGAGGTGTTCGACCGCAACCTCCGCCGGGCCCGCCACAAGCTCGCCCTGATGGATCGCCTGGGCGCCAGCACGATGCTGGTCTGCTCCAACTGCTCGCCGCAGGCCATCGACGACGACGGCCTGGCGGCCGCGCAGCTGCGCGAGCTGGCGCGCCTCGCCGCCGAGCGCGGCATGCGCATCGCCTACGAGGCGCTCGCCTGGGGGCGTCACGTCGACGACTCCCTCCATGCCTGGCGGATCGTCGCAGCGGCGGACCACCCGGACCTTGGCCTGTGCCTCGACAGCTTCCACATCCTGTCCCGCGGCGTGGAATCCGCGCGTATTCGGGCCATCCCCGGGGAGAAGGTCTTCTTCCTCCAGCTCGCGGACGCTCCGCGCCTGCCCATGGACGTGCTCCAGTGGAGCCGGCACCATCGCTGCTTCCCCGGGCAGGGCGACCTCGATGTGACCACCCTCGTGGAGCACGTCCTCGCGGCCGGGTACCGTGGCCCGCTGTCGCTGGAGGTCTTCAACGACCTGTTCCGGCAGACCGACCCCGGGCGGTCCGCGGTCGATGCCATGCGTTCGCTGCTCGCCCTGGAGGAATCGCTGCGGCGGAGGCCGGGTCACCGCCGTGACGTCGAGCTGTGCGATCCGCCGACCCCCGCCGAGCTGGCCGGCTACGCGTTCGTCGAGATCGCCGTCGACGAGGCGTCCTCGACGCCGGCGGCGGCGCTCCTGCGGTCGCTCGGCCTCCACCGCACGGCACGCCACCGCACCAAACCCGTGCGGCTCTGGCGGCAGGGCGGGGTGCGCGTCCTGCTGAACGCGGGCGAGCAGCGCCCGGCGGCCCGGCCGAGCGGCGAGGCGGCGGTGACCGCGCTCGGCATCGAGAGCGCCGACGTGGCTCGGTCCGTCCGGCGCGCGCGGGTGCTGCTGGCTCCCGTGCGTCCGCGTATCCACGGGCCGTGCGAGGCGGAGCTGACAGAGATCGAGGCCCCGGACGGGACCGCGGTGTTCTTCTGTCACACCGGGGGCGACGACCCCGGGAACTGGGTCGACGACTTCCTTCCCGTCCGGGCGCGCCGTGAGGCGCCGCCGGCGGGATTCACCCGGATCGACCACGTCGGGCTGTCGCAGCCGTTCGGGTACTTCGACGAGGCCGCACTGTTCTACCGGGCCGTGCTGGGCCTTGGGGCGCTGGACGGGCAGGAGCTGGCGGGACCTGATGGCCTGCTCCGCAGCAGGGCCCTTGGAGGGTCCTCGGGCGAGCTGCGGATCGCGCTCGAGGTGCCGTTGATGGGTGGCGCCGTGGCGCACTCACCGGCGCTCCACCACGTCGCGTTCGCCTGCGAGGACGTCTTCGCCGCGGCGCGGACCGCGCGGGTGCTGGGGGCGCCGGTCCTTGCCATCCCGGGCAACTACTACGATGACCTCGCTGCCCGCTTCGATCTCGGCAGCGATCTGCTCGCCACCATGCGGGAGCACAGTGTCCTGTACGACCGATGCGAGGTGGGGGGTGAGCTCTTCCAGTTCTACACCGAGACGGTGGGCCGGAGCCTGTTCTTCGAGGTCGTCCAGCGCGTCGGCGGCTATGGAGCGCATGGCATCGACGCCTCCAGCGGGCGACCGGCGGTAGATCTGGTTCGGCTGCCGACCTGGTCTCGCGCCCACATGTGCGCACCGGCGGCGAGGTGGACGGGTTCTGGGATACCTATCGAGAGGTGACCAGTGGGCGCCTGTACGAGGCAATCTCGTGCCGGACGCGCACCTCGTGGCGTTGATGCGACAGCACGGAGCCACCACGATCTGGAGCCGCGACCGGGACTTTCTCAAGTTCCGGGGCATCAAGGTACGGGATCCGTTTGCCTGAACGGATACAGCCGGGCCTGGTGGGACTGACCATCTTCGACGCCGTCGTGACCTGGCTCACGTGGCGCGTATACCAGAGACAACGGAGCCGCACGCATCGCAGGGCCCCCGGGCGCGTCTCCGGCCGGCCGGATAGCTCATCGTCCCCATCGCGGACATCAGCGGTATCAAGCCCACGGACACGCCCCATCCGCTACCTGCAGACCGCAGGCATCACTTGCCGTCAACCGGGTGACGTACGCCAGTCCGACCATGCTCCGTTGGTAGCCGAGCTCGTCGTCCGTGACCGGCCGCCGGCGGGGATTGGGGGCCGACGTCCCGCACTGACCTGGACGCGGAAGCTCTCGCCGAATGGGAAGGTCGGTCAAGGACACCAGGGCTGCCGTGGTCGGAATGGTGGATCACGCCAGAGTCGGCCTTCCGGTTCCAGATCGCCATCTCCAGCGCGCTCAGGACCAGCTGATCGGTGGCCCGGCTCCCCATCGCCCAGCCGATCACCCGGCGCGAGGCCACGTCCAGGACGACGGCCAGGAAGAAGAAACCGGCCAGGGTGGGCACGTACGTGATGTCGGCCGCCCAGATGGACCTGCGCGATCCGCTCGCTGATGGCGGCGTCCGCCAGTTCACGAGCTGATGGCGGCCGGCGGCGCCACGCGTAGTAACCGCCGGGGGAGACGCCCAGCACCTGGTGCGCAGGTGCGCTGTGGCGATCGGGAAGTTGGCCTTCTCCCGCTCCACGAACTCGAACACCTCTACCGGGTCCGCTCGGTCCCCTGAGCGAAGAAGGCGGCGGCATTTACCAGGATCGCCCGCTCGGTCTCCACAGCTGCTTCACCTTCCGGCGCAGCCGCTGCAGCTCCTCGCGCTCCTGCGTGGTCAGGCCGTCATCGTGCAGACCGTCGTCGCCGTCCGACAACTGTCAATGGCCATTTGAAGCGGGCTCTGGCTCGGATCCCATACCGCACCCGGAAGGCAGGTCAGCGATGAGTTGGCATGTTGCTGATGGCGCGCTCCCGATCGGCGCGGTTCGGCGCCGGACTAAGAACCGCGTCACCAGCCGCAAGTAGGCCCAGAACTGCCTATGTCGCCCGGGTGCAACTTCCGGCCTCCGCCAGCCCGTAGTGAGGGCAGAGGAATGGTTGGATGACTGGGGAAGCGGGGCTGATCGAGCGGGCGGACGGGCGCCGCGGGAGCGAGCGACGGGCGCTCGACGTCGAGCCAGGGTCCATGTCAGACCAGGTGAGCGGGGCGCCGCGCCGGTGGTCACAGTCCAGGACGGTTCCGAGGCCGGCGATCGTCGGGCCGGCGGTGGTGCTCGTCATTACCGCCGGGCTGGCGGACCCCAGCGTCGAAGTGGCGCTCCGGCCCATGCCAGCCGCCCTCGCGAGCCTGGTCAATCTCGACTGGCCGCGCTGGATCCACAGCCTGGCCGACCTGCTGCAGATCCTCACCCCAGTGGTTGCCATCCTTGCCTTGGGGAGCACGCGCCGCAGGCGACCGCCGACCTCGGGTTCGAGTTCAAAGGTCGGCTCCTCAACCCCTGACTGAGAGTCACCGGGCAAGCGAGGCGACGAATTGCGGGAGGTACACCGCTATGGCTGATGCGCGTTCGAAGTTCGATGAGTACGTGGCCTGGTACTCCTGGGCGAAGACCAACCTGGTACGCGATGCCACGGTCTGCCATGCAGCTGCGGCAGCTGCAACGCACACGCTCGCCTGGGGCGGCGGACGCGACACCGCGGCGGTGGCCGCCCGAGACGCGGCCATGGACGAGGCGGCCATCGGCTGGACCAGGACCAGCTACGGTTCCGACCACAGCTACGTCGAGTGGTTCATCTGGGCCAAGGACAACCTGCGCCTCCCCGATGCGCGCTGCCACGAGGCCGCGCGGGCTGCGCTCCAATCGATCGCGGCTGGCGGCTCTCAGCGGAGCGCCAGCGAGGCCGCCACGCGGCTCCTGCTACCTCCGGCCCAGTCCGCCGACAGTTCATGGCAGCCGTGGCTCGCGGAAACCGTGGGGCTGGCTCTCCCCGCAACACGGCGGCAACCGGTCCCTCCGAGGCTCGCGTCACGGCCGGTGGGTGGGAACAGCGTCGGTGGAGGGAGGCTGCTGCTGGCGCTCGGGCTGTGGCCCGTGCTGGCGGTGGCCAGCCACGATACTGGCGCTGCAGGTCCTGGCGAGCGCCTGGGTCGCCGGCCACGACGCCGACCTCACGGCCATCATCATGGCTGAGGTCTACGTAGCCCTCCTGGCCGCTCTCGCACTGGCCTTCGGCGGCCCGGCCGGCTTGCGCGACCGCCTGGCCTTCCGGTTCACATCGGCAGGCCACCTCGCGCTGGTCCTGCCGACCTGGCTGGGCGCGCTGGTAGCCGGCCTGCTGGCTACCGCCATGTTGAGCCCGTGGCTGGGTCCGCCCGAGAGCAATACCGCCCCGCTGCTCAGCACGTCCTTCGACCCCCTCTTCGTGGGCATCATCGTGCCCACCGTCTGCCTGCTCGGGCCGGCCTGCGAGGAGATGCTGTTCCGGGGTGCGCTCTATGGCTGGCTGCGTCGCCGCGTTCCGCTGACGAGGATGACGGCGCCCCCATCGCATGTCACGGCGATGTCCCTCTCGGAGCGGGGCGCACCGCGTCCGCCTCCGCTCCGACCTGCGCCAGCCATGCCTGCATGCGACCAGGATCGCGGAATATCCGCGTGCGGTCCATGCACACCGCATGCACAATCAAGGTCTGAGCAACGAGACGCTGTTCGGGCGGCTCCTCCGCGCCTTCCGTGAGGCCGCGAGCCTCTCCCAGGAGGAGCTTGCCGAGCGCAGCCAGCTGAGCTGGAGGGCCATCACCGCCCTCGAGCGAGGCGAGCGGCGGAGGCCGCGTCCGCGGACCGTCCGGATGCTGGCGAACGCGCTCAACCTTCCCGACCAGGACCGCGACCGCCTGTTCGCGAGCGTGCCCGGCGCCGAAGCCGGGCAGCACGGCGGGTGGTCGACGCTAGCGCCGGTTGTGGCGCAGCTGCCGGCGGCCGTGGTCGACTTCACCTGCCGGGGGGCCGAGGTCGACCAGCTCGCGTCCCGGCTGCGGCTGGCGGCCGCCGGCCCGTCCGCGACGATTGTCGCCGCGATCTCGGGCAAGCCCGGAATCGGAAAGTCCACCCTTGCGGTCCACGTCGCCCACCTGGTGCGCCCCGATTTCCCGGACGGACAGCTGTACGCCGACCTGGGCGGCCCAGACGCCCTGGTCGAATCGCCGGCGGACGTCCTCGCGGGCTTCCTGCGGGCGCTCGGCGTGCCGCCCTCGGCGATTCCCGTAGCCGTGCCCGAGCGCGCGGCCTTATACCGGTCGCTGCTTGCCGGCCGGCGCTGGCTGGTCTTGATCGACGACGCCCGCGGCGAGGAGCAGGTGCGCGACCTGGTGCCGGGGGCGGCGGGGTGCGCGGTGCTTGTCACGTCCCGCCGGCGGCTTACCGCTCTGGCTGGCGCGGATCAGTGCCATCTCGGGGACCTGGACGTCGACTGCGGCGCCCGACTCCTCGGCAGGATCGCCGGCGACGGCCGCATTGGGTCGGAGCGCTGGGCGGCCGAGGCCATCGTGACGCGGTGCGGCGGGCTGCCGCTCGCAATCCGCGTCGCGGGCGCCGTCCTCAGGCGGAAGCCGCATTGGCCGGTGGCGCGCCTGGCCGGCCGGGAAGCCGCCGGAACACCCGAGCCAGCGCCGGGGTCAGCTCCCGATAGCTGAGCGCGAAGCTCGCGCGCACGCGCAGGTCATCGAGGAGGCTGCGCTCAGGCGCTCTCCACGGAAGCCCAGGTGGCGCTCACCCTCCGGCTCGTCGGCGGCCTGTCAACCCGGGAGGTGGCGAGATGCTTCCTCGTATCGGAGCCGACGCTGGCGGTCCGTCTCGTCCGCGCCAAGCGCAAGATCAGAGCTGCGCGAATTCCCTACCGGGTGCCGGAGGGTCGTGAGCTGCCCGACCGCCTGCGCTCCGTGCTGACCGTCCTCTACCTCGTCTTGGTCATCTCCTGTCCGTGGCGGTGCTCATGACGTCCCCTCGATCCCGGCGAGGCGAGCGCGCACCCGCGCGCTCATCGAAGCCGTCATGCCGGTGAAGAAGCGGCGTGGAAACACCGAGGCGAGAACGCGATTCGTCCTGCCCGCGATGTGGGTGGGGCGATTGGCGCCGACCGCCTCCAGGCCCTCCGCCACCACCCGCTCGACCGGCATCATGCGCAGCGGGCGCATCATTCGATTCATGGTCTCGACGTCCATGCCGTAGGCCTGAACCATCTCGGTTGCGGTGGCCCCCGGAAGCAGCACGGTCACGTTCACGCCCAGCCTGGCGAGCTCAACGTGGAGACCCTCGCCGAGGACGAGCGTGAACGCCTTGCTGGCGCCGTACTCGGCTGACCCGGGCATGCCCTGACGACCGCCGACGCTCGACACGAGCAGCAGCCCACCCCGCCGGCGATCGCTCAGCCGCCGGCCGAAGTGGTGGGCGAGGTCGAGATGGGCGACGGCGTTCAGCCTGACCATGCGGTGAAGGTGCTCCCGATCGTGGTCGAGCAGCTCCGCGATCTGGATAGCGCCAGCGTTGGAGACGACCAGGCCG
>VBJR01000163.1:25295-28313 GCA_005880175.1 Chloroflexota bacterium
GAGGTCGTGACCGATCCTCTCCAGGGCCTCCAGCCTGCGCGCGACCAGTACGAGGTTCAGTCCGCTGGCCGCCAGCTGCCGGGCGAATTCCCTGCCGATGCCGGCCGAGGCGCCGGTCACGATCGCCCACGGACCGAACCTGTCCCGATCCACCTTGACGATCCGGTTCATGATGCCGCCCTCGCGGTCCTGGCGGTGATCGCCTGGCTGATCATCCGCCCTGACATTCGGGCGATGACCGAGGAAGGGAGCAGCGCGTACATGAGCCGGTTGATCCGTCCGCTGAGGATGGTCGGGCGGTTGGCGATGAGCGCATTCAGAGCTTCGGTCACCGTCTGCTCCACCGACATCGGTTTGAATGGCGTCCGGATCAGATCGAAGCCGATGGCGCTGATGACCGGGGTGTCGGTCGGTCCAGGCAGCAGGACCGTCGTATTGACCCCCTGCTTGCGGAATTCTGCGTGGAGACCCTCGCCGAGTATCAGCAGGTAGGCCTTGCCGGCGAAGCTGGCGGCCATGAGCGGCGTCCCGTGCTGGACTCCCATGGCCGATACCAGGAGCACGCCACCGCGCCGGCGAGCGGCCATTCGGGTGGCGAAGTGGTGGGTCAGCTCCACGTTGGCGACGACGTCCAGCCGGGCGTGCCGAATCACTGGCTGGACATCGGTGGCGAGGAATGCCCCGGTCAGGGGCGCGCCGGCGCTGGAGACGAGGAGCCCGACCTCGAGATCGTCGGTGGCCTCAGCGATCGTGTCGAGGAAGTGCTCGCTGGTCAAGTCCGTCTCCACAACCCGAGCCTGGATGCCGTACTCCCCACGAGCTGGGCGCGCAGCTCCTCCAACAGCCGCCGCCGGCGGGCCACCAGCACCACGTCGAGCCCGTTGGCCGCCAGCTGGCGGGCGAACCCCTCGCCGATGCCCGAGGATGCCCCAGTCACCACGGCCCAGGGCCCGAACCGTCGCTTGTCGACGACGGCCGGCCTGGTCCGGTGTCGTCTTGCGGATGTTTTCTGCAACGGGTGTTCCATAACGGATGCCATAGTACAATGGCCGTTGTAGAATGACAAGGGCCATCGACGCCCTGGGAATATGAAGCGAATGGGACGACGACCCGCCTACGAGCTGAGCGCAGTCGTCGAGGCGGCCAGCGACCTGTTCTGGGAGCGTGGGTACCGGATGACCTCGATCGGCGACCTCGAAGAGCGCACCGGGCTCGACCGGTCCAGCCTCTACAACGCGTTCGGGAGCAAGCAAGCGCTGTTCGAGGCAGCACTGGGTCGCTACATCGAGGAGTTCCAGGCGCGGCTGGGCGGCATGCTGGAGGGGGATCCTGGCCTCGACGCCGTCGCCGGCTTCTTCGCCGGGATGGCGCAGGCCTTCCGCGCCGATCCGGCCCGAAACGCCCGCGGCTGCCTGATGGTGAACACGGTCGCCGAGCTCGGCTCGGGCGATCCGCTCTCGGACCGCCTGGGGACGGCCTATCGCGATGGGCTCAGAAAGGCGTTCGCGTCCGCTCTGACCCAGGCTGCCGCGCGGGGAGAGGTCGAAGCGGAGCTCGCCCACCCGCGCGCCAGCCTCCTCGCATCGATGGTCATGGGCCTATTCCTCACGGCGCGGATCGATCCGGCCGACGCGGCCGAGGTTTGCGACGCCGTCTCCGGCGAGGTCGCTTCGTGGCGCCTCGGCCGGGCGAGCGCGACTGCCGAGATTCGCGGCTGATCACGAGCGGCGGCGGTCGAGCCGCGGCTGCGGGAGCGCTGGAATCGGAAGGAGGACATGTTCGCGGACGTGATCGCCGCCCGATGCGCCCGAGGACCCGGAGGCGCGGGTCGTCGCGGTGGCGCTGACCGGGGCGATCCGGGTGGCGGCCGCCGCGGCGGACGAGCAGCCGCACTGGCGACGAGATGGCCGAGCGGGTGTTCGGTTCAATCGCAACCTCAGCCGGATTCCACCGACGGAGGCGGACGTGGCGCCGAGTCGCCGACTGTTCGGTGGAATCCGGCTCAGACTGGGCCGGCGACCTCCTCACGCGTCGTCCGGCGGCGCAGCGCCATAGCTCGCCCGGCCGGAGACGAGCAGGTCGCCTCGCCAAGCCGCGGTTGACCGGCGGGTGCATTGCTCCTATTATGAGTTCATTCTCTTATTATGAGAGTAATCATGTCATCCGCTGACGTCTTTCGCACCTACCTCGAGCGCTTCACCTCTGGCGATGTGGACGGCGCCTCCGCGCTCCTCGCCGAGGAGTTCGTCTTCCAGGGCCCGATGCTGCGCGCCAGCGGCAAGGCCGAGTTCCTCGCCGGTTCGGCCGGACTGCGGCCGATCGTGCGCGGGTTCGAGATGCACCGCCAGTGGGTCGACGGCGAGGAGGTCTGCTCGATCTATGACTTCAAGATCGAGACGCCCGCAGGTGCGGGCGCGATCCCGATGGCCGAATGGTCGGTCGTGCGCGAGGGCAGGCTGGTCTCGTCCCGGCTGCTGTTCGACACCGCCGCGATGACCGCTCTTCTGCCGGCCACCTGAGGAGCGGATGCCGAAGGATCGCTGGGCCGGATACGGGCGGTTCTGCCCAATGGCTCGCGCCCTGGACGTGGTCGGCGACCGCTGGACGCTCGTTATCGTGCAGGAGCTGATGATGCGGCCGAGCCGCTACGGCGATCTCTCCCGTCGGCTGCCCGGGATCGGCAGCACAGTGCTCGCCGAGCGGCTTCGCAAGCTGGAGGCAGCGGGTGTCGTCGAGCGCCGCCCTGGCGCGGTCGGCCAGGGCGTCATGTACGCGGCCACCGAGCGCGGCCTCGCGCTGGCGGACACGTTGGAGTCCCTCCGCCGCTGGGGCGTTGCGTTCCTGACCGACCCGACCGCGGACGGGGGCGAATGCCAGACCTTCGATGTCCACTATGTGGAGGGCATCGAGCACCTCGACTCGGCCGAGTTCGGGCTCGTGGTCGACAGCATGCCCACAACCCTGCGGTTTGCGGATGGCAGCCTGGAGCAGATCCCGGGAGAGCCCGCCACACCCGAG
>VBJR01000163.1:28362-54100 GCA_005880175.1 Chloroflexota bacterium
GGTCGAGGCGTGGCCGCGGTGGCTGGCCGCCACCGGCTACCTGCTTCGCTACGAACCGGACTCGGCCGATGCCTGAGGGATGGTGCCGGGCCTCGAGCCGGTGTTCCAGCCGCTGGGCCGGGCCCCCGCGGGTGATCGCCGGGAGGCGACGTCTCGCGGGTCCGGGCATCGCGACGCTGCTGTGCAGGTACGACCAGGAGGGGCATCGATGAGCGTCGATCCGGCCGAACGGGAAGCGTTGTTCTGGCGGCTGGCCGAACGCCTGCTGGCCGACCCTGCGGTGACGCGCAGCACGATGATGGGGCTCCCCTGCTTGCGCGCTGGCGGCAGCTTCTTCGCCTCCCTCGAGCGAGCTACCGGCAACCTGATCGTCAAGCTGCCGAGGGCGCGAGTCCAGGAACTGGTGGGTACCGGCGCCGGCGTGGCGTTCGCCCCCAACCGGCGGGTCTTCCGTGAGTGGGTGGCGATGCCGGCCCCCGACCCCGAGGCGTGGAGCGGCCTGCTCGCCGAGGCCAGGGCGTTCGTAGATGCCTGAGCCACACGTCCACCGGGAGCGAGGCCGTCCAGCAGGCCAGACACCTGCGGCCCGACGTGGTGCTGATGGACGTCCGCATGGGCACCATCGACCTGCACCGCAGTTCGATTCAGCGCGTTTCACGACGCGCCATCGTGTTGTCGTTCGGATGAGCTCCGGCGTCGCCGCTTCGTCTCGGCGGAAGTCGTCATGGGCGCGTTCGCCGGAGCCCCGAGGATCGATCCAGCCAGGTTCCGCGCCGACGTCGACAGCGTCCTCGACCAGGACCCCACGCCGCGTGCCTGAGTCGCGACATGAGCGGGGGCTGCTCGACACCTCTGTGGTCATCGCGTTGCCCCACACGGACCGCTCGCAGCTGCCTGCGGAGATGTCCCTGTCGGCCATCACACTGGCCGAGCTGGTCACCGGGCCGCACGCCACCGACGACGTGGAGGAGCGGGCGCGATGGCAGGACCGGCTCCAGCGAGCGCAGCGGACGTTCGACGCGGTGCCGTTCGATGTGGACGCTGCCCAGGCGCACGGGCGCGTCTACGCCGCGGTGACGGCGAGGGGAAGGAAGGCGCGTGGCTGGCGGGCCATCGACCTCCTCATCGCGGCGACGGCGCTGGCGCAGGGCATCCCTCTGTTCACCTGCAATCCGGCGGACTTCCAGGGCCTCGACAGCCTGATCGAGATCGTGCCGGTCGATCCGGAATAGGTCGAGCCGGTTCTGGCAATCAGCCGCTCAGCACGAGGCTGTAGGCGAGACCCGTCGTTCGGGAGAGCGGACCGCTCAGCTCACACGGCTGCGGCACTGGCAAGCGCCGCTGCTGGCAGCGGGTGACCACGACAACGTGTCGTACGGACGCTCGGCCATTCTCGCCCTGTGGTGGCGGCGAGGGGTGACGATCCTGGCTACCGTGGCTCTGGCATGCGTGTTACGGATACTGTGAAACGGTGGTGGCGCACTTTTTGCTGGTCCGGCAGGGTGCGGTCGCCGGACCGCTCGTCGGGCCGCCGGCGCCGGCGCTGACGGGTTCACCGCCACCTGGCCGGGTCTGCCGGAACAGCGAGGTGACAGGTTGGTGGACCGCGCCCGTGATCGTGGGCGATGGTGCGATCGATGACGAAGGAACATCAGACTTCAGGACGATGAGCGACCTCAGGCTGCAGCAACTCGTCCGGCCCGCCGACCTGGCCTCCGACCTGCGAGACCAGCTCGTGGAGTGCTGGATCGAGGTGACGAACGCAGGAGGCGCGGCCGGCTTCCCGTTCCCGCCGGTGGGACCGGCCGAGGTCGGGCCAGCGGTCGACCGCTTGGCCGCAGACCTGGAGCCGGAGCGCGTCCGGTTGCTCCTGGCGCTGGAGGCGGGCATGGTGGCCGGCTGGGTAGCCCTGACTCGCCATCCTCGCCCGCCTGTGGCTCACTGGGGAGAGGTCCGACACCTCCAGACACGCCTTCGCTACCGCGGTCGCGGCGTCGGCTCGGCGCTGATGAACGAGCTGCGGCGGATCGCGCACGACGAGCTCAGGCTGGAGCAGCTCCACCTCGCCGCCCGGGGAGGAGTGGGCCTGGAGCGGTTCTACCAGCGGCTCGGCTGGCGCGAAATCGGACGCTGGCCAGGAGCGTTGCGGCTGGGACAGGGAGACGACCGGGACGAGGTGCTCATGGTCCTGGCTCCGCTCTGATTCGCAGTCCGGAGCGGTCATGGTCGGTGCCATGGCACTCGACCGGCTCACGGCTCTCGACGGCGGCAAGTCGCGACATCCACGATGGCCGGCCCTGCCTTCAGGGTCGCAGCGGCCCGGCCAGCTCGCTGACGCGGCGCGGCATGCTGGCGCCCCGCTCGCTGTGGACCGCCCTCGCAGGTGAAGACGACCGCGAGCATGATCGCCGTGTCCAGGTGGTAGACGGTCCAGCACTCCTCACAGCGGAGGTGGGTTACGCGTTCAGCGGAAGCCTGGCTGATCTACACGACAAGAAGTCTGCCTGAACGACAAGAACGACACGGTCGTGTTGCCGTTCAACTCGTTCCGGGCCGACCAGAACAGCAACACGACTCATAATCGTGTTGTCGGTGGTTCGAACCCACCCGCCGCCACCATCACCTGCGTTCAGGTGGATTCAGCGTATTTCTCCGCGATTCACCTGCTTCCACATGGTGTCGGCGTGCTGTCGATGCGACAACAATCCGTGACGTCCTGTTCTCCGCCGCGTTCGGACGGAGCCTGCTCACGATGACCTTCAACCTGACTGGAGGTGCGGATCGCGGCCTGCTGACTGCGATCAAAGCGGTATAACATCAGGTATATGGCCGACCCGGCGATGACCATCGTCCAGGCCCGCCGAGCGGCTGGGCTCACCCAGGCGGAGCTCGCCAGGCGAAGCCACACCTCGCAGCCGGCGGTCAACCGGTACGAGAGCGGCCGTGTGAAGCCGCGACCGGCGACTCTGCGCCGCCTCCTCGACGCGTGCCGGCGAGCGGGCCGGCGTCCT
The DNA here is from genome assembly GCA_005880175.1 of Chloroflexota bacterium. Next base: position 31,374 of record VBJR01000163.1, read on the forward strand.
TCGGAGGCGCTGCGGGCGCACCGCGCCGAGGTGCTCGCGTTCGCACGAGAACTGGGGGCGTCGAAGGTCCTGGTGTTCGGGTCGGTGGCCCGAGGGGAGGACGATGGAGACTCCGACGTCGACCTGCTGATCGACATTCCGCCGACGTACGGCCTGTTCGCGATGGCCCGGTTCCAGCGCGAGCTGTCGGATCTCCTTGGGGTGGCCGTGGACCTGGGAAGCATCGACGACCTTCGTCCGAGCATCCGCGAGACCGTGATGGCCGAGGCGCGGCCGCTGTGAGGACGTCGCGACGAGGCGATGTCCAGCGTGTGGCCGACATGCTCGAAGCAATCGCTCGGATCCAGGGCTGGAGCTCGGAAGGCGTGCCGCAGAGCATGTACCAGGCGGCCGTGCTGCACGAGCTCATGGTCATCGGCGAAGCCGCCAGCCGCCTGAGCGACGAGTTCATGGAAGCGCATCCGGGCGTCCCGTGGAAGGACGTGATCGGGCAGAGGGTGCAGCTCGCGCACCACTACTGGGACACGCAGTGGGCTCGCATCCAGCAGACGGTGGCCGAAGACATCCCCGCGCTGAAAGCGGAGCTTCAGCAGGCGGTCCAAGAGTAGCTCCCGGGCCGTCGTGCTGTCGTGGGCCCGGCCTACCGGTGGAGAGGTCGGCGTCGTGGACTCGACCGCCAGCGCCGGTTGAGCTCCTCGACGAAGGCCTGCGCTCGCGACCTCTCGTGGACCCGAGGCTGCTGCATGGTGACCCACCCGGATGAATCCGCCGGGTCGTCCACCTGGAGGATGGCGCCCGGTGAAACGGTGGTTGGCCAAGTGAGAGAGCCGCCAAAGTGGCCGATGCGCTAGCATAGACTGTTGGCTGTCGCCGATGGAAGGGCATGTGAGGGCGAAGGCAAGGGCATGGGCACGAGGCGGCACAACCTCCCGTACCACCTCACCAGCCTGATCGGGCGGTGGCGGGACATCGCGCAGCTGACGCAGCTGGTCAGGCGGCGCCGGCTCCTGACGCTCGTCGGACCTCCGGGGTGCGGGAAGACACGGCTGGCGCACGAGATCGGCCACCGAGCGCTGTCCGGCTTCGCGGACGGCGTCTGGACGATCGACCTGACGGCCGTCACCGACGAGCACGGCGTGTACGAGTCGATCGCGCACACCCTGAGCATTCCCGAGAGTGGCGTCCAGTCGCTGCGGGGACGGATCGACGACCACTGCCGGGACCGCCACCTGCTGCTGATCCTCGACAACTGCGAGCACCTCACCCGGCACGTCAGCGCACTCGCGTCCGAGCTGCTGCTGGCGTGTCATTCCCTTCACGTCCTCGCCACCAGCCGTGAGCGCCTCGGGACACCCGACGAGCGCACGTGGGCCGTGATGCCGCTCGCGCCGCCTCCCGCGGCCGCCGACCTGCACGAGCTCCTCTCGTGCGACTCCGTGCGCCTGTGGCTCGACCGGGTGCAGAGCGTTCAGCCGCAGTTCGAGCTGACCCCCGCCATCTCCGCGACCGTCGCGGCGCTCGTCCGCAGGTTGGATGGCATCCCTCTCGCCCTCGAGCTGGCCGCCGCCTGGAGCAACGTGTTCTCACCCCGGGAGCTGCTCGATCGGATCGGTGCCGGCGACCACGTGCTGACCAAGCGGAGATCGCCCGATAGCGACCGGCACCGAAGCCTGGACCGTGCCATCGAGTGGAGCTGCTCACAGCTCCGGGACGACGAGATGCGGACCTTCGCGGCGCTCGGCCTGTGCGCGGGCCGGTGCCGCATGGAGGCGATCGCCGCGATCAGCGGCGTGGACCCGCTCACGGCCGCTGACGCGGTGGCCAGCATGGTCGACAAGTCGCTGCTGGTCGGCACGGTCTCGGAGAGGCAGGCGACCGGCTACGACATGCTGCTGACGGTCAGGCAGTTCGCGTACGCCGAGCTGTGCCGGCGCGGCGAGCTCGACGAGGTGCGCGCCCGCTTCCTGGCCTACTACGCGAGGCTCGCGGAGGGCAGCGAGGCGGCGGTGGAGCGGGGCGACGAGCCCGCGATCGAGGCCATCGACATCGAGTACACGAACGTCACGCGAGCGCTGACCATCGCGCTGGAGGCCGACCACGCGACGGCGGGGAGGATCGCGACCTCACTGTGCCGCTACTGGGAGTGTCGTGGCCGGTACGAGGAGGGCCTCCGCTGGCTGGACGCCGTCAGCCGCCTCCCCGACCAGGACGTCCGGACTCGGATCCGCTGCCTCGGCTGGTTCGCCGTGCTCAGCCTCGTCCTGGGCAGCGGGAGGAGCGAATGCCTGCGCATGGTCGGGGAGGCGAGGGCGCTGGCGCGGCAGGCGGACGACCCGATGCTGGAGGCGACCGTCCAGCAGCAGGCGGCCCTGATCAGCAGCCGTCTGGGTGACCTGGACGCGGCGAAATGCGCCGCGCAGACGGCGGTGCGGATGGCGCGGCGCGCCGGCGATGTGCGGCTGCTGGCCCACTGCACGTTCCGGTTGGCCCGCGTGGCCCTGCTTCGGGGCGAGACCGAGGACGCCCAGGCCGGACTGGAGTGCAGCCTGGAGACCGCGCGATCCGGATCGTTCATCCCGCTCGTCGTCTGGACGCTCGTGATGCTCGGCCAGCTGCAGCTGCAGCGCGGGCAGCGCGGTCAGGCCAGGGACCACCTGATGGAGGCGCTGGTGTACCAGTCCACGATGAACCCGTCCCAGCTGACGGCGCTGATCGAGACGATGGCCGCCGTGGAGGTGGCCGGCGCCCGGCCGGAGCGCGCGGCCACGCTCGTCGGCGGCACCGACCAGCTGCGTGCCACCTACGCCGTCGCCGCCCGCAGCGCCCTGGCGCGGGACACCGGCGAGCTGGCATCGCTGCGTCGGGACCCACGCCTGCGGAAGGCCGTGGCCCGAGGCGGCGGGATGGATCGCGAGGCCCTGGTCCGCTACCTCCTCGGACTGCCCGAGGGGCCCGCGTCCACGCACACCAACGGCGCGCGGTCCGAGCTGGTCGGCCTCACGAACAGGGAGCTGCAGGTCGCCCAGCTCGTCGCGGCCGGCCTCACGAACCGGCAGATCGCGAACCGCCTGTCCATCGCAGAGAGAACAGCGGAGGGACACCTCGAACGACTGAGAGGGAAGCTCGGTGTGCACACACGAGCGGAGATCGCGTCGCGTGTCGCGGTGGCGCTCGCGGCGCAGGATGGTGCCGGCGGTCACCGGAAGAGCGGACAGCCCTGAACCGGTGCGTGACTATGATGAGCCGGTGGACGCGTTCGCCGACATCTTCGACGACGACTACGTTTATTTCACTCGTTCACTCCTCACTGACGAGCGCAGCGATCGAGACGTCGACCTCATCTGGCGGATGCTCGGCCTGACCGGAGGGCAGGCGGTGCTCGACGTGCCCTGCGGCAGCGGACGCATCGCAAACCGACTGGCGGCGCGCGGCTGTCGGGTGGTCGGCGTCGATGCCAACGAGCGCTTCCTCGCCGAGGCCCGCGCCGACGCCGGAAGCCGGGGGGTGGACGTCGAGTACCGGCGCGGCGACATGCGCGAGCTGGACTTCGTGGAGCAGTTCGACGGGGCCGTCAACTGGTTCACGTCGTTTGGCTACTTCGACGACGCCGGCAACAAGGCGATGCTGCGCCGCCTGCATCGCAGCCTGCGACCGGGCGGCGCGCTGCTCGTGGACATGCTCAGTCGGGAGAGCCTGGTACGTGGCATCCCGGCGGGCCAGCAGCAGTCCGTGCACGTGGTCGAGATCGGCCAGGACCTGCTCGTGGACCGGTGGGCCCTGGACGTCATCGAGGGCCGGTGCGTGTCGGATCGGATCATGGTTCGCGATGGCAGGCTTCGCAGGACCCTGTTCACGTTCCGGCTGCCGACGTTTCCCGAGGCGCGGCAGTGGCTGACGGACGCTGGTTTCACGTCGGTGGCAGCCCACGACGAGCTCGGGGGACCGTACTCGATAGCGGCGAGACGGATGGTCATCGTCGCGAGACGATGACCATCCGAGAGCATCACGCCCAGACGCCGTGACAGTACCCGCCGTCGGGCTTCTCGAGCGGGTCGTGGTGCAGGAGCCGGCCGAACACCAGCTCACAGTCCGCGGCGTACTTCTCCGTGTGCAGGATGTGCTCGTGCCAGAAGGCGTCCGCCTCGCGGTTCGGTGAGATGGTGTCCACGGTCGCCGCGCTGACCAGGAACCGCCGGTACTGATCCTCGGCGGCCGTGGCGGCGGCCGAGTCCCAGCCGTGCTCGTTCATCAGTCGCCGGCGAACCACGGCCAGATCGAGGTGTTCGATCCTGGCCTGCAGAGCATCGCGGGGTGGCAGATCCATGTGATCCTCCTCCATACGCGGGGCCATCGGGGATACGCGGCGAATCGTCGAACTCGCCGCCATGCGTTGTGGCACTTTTCTATCATGGCAAAACGCCAATACGCAAGCCCGGGCTGGCAGGTAGTGGCGGCACGCCATCAGGTAGCGCATAGGTATTCACCACCTGGACCTCGATCGCGGGCGGTCGTAGGCTCCAGCGGGTCGATCGAGTCGTGTGTCTGCTGGAGAGATGGAGTTGACCTCATGAACGGACTCGTGGTGGAAACGACGACCGACCTGACGCCGTCAGCGTGGCGCGAGGCGGGACGACAGATCGCCGCCGACCGCCACGGCGTGGCCCGACGGGCGTCGAATCAGATGTGGGTCGTCGGCGACTGGCTGCTGCGGGGCGAGGACCAGGTGTTCGCGAACCTCAACCGGCGGCGGGTGCGGATGCTCGCGTCTGAGGTCACCGGCTACTCGCGCCACACGCTGACCATGGCGGTCTCGCTGGCCAGGCGGTTCCGGCCCGGCGGGCGCGTGGACGGCCTGACCTGGTGGCACCACCTGCTCGTCGCCAAGCTGAGCGAGACGGAGCAGGAGGCCTGGCTGACCCGGGCGGCAGAGGAGGAATGGTCGGTGCGGACGCTGCGGGAGCGGCTGCGCGACGCGGCGGTGATCGCACGGAAGCCGCCAGCGCTGCGGCCGGAGCGGCTGGTGTCAGAGCTGACCAGGTGGAGGCGGTCCGAGCTGCCTGAGCCGACGGTCGAGGAGCTGCGGCGGTGGTGGGAGCGCGAGATGGCGGCGGGCGCCGGTCAGGGCTGACCGGGCGCCCTCCAGGTCCGCAGCGGCGAAGCGAACAGGAGCACGGCCGCCAGCAGCGTCCCGGCGGCGCCGACGATCAGCGGCGCCCGCAGGCCCAGCAGCTGCCCGAGGACGCCGCCGACCAGCGCTCCCACCGGGACGAGGCCGGTGATGATCGTCCGGTTCGTGGCGTGCACCCGCCCCTGGAGCTCGACCGGGGTGAGGAGCTGCCGGAGGGTGAGGTAGTTGATGCTGAAGACGGCGGCGCCGAGCCCGACCAGGACCTCCGCCGCGAGCAGCAGGCTGGCCGTGAGGCCGAGCGGACCGCTCGCGAACGCGATGAGCGCTTCGCCGACCGTCGCGACCACGAGGGCGGCCAGCAGCGCCCGGCCGGCGGTCAGCCGCCGGGACACCCATCCGGCGACGAACGCCCCGAGCAGGCCGCCCACGCCGCCCGCGGCGATGATGACGCCCAGGAGCGCGGGCGGGATCGCCAGCTCGCGGCTCGCGTAGAGGATGTAGACGGCGAAGATCATGCCGTCGAACAGGTTGAACAGCCCGGCGGCGGCGGAGAGCGCCAGCAGGACGCGGTTCTCGACCATGAAGCGGAGGCCCTGCCCGATCGACCGCCAGAACGCGGCGAACCCCGATCCGGTGCCAGCGGTCCGCGCCGCAGGCTCGGTGCCACCGATGGTCGCGAGCATCAGCGCCGAGAACAGGAACGAGATGCTGTTGAGCGTGATCGTGATCGGCGCCGTGACCAGCTGCACGAGGCTGCCTCCGACGGCCGGCCCCAGCAGGCTGCTGAGCGAGTTGCTGGCGGCCAGCTTGCTGTTGCCCTCGACGAGGTCCTCGGAGCTCAGCAGCGTCGGGACGTACGACTGTGAAGCGATGTCGAAGACGAGCGTGAGCGCGCCGCTCAGGAACGCCACCACGTACAGCTGCTCGAGGTGGAGCAGGCCGAGCAGCGCGGCGACGGGCACCGATCCGACCACCACCGCCTGACACAGGTCGGTACCGATCATCAGGGGCCGCCGGCGGACGCGGTCGACCCAGGCACCGGCGGGGAACCCGAAGAGGAAGTCCGGCATCGCGGCCACGGCGCGCAGCACGCCCATCTGGAACGGCGACGCATGGAGCACCAGCACCGCCGCCAGTGGCAGCGCCACCTGCATGATCTGGGAGCCCAGGGTGGAGACGGTCCGGCCGCCCCAGAGTTTGAGAAAGTCCGGTCTGCGCCAGAGTCCGGTGAAGACCGACTGCGCGCTCAGCCGCATGGGCGACGGCGCGCTGCTACCTGGATGTCACTCCCCAAAGCCTCTCGATGACCTCACCTGAACTTGCCCGCGACGGTCGAGCCGCCGAGGCCGGATCATACAGTACGGCGGTTGTCGCCAGCAACCGCGCTCACCCGCCTGGCACTCTATACGTATGCAGGCGTCGCTCGTAGCGTACCTGCCCTCGACTGAGCCGTTGACATCTCTCCGAAGCGCCCATAGTCTCTGCCACAGCCTTCGCCGATCTCACGGGCTCGTCACTGTCAGACTGTCAAGAGGGAGCCGAACCTTGTACGTCCTGGGCATCTCGGCATTCCGCGACGACGCGGCGGCTGCGCTCCTGCACGACGGATCGATCGTCGGGATCGCCGAGGAGGAACGCTTCGTCCGTGTCAAGCACGCGGTGTCCGTGTACGACGGCGTCTTCGTGACGTCCGCCGAAGAGCACGAGCCGCTGGAAGACTTCGAGCTGCGTCACTTCCCCACGCGCAGCATCGAGTTCCTGCTCGGCAGGGCCGGCATCGAGCACTCCGACATCGACGTGGTCGCGTACGACTTCGACCACGCTCAGCGGATCTCGCGGTTCGACGCGTTCCAGCCGGTGGCCAGCCTGGTCCCGCCCGAGGGCCGGCCGCGGCTGCAGGACGTGTGGCGCTACTGGCGGCGGCTCCTCGCCGACCTGGCCGAGCGCTGCCGCGCCGAGCTCGTGTACGTGCCCCATCATCTGGCGCACGCCAGCGGCGCCGTGTTCTCGACGACCTGGCCGGTGGCCGACTTCCTGGTCCTCGACGGTCTGGGTGAGCTCGCGACGGTGACCGGCGGGACGTTCGACGGCGACTTCCGGCCGCGCCTCCAGGTGTGCGTGCCGCACTCGCTGGGGCTCGCGTACGCCGCCGTGACCCGGTACCTGGGCTTCCGGCCGTACAGCGACGAGCAGAAGACCATGGGCCTCGCCGGCTATGGGCGGGACGACTACCGCGAATCCGCCGCCCGCCTGCTGTGGCCCGTCCCCCACGGGTTCGAGACCGATCCCGACCGGGTGTGGACGCGCGACATCAAGTTCGGCCTGGACCGGCCGTCCGCGCTGGCCGACCTGTTCGGCGTGGTGCCGCGCCCGGCCGGCGTCGTCGCCACCCAAGGCGACTACCCGTCCATCGCCTGCTCCGTCCAGCGCCAGCTGGAGCGGATCGCCAACCACCTGGTGGACGTGCTCCGGGCCGGTGGCCAGCCGGCCCGGCTGTGCCTGGCCGGCGGCGTGGCGCTCAACTCCCAGATGAACGCGAAGCTGGCCGCCCGCGCCGACGTCGCGGAGCTGTTCGTGCAGCCGCAGGCCGGCGACTCGGGGACGGCGCTGGGCGCGGCCTATCACGAGCACCACCGTCGGACGGGGAGCAGGCCGGAGCCGCTGCGCCACGCGTACTGGGGGTCGGAGCACGGCGACGGCGATGTTCGGCGATGCCTGGACGCCTGCAAGGCGCGCTATCGCCGCGTGGACGACGCCCCGTCGGCCGCGTCCCGGATGATCGCGGACGGCAAGATCGTGGGCTGGTTCCAGGGCCGCAGCGAGTGCGGTCCGCGGGCGCTCGGCAACCGCAGCATCCTGGCCAACGCGGCCGTCTCCGGGATGAACGACCGCGTCAACGCCATCGTCAAGGACCGCGAGCCCTGGCGGCCGTTCGCGGCCTCGATCCTGGACGAGGACCGGCGCCGGTACCTGGCGCTCGACGCTCCGTCGCCGTTCATGCTGCTGTCGCTCCCCCTCACCGCCGCCGGGAAGCGAGACCTGGTGGCCGCCAGGCACGTCGACGGCACCTCCCGCGTCCAGACCGTCACCGCCCGGGCGAACCCGCGCTTCCACCGGCTCATCGGCGAGGTCAAGCGCATCACCGGCGTGGGCGGCGTCCTCAACACCTCGTTCAACGTGCGCGGCGAGCCCATCGTGGATCGGCCGCTGGAGGCCCTGCGCGACTTCTATCTCGGGGGAATGGATGCGATCTTCCTGCACGACTACCTGGTGGAGAAGGGGGTGGGCTGAGGGGACATGGAGAGCCTGACCGAGCTGGAGCAGGTCGCCCTCGCGGCGCCGATCAACCTCGCCGACGGACACCCTCGGCACATGCCGACGGACGGTCAGCGCCGGATCGTCGATCGTCTGACCGAGCTGTTCGACGCCGCCGAGTCGGAGGCGTTCGAGCAGCTCGAGCAGCGCGCGCAGCGCGCCTTCCTCGACTCGCTCGGCCAGCGCAGCGCCCCATTGGCCGACGGGCGCGTGTTCAGCCTCTACTCGTCCTCCGTGGCGACCACCGTGCTCGCCACCTGCCTGCTCCGGCGCGAGGCCCGGGTGGCCCTGATCCACCCCACGTTCGACAACATCCACGACCTGCTCAGCGGCGCGGTCGTGCTGGAGCCCGTCGCCGAGGAGGCGCTGGCCGAGGCTGACCTGGGCGGGTTGGGCCGGGGGGCCGCGACCTGCCTCTTCGTGACGACCCCGAACAACCCGACCGGCTGGCTGCTGGACCGGGAGCGGCTGGAGCGGCTGGCGAGCGCCTGCGCGGCCGCCGGGCACCTGCTCTGCCTCGATACGTCGTTCCGCGGCTTCGATCGCAGGGCGCAGTTCGACAGCTACGACGTGCTGGAGCGGACGGGCGTCGACTACGTGGTGATCGAGGACACGGGCAAGCTGTGGCCCGTCTCCGAGCTGAAGCTCGCGTTCGTCGCCGTGAGCGCCGGCCTGCGCGACGAGTTCGGGCACGCCGTTCGCGACGTGCTCCTCAGCGTCTCGCCGTTCGTCCTGCGCGTGGTCGAGGAGCTGGCCGCCGACGCGGCCCGCGGCGGGCTCGAGCGGCTGCACGCGCTGATCGCCAGGAACCGGGCCGCGACCCTGGCCGCGGTGGACGATATCGAGGGCATCGACGTGCCCGACCCGGACGCCCGGGTGAGTGTCTGCCGGCTGCGCTTCGAGTCCGCGGCCGAGGCCGACCGGGTCCGCCGCGAGCTGGCCGGCGCCGGCGTCCACGTGCTGCCCGGCCAGCAGTTCCACTGGGCCGATCCGGCGCAGGGCGGTCGCGACCTCCGTCTCGCCGTCGCCCGGAGCCCGCACGTGATGGACGAGGCCCTGCGGCGGCTGCGGCACGTGGCCTGGCGCCGGAGCCCGGTCGGCGAGTCGACCCGGTGACCGCGAGGAGCGGCCTGCGCGGCTATTCGCTGCCGCTGTCGCCCACCGGCCGCTCGGCCCTGGTGCCGGCGCCGCCGTGGCACTTCTCGGGCGAGGTCGTCATGGTCGAGTACCGCGCCGATCCCTGCGCCGTGGAAGCGTTCCTGCCGCGCGGGCTGGACGGCCGGGGGTTCGACGGCCTGGCGGCGGCGATCTTCGGCGACTGGCAGTCGTGCACCGACGCGGGCGCCGAGCTGGCCGACCCGGTGCGCTCCCAGTACCGGGAGTTCTACGTCGTCCTGGCCTGCTCGTGGCAGGGGACACCGGTCGCGCGCTGCCCGATGTGCTGGGTGGACCGGGATTTCTCCCTGGTCCGCGGGCTGATCCAGGGCTATCCGAAGAAGATGGGCAGCATCGCGATCACCAGGGGCTTCCGGCTCGGCCGCGCGACGCCGCCGGGCGGGGCGGGGGGGCGGTTCTCCGGCACGCTGGCCGCCGGCGACCGGCGCCTCGTCGACCTCCATGTCACGCTGGAGACGCGGGCCGAGCCGCCGCCGCTGATGCTGGCACCGCTCGTGCACACCCGGTTCTTCCCGGCCTGGGACGCGTCCGTGCGCCCGCTGGAGGAACTGGTCACGGGCGGCAGCGTCGACCAGGCGATCGACGACGTCTGGACCGGCTCGGCCCGGCTCGAGATGCACGAGTGCCCGTCGGACGAGCTGACCGCGCTGAGACCGGTGGAGATCCTGCGCGGCTACCGGTTCGCGTTCGCGGAGACCATCACCGGCGGCACGCTCCTGTCCCGGGAGGCGCGGTAGCGCGGGCGTGGCCGGGCTCTGGACGTACCTGGACGGCAGGATCCTGCGCCCCGAGGACGCGCGCATCGGCCTGCTGACGCACGCGCTCCACTACGGGACGGCCGTCTTCGAGGGCATCCGCGCGTACTGGAGCGAGGCGGCGGGGCAGCTGAACCTCGTCGCCGCCCGGGCGCACTACACGCGGTTCGCGCGCTCGGCCCGCATCATGCGTCTGCCCCTGTCCGAGGACGCGGACGAGCTCGTCGCGATCACCGTCGAGCTGCTGCGCCGCAGCCAGCTCCGCGAGGACGTCTACGTCCGTCCCATCCTCTTCGCGGCCAGCCAGGACCTCGACGTCGACTACCGCGCCGGCGGCGCGAGCCTGGCCGTGTGCCTCGTCCCGATGCCCGGCCAGGACGGCCAGGACGCGTACGAGGGCGCCGGCCTGCGCTGCGTCACGAGCAGCTGGCGGCGAGTTCCCGACGCGGCGATGCCGGTCCGGGCGAAGGTGGCGGGCGCGTACGTGAACTCGTGCCTCGCCCACCTGGAGGCGCTGGACGCCGGCTGTGACGAGGCGATCCTGCTCACCACCGACGGCCACGTCTCGGAGGCGAGCGCCGAGAACCTGCTGCTGCTCCGGGACGGCGCCTGCATCACCCCGCCCGTGACGGACGACATCCTGGAGGGCGTGACGCGGGCGCTCCTGCTTCGCCTGCTGACCGACGACCTCGGGGTCCCGGTCCTCGAGCGCAGCGTCGATCGGAGCGAGCTCTACGTGTGCGACGAGCTCCTCCTGTGCGGGACGTGGACGGAGGTGGCTCCCGTGACGTCGGTCGACGGGCGCGCCGTCGGCGACGGCTGTCCGGGGAGGATCGGCCGCGAGCTGCGCCACCGGTACCTGGCCGCCGTCAGGGGCGAGTCGCCGGGCCACGCCGGTTGGCTGGTGCCGGTCTACTGACCCGGCGCGGCCCGCAGCAGCCAGCCCAGCTCCAGCCCCGTCGAGTCGATGTCGGGGTCGGTCGTGCCGCCGGCCACGACGGTCAGCGACTCGGAGCGGAACAGCTCCTCCCAGTACTCGCGAGGCGCCAGCCGCTGACCGGTGAACGGGTGCACCAGGTAGTAGCCGTTGTAGAAGGCCCGGGCGTAGCCGTGCCGCATCACCGACGGGTCGTCCTGCCGCAGGTCGGGCTCGATCACCAGGAGGTGGGCGGCCGGCGCGGCCGCGAACACGTCGCGCAGGTAGCGCCGGACGCCGTCCTCGCCTGACTGGCCCAGCACCTCGTGCAGGACGAACGCGGTCAGGACCACGTCCGGGACGATGTCCAGGGCCGCGATGCAGTCCTGGGCCGAGCCCCGCACGATCCGCACCGTGCCGTCCGACCCCTCCAGCTGCCGCCGGCCCGCCTCGAAGGCCGCCGGGTCGGGCTCGACGCCGATGCCGCGGCAGCCGAGCTCGGCGCAGATCGCCCCCAGGTAGCGGGGCGAGCCGCAGCCGACGTCGAGGACCAGGCGCGGGGGCGCCGGCAGCCGGGCCACGAGGCGGCGGATCAGGGTCATGCTGGAATGCACGTCGACCCCGGCGCTGCCGAGCGCGACCCACTCGCCGCGTCTGGCGGTGGGGGAGGCGCCCGCCGCCATGCTCTCGGCGAGCGTGGCCAGGACGTTGGCGTAGCCGCCGACCATCATCGCGTACCACGCCCGGAACTCGCCGTAGGCACGCCCGCGGGGGGTCAGGCCGACGGCGCCGGCGGGCGCGAACGCCACGACGTCCTCGACCGCGAGGAACTGGAGCACCGCGATGGTCCGCTCCTCGTCGAGATGGAGAGCCTCGGCCAGCGCCGCGGGCCGGGCCTCGCCGTGCTCCAGCTCGTCGTAGACGCCGGTGGCGAACAGCGCCTGCAGCGCCGAGGCCAGCGCGAGCCCTCGGAAGGGCTCCATCGCCTCGATCAGGCGCCGCTCAGCGCCCCTCGGCAGCTGATACGGCGTGGGGGTCGACGTCGTCGGCGGCATCGGCAACCTCCTTCCCGAGCGTCGCGAGCAGCTCGGCGTAGAGCCGGCGGTAGGCGAGACTGAAGCGGTCGGCGCGCGTGTGCGCCTGGGTCGCGGTGGCCAGGGGCGCCTCCAGCGGCCGATGGTTCTCGACGATCGGGTGGTCCTCCTCGAANNNNCCAGAACTGCCTGACGCGCAGGCCGTCGGCGGCGATCGGGGTGGTGAACTGGGCCACCAGCCGCCGGCCGCCCTCGGGGAAGCTGGTGTACGCGTACGCGAACATCGGGACCTCGAGGTGGTACTCGACCGTCTGCCGGCCGGCGACGGCCGACCTGCCCTCGAGCGCCGTGCCGCCCAGGTCCACCGAGGACGTCCACGTCAGCCGCCAGCCGTCGCGGCGCACCGCGTAGGGTTCCACGACCCGCCGGACGCCGGGCCCCATCGTGCGGTGGTGGACGAACGGGAAGTGGGCGAGGTCCCGGAAGTTCTCGGTGAGCTGGCGCATGCCGCAGCCCACGTCGGCGGGCTCCCCGTACGCGAGCTGCCAGCCGGCCGACAGGCCGAGCATCACGGGCGGCGGGCCCAGGGAGCGGTCGAGGCAGCTCCAGACGTGACCGTACGCCTCCCTGACGGGAAGGACCCCCAGCGCCGCGCGAGGCGGCCGGGACCCGGGCGGCAGGGAGGGGACGTGGACACAGCGCCCCGTGCCCGCCTCGAAGCGCCAGCCGTGGTACGGGCACTCCAGTCCGCCGGCGCCGACGGCTCCCATCCACAGCGCCGCGCCCCGGTGCGGGCAGCTGGCGCCCGCGACCGTCGTCACCCCCCCGGCCCGGTACACGACCAGGTCCGCCCCGAGGATGCTGGCGTGGACGGCGCCGCGGGCGACGTCCTCGACGCGGGCGACGGGAAACCAGGTGCGCTCGAGCAGCCGGCGCTCTACCGGGTCCATCGTCCACACTCGAGGCGATGAGTGGGCCGTTCGTCAGCTGGGACGCGGCGCCGTCCGTACAGGTCAGCCCGGGCGACGTCGTCCGGGTGGTCACCGGCGACGGGCTGCAGGTGATTCGCTCGGAGGTGCAGCCGGGCGTCGAGTTCGAGGTCCACGGCCACCCCGAGGAGCAGATGATCGTGGTGCTCGGCGGCGCGCTGCGGTTCCGGGTGGGCGACGTGGAGTCTGTGGCCCGCGCCGGCGACGTCGTCCACGTCCCGTCGGGCGTCCCCCACGGGGGTCGGGTGGAGGGCGACCGCCCGCTCGTCGCGATCGAGATCTTCCAGCCGCCGCGGACGGAGATCGGTCACGGCTCCAACCGGGCCCGCATCGCGGATCACTGAGCTCCGACCACCGGAGCCAGCTCGGCCACGGTCTGGTGCTCGCGCATCTGCAGGGGCAGGATCCGGATCCCCCTCCGCCGCGCCCGGCCGATCACCTGGATCGTCTTGATCGAGTCCCCGCCCAGCGCGAAGAAGTTGTCGTCCACGCCGACGGCGGGCAGCCCGAGCACGTCGGCCCACACCTCGGCCAGGGCCTGCTCCACCGGGTTCCGCGGCGGCACGAGGTCGCGCGCCGCGGCGGCCGGCTCCGCAGGCGCGGGGAGCCGCGCCTCGTCCACCTTGCCGTTCGGCGTCAGCGGGACGGACCCGATCAGGGTGACGGTGGCGGGGACCATGTGCTCTGGCAGCCGCCCCGCTACGTGGGCGCGCAGCTCGTCGGCGGGCGCCGCCACGCCCCTCTGCGGCACCACGTAGCCGGCCAGCCGGGCGACGTCGCCGCCGGCGCCCGCGATCGCCATCACGACGGCCTCGGCCACCGCCGGGTGCTCCGCCAGCACCCGCTCGATCTCGGCCAGCTCGACCCGGTTGCCGCGGATCTTGACCTGGCGGTCGGTCCTGCCCAGGAACTCGATCTGGCCGTCGGGGCGATACCGGCCCCGGTCGCCGGTCCGGTACGTCGCGCCCGCTCCCGGGAGCTGCGGGTGATCGGCGAAGCGCGCCGCCGTGAGGTCATGGTCGCCGAGGTAGCCGCGGGCGACGCCCGGCCCGGCCACGACCAGCTCGCCCGCGACTCCGGGCGGCACGAGCCGGCCCGCACCGTCCACCACGGCGACGCACGTGTTCGCGATCGGGCGTCCGATCACCGGCGTCGCGCTGTCCGCCCCGATCAGGGACGTGGTGGTGTCGACGGTGCACTCGGTCGGCCCGTAGAGGTTGAAGCAGGCGAGGTCCGCGGCGGCGAGCCGCTGCCACAGTGCGGGCTGGACCGCCTCGCCGCCCACCAGCAGCGCCCGCAGCTGCGTTCGGCCGGCGTCCAGCAGGCCCGCCTCGACGAGGGGTCCGAGCTGCGACGGCGTGCAGTCCATCACGTCGATCCGGTGCTCGCGCAGGTAGTCGAGCAGCTGCTCAGGATCCAGGCGGAGCCGCTCGGGCAGGGGATGGAGGGTGTGGCCGTCCAGGAGCTGCACGACCTGCTTGATCGAGGTGTCGAACGCGAGCGGGCCGTTCACGGCGACCCGGAGCGGCCGGCCCGCTCCCAGCCGGGCGTAGACGCCGGCGCGCAGCGCGGCCAGGAGGTGGGCGACCGAGGCGTGCTCCACCGCGACCCCCTTGGGGCCGCCGGAGGTTCCCGACGTGAACATGACGTACGCGAGCGACCGGGGCGTGGCCTGGGAGCGCCGGGCCGCTGCCGGCAGCGCGTCGATCTCGGCGCGGACGGCGTCGAGCGCCACGGTCGGGAGGTGGCTGGCGGGGAGGCGGCCGGCGACCCCGGTCTCGGTGAGCACCAGGGCGGGCCGGCCGGCGGCGAGGATCGCCCCCATGCGCTCCCGCGCGGTCGCCACGTCGAGGGGCAGCAGCGCGCCGCCCGCCCGGAGGATGCCGAGGACGGCGACGATCAGCTCCGTGGAGCGGTCCATCGCGATCGCGACGGTGCGATCGGGCCCGACCCCTCGTCCCGTCAGGAACGTCGCCAGCCGGCCGCTCCGCTCTTCCAGCGCCGCGAACGTGAGCGACGCGTCCTCGTAGACGACCGCCGCGCGGTCCGGCGTCCTCCGGGCCTGCTCCGCGAACAGGTCGTCCAGCGTGGCGGGCTCCCAGGGCAGGGGCCGCACCTGCCGGACGAGGAAGTCGCGGGCGTCGCCGACGCCGGACGGCCCGACGAGGTCGAGCTCGGCGACGGCGGCGTCGAGCCGGTCGGCGGCATCCGCCAGGAGCTCGCGGAGCTGGCGAGCCAGCTCCCGCGCGGCGTCGTCGTCCAGGTAACCGTGGTCGTGCTGGATCGCTGCCACCAGCTCGCCGTCCCACTCCGTGCAGGTCAGGAGCAGGGGCGACGGGCTGCCGATGTCGGCCTCGCGGAGCAGCCGGCAGCGCACGCCGCCCGGGCGGGAGGGCGACGCCGGCGAGGCGAACCGGAAGGCGCCGTCGGCGGCCGGCTCGGGCAGGTGACCGCGGTCCGTCGCGTGGCGCAGCGCCCGCAGCGCGGTCTCCGGCGCGGCGCGCGCCGCCGCGACCAGCTCCCCGACCTGCCGGAGCAGGGCGGGCAGACGGGCGTCCACGGGCGTGGGGCAGACCAGCGGCAGCGCGAGCTCGAACGGCCCGAGGGCGCGGCGGAGGTCGTCCAGCGCGCGGCCGGCGTCCACGAGGTCGACCGCGACGGCGGTCCGCCCGGAACGGCGGTGGAGGAGCGCGCACCAGCACGCGAGCAGGAACACCTCGACGGTGGCGCCGAGCGCTCGCGCGGCGTCGCGGACGCGCTGGGCCGTTCCGCGGTCCAGGGGCACGGGCACCAGGCCCGGCCGGGGGTCGAGCGCGGCGGCTGCGGCCGCCGCCGCCCCGAGCGTCCGGCCAGGCGGGGCGGCGGCCAGCTCCGCCTGCCAGCCGGCGTAGTCCGCGTACTGCGCGGCCTCGTCCAGCCCGTCGCCGCGGACGGCGGCCTGGGCCAGCTCGTGTGCCGTGCGGGCGTCGCCGAACGGGGACGCCAGGTGCACGACCAGCACGTGCCGCTCCGGCCCGACCGGGGCCAGCGCGACCCGCACGGCCGGGCCGGCCTCGAGGTCCCACCCCACACCCGCCTCCTCCCGCCAGAGGCAGTCGACCGCCTCCTCCGCGTCCCGGAAGGCGCCCGCCGGCAGCTCCCGCCAGGCCACGTTCCCGGTTCCGCCGATCACCTGGACGGGGAAGCGGAGGCCGGGCACGCGGCAGAGCGCGGTCCGCAGCATCTCGTGGCGCTCGACGAGCCGGCGCAGGGCCTCGTGGACGGCGGCGGCGTCCACGAGCCCATCGAGCAGGTAGGCGGACACGTGGCCGGCGAGGCGGCCTCGCTGCCGCACCAGCCACGCCCGCCGCTGCTGCAGCGAGATGTCGAACGTGTTCTCCGTCTCCATCACCATGGGCGTCCCTCCCGGCTCAGGCCCGAGCCCGGGCCGGGCACGGCTCCACGAAGCAGACGATCACCTCGCGCTCGCCCTCGAACGCGCGCCGGCCGTGCGACATGAGCAGGTTGTCGGCCAGCAGCACGTCGCCCTCCTGCCAGGGGGCCGCCCACTGGCACTCGCGGTACGCGCGGAACACCTCGTCGAGCTCGGACTCCGAGATGGGGCTGCCGTCGCCGTACAGGGCGTGGACCGGCAGGTTCTCCTCGCCGAACTGCTCCATCAGCGTCCGCTGCATGTCCGCACCGAGGCTGTACGCGTGGAAGATGTGGGCCTGGTTGAACCAGACGTCGTCCCCGGTCACCGGATGACGGACCACGGCCGGGCGCACCTGGCGCGTGCGCAGCCGGCTCGCGTCGATCCAGTCGCACGTCATCGGCGCGTTCTCGGCGCAGTAGCGCTCGACGGCCTCGCGGCTGTCGGTGGCGAACACCTTCTGCCATGGGACGAGCAGCCCGTCGCCGTAGTTGCGCAGGTACATGACGCCGCGGCTGACGAACTTCTCCCTGACCCGGGGATCGATGGCGCGCAGCACGTCGCGGGCGTCCGCGATCGGCGTCTCGCCGCCCTTCGCCGCCGCCTTCCGGCAGTGGAAGAGCGCCTTCATCGGGTAGCGGTACGTGTAGCTCAGCTCGCCGTGCAGCGGGATGTCGTAGTAGTTCGGGTACTCGCTGGACACGTAGACCTTGTCCATGTACTCGCCGCGGGGCGTGGAGGGCTCGGTGTACTCGACCAGCTCGGGGTTGACCGCCAGCGACACCTGCTGGAACTCCTCGACCGAGCTCACCCCGAACCCGCGGAACAGGATGGCGCCGTGGCGGAGGAGCTCCGCCTCGACCGTCTCGCGATGGCCGCCGATCCAGTCCGCCAGCGCCACGCCGGCGACCGCCGGGGTCACGACCAGCGGGTACCGGTCGCCCTCGTTCAGGTAGCCCGTGCGCACCAGCCGCTCGGCCCGCGTCGAGATGGGCCGCCGGCGGAGCCGTCCGGGCGAGCGCTCGCTGCTCGCGTCCACGTCTCGTCCTCCTTCGTGCCGGCCGATCGGCAGCGCGTGCCCCTCGCGGCGGCGCTCGCTGCCCATCGCCACCACCACCCTGCGCTCGCCCGTGAACGACTCACGGCCGTGCGAGGCCAGCATGTTGTCGACCAGCATCAGGTCGCCAGGCTGCCACGGCCGCGAGACCTTCTCCGCCTCGTACGCCGCGGCGATCTCGTCCACCACCGCCTCGGGGATCGCACCGCCGTCGCCGTAGTACGTGTTGAACGGCAGCCCGTCCTCGCCGAGCATGTCCACGAGCATCTCCCGGATCTCCGGGGCCAGCCGGGACACGTGCCAGAAGCAGACGTGGTTGAACCAGGCCACGTCACCGGTGTCCGGGTGGCGGGCCAGCACGGACCGCACCTGCCGCGTGCGCAGCTGGTCGCCGTCCGACCACTCGGTCGCCACGTCGGCGCGCGCGCAGTAGGCGGCGACGGCTCCCCGGTCGGCGGTCCCGAACGCCTGCTCGATCGAGAGCCCGAACCCCGTCCCGTAGTTGCGGACCAGCATCCAACCGCGTCGGGCGAAGTCGTCCACCAGCGGCCGGCTCAGCCGGGCCAGGACCGCGCGGACGTCGGCCACCGGCGTCGCGCCGCCCGTCGCGGAGGCGACGATGCAGCCGAACAGCAGCAGGCCCGGCCACGTCTGCGCCCACGAGTTCTCGTTGTGCTGGGCGATCTCCTGCGAGGCGGGGAAGTCTGTCGACGTGTACACGTCGTCGGTCAGGGCGGTCCGGGGCGTCGCCGCCTCCACGTATGCGGAGGGGACGGGGACCAGCGCCGTCCTGGCCACGCCGAACCGCTCGACGGAGTCGGCGGCGAACCCGCGGAGCACCACCGCGCCGTGCTCGTGCAGGCGCCGCCGCAGCTCCGGGCCATGGCGGCGCACCCACCCGGCGACATCGTCGCCCTCGTCCGCCGCCGTGAACTCATACAGCCTCGTGCGCGCTTCGGACGCCATCGCTCCTCCTCCGCAACTGCGGCAGCACCTCGACCGCGACGCGCTCCAGCACCTGGTACTGGCATTCGAGCGGCATGTCGAAGACGAACTCCTGGATGCCGGCGTCGCCGTAGCGCCCGACCCCGTCGCGGAACGCGTCCACGGACGCCCACGGGTCGTCGTTCGGGCGGCGGACGGTGATCAGCAGGGACCGGCGCACGTCGGCCGGCGCGCGGCCGGCGGCCAGGCAGGCCTCGTCGAGCATCTCGTTGCGGCGCCGCACCTCACCGGGGCCGTCCGCGGCCGCTGGCGAGGGGCGGGCGCGCAGAACGCGCCGCGCAGCGTCACGTGCCGTCCGGCGAAGGACACGACCTCGCCGCGGAGCAGGCGGTCGCACACCTCCACCGTCTCCGCGAACGCCTCGACCGGCTCGGGACCGGTGGCCAGTGGGATGCCGAACGCGTCGTGCTCGGGCGTGTACCAGCCCGCGCCGAGACCGAGCTCCAGCCGGCCGCCGGACACGTGGTCGACGGTCGCCGCGGCCCTGGCGAGGAGGGCCGGGTGGCGCAGCGTCGCGCAGCTCACCATGACGCCCAGCCGGACCGTCGACGTGCACGTCGCCAGCGCCGGCAGCAGCGACCATGCCTCGTAGTAGGGCGCTCCGGGCCGGGTCGGGCTGATCAGGTGGTCGCCCAGCCAGAGGCTGTCGAAACCCATCGCCTCGTACCGCTGCCAGAGCTCCCGCAGCTCCTCGTACGGGCGAGTCTGCTGGGTCCGGATGCCGAAGCGCGGCGCCGCCGGATTCCGCCGAACAGTCGGCGACTCGGCGCCGCGTCCGCCTCCGTCGGTGGAATCCGGCTCAGCCATGGAAGGCGGCTCCGTGCTCGGCGCCGTGGGCGAGGTTCACGATGGCCGGCTCGCCCGCGGCCCCGCCGGTCACCCAGTAGCCGCCGTGGCGGCCGTTGGCCACGAAGGCCGACAGCAGGAGCGCCCGGTCGCGGAGGATCGCCTCGCCGCCGTCGCTCAGCGCGGGCAGGGGCAGTGCCGCGGGCCGCACCAGCCGCTGGGCGACGTACGTGCCCGGGGCGGCGACCGCCGCGCGCACCGCGTCCAGCCACGCGCGCTCGTCGGTCCGGGCGCCGATGACGACGCCCCGGCCGCCGACCAGGCGCGTCTCGGGGACGTACCGGCGGACGAGGTCCGCGTCCGCCGGGCTCAGCACGCCGGACTCCACCGCCCGCCAGAGCAGCGCCATCGCGCCCTTGGCGCCGATCAGGTCGCCGAAGAACGTCATCGCGGACAGCACGCTGCCATCGGCCTGGCAGGCGAGGACGTCGTCGAGGTCCATGGGCGCGCTGCACAGGTCGGTCAGCAGGTAGTTGGCCACGACCGCGTCCACGGCGCGGTCACCGACGCACAGCCGGCCCCGCCGCCGTCGCAGCTCGCCCACGTGGCACACGACGGTCCGGCACCCGGCGCGCTCCAGCGCGGCCGCCGTGCGGTGCAGGAAGAGGATGCACTGGTCGTAGTAGACGGTCCAGTCCACGACCGCGACGAGCGGCGGATCGGGCAGGCCGGCCTCCAGGCACGCCTGGCGCAGGACCTCGGCGCAGGTGTCGAGCGGATCGTCGAAGGCGAGCCCGTGGGCGCGCAGGAACTCGCCCAGCACGGGCGCGCCGAGCATCAGGCGGTTCCAGTCGCCAACGTGCCCGCCGCCCATGCCGCCGCCCACGTTCACCTCCACCAGCTGCCAGCCCGCCTCTGTCTCGAACAGGTCCCAGCGCGCGAACACCACCGGCGGCGGGGCAGCGGTCGTGCGGATGGCAGCCGTCATCAGCGGCCCCAGCCCCAGGTCGGCGCACATGCGGTCCACGGCGCCGCCGTAGAGGAGCCGCGGCAGCTCGACGAGCAGCCCGGTGAGGCTCACCGTGTCAGCGGCGAGACGCTGGTGCACGTCGCGGTCCAGCAGCACCGGCGCTGGCAGGAGGCGCACCCGCACGTCGGGGTTGGACTGCATGACCCGCTGCCGGCAGCCCGCGTCGAGGAGGCCGGCCAGCGCTGTCGCGGCGCCGTTCCCGGCGGTCAGACGCGCGTTCAGCGACCGCTGGAGCAGCCAGCTCGTTGTCAATCGATCCTCCTTGTCGCGCGACTGTCGTCACGCAGCGCGACGTGACCGTCTCCTGCTCGTCGAGGGCGCGGTCACAGACTGCGGAGGACGCTAACCGGGCTGCGTACGGCTGTCAACGGGCGTCTCGTCCGCAGTTGCCCGCGAATCGGAATCTATGCGTATAGACGCAGCGGGCTGGTCATTGACGATCACGACCTGCGTTGCCTATCGTGGGCAGGCACCAGGCCCCGTACTCGGGGCTCCAGATCACCAGCGAGTGAGAAGCCCGTGCCCTACGCACCGTACGAGTTCATGCTTCGGATCGACGCTGTCAACTACGATCCGCACGAGGAGCGGCGGGTCAGCGCACGCCTCGGCCGGGCGCCCATCAACATCTCGTCCGGCGTGAACTTCCTGCCGCCTCCGCCGCCGCTGCTCGCCGCGTTCCGACGCGGCCTGCGAGCGCCCACCTTTCGCAGTCAGTACGACGGTCCGCACGGGCACATCATCAGTCGGACCGCGGTGTCGATGTACGAGTGCGCGGTCAGTGAGCGGGGGCTCGTCATCGACGATCACAACGTCGTCGTGACCACCGGGGTGTCGATGGCGATGCACGTGCTCGGCGTCCACCTGGCCGCCCGGATGCCGGGCGCCGAGGTGCTGGTGCCGGCGCCGACGTTCCCGCTGGCCGGCGCCGCGCTGGCGGCGGCGGGGCTGCGCGTCCGCGAGGTCCTCCACGACGGCGACGGCCGGCTCCTGCCGACGCCCGAGGAGCTGATGCGGGCGGCGAGCCGCGGGACGCGCCTGCTCTTCCTCAACCTGTTCAACAACCCCACGGGCGAGTGCTACCCGGAGGCCGAGCTGGCGACGCTGCTCGCGTGGGCGCGCGAGGACGACCTGCTCGTCCTCGTGGACAAGGTGTCGGTGGACCTGGTCGAGCCGGGCACCGCCCCGAACGTCCTCGACATCGCGTGCGCCGCCGGCGCGCTCGACCACGTGGTCGTCGTCTCCAGCCTGTCCAAGGAGCGCGCCCTGCCCGGCCTCCGGATCGGGTGGATGATCGCGCCCCGGCCTCTGGCCGAGGAGCTGGGCCGGATCAACGGGCTGGCGTGCATGTCCTCGGTCGGGGCCTGCGCGTCGCTGCTGTTCGTGGACATGCTGTGCCGGGCGGCGGCCAGGCTCGGCGCCGGAGGAGCCGGCCCGGCGGCGAGCCAGGCCGCGGTCGCGGAGCGCTTCGTCGCTCGCGCCGCCCGCTGGGCTCCGCTGGCCCCCGGCCTGGGCGACTTCCTGGACGCGTACCGGGACCCCGACCGCCTGGCGCGGGCGGTCCGGGGCTTCGCGAGCTGGCACCGGACGCTCCTCGCCACGCTGGACCGGAACCTGGCCGCGCTGACCCGGACCTTCGACCAGGAGATCGTGCTGGGCGGCGCCCGCTCCGGGGGCTTCAACGTCTTCGTACGGGTGCCCCGGCTCGACGCCGTGGACCCGTACGCCTTCGCGGTCCGGCTCTTCCGCAGGCACGGGGTGCAGATCCTGCCCGGCCCGAGCTTCGCCGACGCGGACGCGCTGCGACGGCGCCGGCCCGGCTTCTGGACGCGCATCTCGTTCGCGATGGAGCTGGAGGCGCTGATCGACGGGATGGCGAAGATGCTCCGCTTCGCGGGCGAGTACGGGGCCTGACGTGGGCCAGTCGCCCGCCCCGTCCTGGACGATCTTTCCAGAGCTCGTCGTCCGGGCGGCCGGCCTCCCCTGGGACCTCCGGGACGGGCTGCGCTCGCCCCGGTCCGCGGAGCGCGCGCGGCGGCTGGTCGCCGTCCAGGCGCGGATGCGGTCCATCGCGCCGGCCGTGATCGCCCAGCTCGCGGCCGAGCGCCGGCGGCGGCCGGTCGAGGC
>VBJR01000276.1 GCA_005880175.1 Chloroflexota bacterium
GGGGCGGGGTCAACCGGATGGACCTCTACCGGTGGACGGACGACTGCGCGCGGCCGGCGGCGGTGGGCGGCTACGACTTCGGGGGCCGCTCGCCGCACGAGTTCTTTCTCTGGCAGGACCCGGGCGGCGCCCGCACGCTGCTGTTCGTGTCGATGTTCAGCGGCGGGGCGGCGGACCTGCAGGTGCTGGACGTGACGGACCCGGCCGCGCCCCGGCTGGCCGGCACGTGGGCGTCGCCGACCGGCCTCCTCCACTCGATCTCGCTGAGCGCGGACGGGAGCCGCGCGTTCCTGTCCATGTGGACGGGCGGCCTGCTGGTGGGCGACGTCTCGGCGTTCACGAGCGGCCGCGCCGACCCGCAGCTCGCCCTGCTGACGCCGCTGGCGGCCCGGCTGCCGGCTCCGGCCGGGGGCAACGTGCACAGCGCGGTGCAGGTGCCGGGGCGGAACCTGCTGGTGGTGACGGACGAGCGGTACCCGCCGGCCTGTCCGTACGGGCCGGCCCGGCTGGTGGACATCGCCAACCCGGCGCAGCCGCGCGCCGTGAGCACGCTGGCCGCGCCGGAGAACGACCCGGCCACGTGCCGGAGCAGCCCGGCCGGCGCGTACACCAGCCACAACCCGACGCTGACGGCCTCGCTGGCGCTGATCAGCTGGTACTCGAGTGGGCTGCAGGTGTTCGACATCTCGGACCCGGCGAACCCGCAGCGGCTGGTCGAGTTCCGGCCCCAGGCGGTGCAGCCGGGGCAGCGCGACCCGCAGCTGGGCGCGACGCTGGCGATGACGTGGAGCTACCCGATCGTGCGCGACGGGCTGATCTACGTCGCCGACATCGACGAAGGGCTGTACGTGCTGCGCTACAGCGGGCCGCATCAGGACGAGGTGGACCAGCTCGCGTTCTCGGAGGGCAACAGCAACCTGACGGCGGTGCGGGCACCGGCGTCTCCGTCTCCGCTGCCGTCCGCGTCACCCAGCTCGTCCGCCGCGGCGGTTCCCGGCGCGTCCCCGGCGCCTCGAGGCAGTTCGACGGCGGCGGTCAGCCGGACGGTGGTAGGCGGTGGCCTGGTGGTGCTGGCGCTGCTGGCAGTGGTTGCGCTGCTGGGCTGGCGGCGTCTGTCCCGCTGACCTGGTCGGGGTTGGGCAGCGGCTGGGTCGAGACCCGGGGCAGGCTCAGCAGGTCGGGGTTGCAGTCGGCCGCGACCGCCAGCACCTGGCGGTCCGCCGTGTGCTGGACGAGCACGAACGCGGTCGGCGGCAGCGCCTGCAGGTGCGTGGGCTCGACGAACAGCTCGTGGACGCGCTGCCGCATCTCCGCGTAGCTCCATGAGGACGAGTGGGCCCGGGTCCGGCTCGAGCCCCACGTGCGTGACCACGGCGACAACGACTCCCCTCCCTTCGAGGTCGTCCGGGCGGTCGTGTCCTCCTCGCCCCGCTCGGTGGTGATCCGGGCCAGCTCGAACCGGTAGCCGCGGCCGATGAAGTTGGCGGCGCGCTCGGCCTCCTCGTAGTTGCCGAGGCGCATGAAGACGGTGGCGCGGCCGCCGCCGAGCAGGGTCGCGCCGGAGTCGCGGAGGTGCTGGAAGAGGAGGACGAGCCGGGAGCCGAGCGAGTCGCAGAGCGCCGCGGCCTGCTCCAGGTGGCGCGCCCTGAGGTGGTCGGCGCCCGCGACGACGACGGTGCGCGGCGCCTGGCCGGGCGGCGTGTTCTTGAGGCTGCGGATGAGCCACTGCCCGAGCAGGTCCACGGTCAGCTCGGTGGTCAGCTGGGAGCCACGGGGGGTGACCGTGAAGCAGGTGAGCTGGGCGGCGGGCGGCTCGGGTCCGATGCGCAGGGCGGCCAGGTGCCCGAGGTAGGCCTCGAGGCGCTGGATGCGGTCGTGCAGGCGGCGCTGCTGGTCCTCGGTGAAGAGGGCGCGGACGCGGGCCGCGTCGTCGGCGCCGAGCTGGCTCTCGGCGCCGAGCAGGACGCGGAGGGCCTCGTGGATGCGGGCCGGGGTGGGGTTCGGCCGCAGCGCGTCGCAGACCGCGGTGAGGATCCGGTCGTCGAGCACGCGCTCGTCGCGGCTGTGGGCGGGGCTGTCGCCATGGATGGCCTCGACGAGGACGTCCTTGACGTCGGCGGCGGCCAGGCCGGCGAGGAGCGACGAGGCGTCCAGCTGGTCGGGCAGGAGCTCGACGTGGGTCGGAGCGCCGGAGTGCCGGGCGACCTGGCAGAGCTCGGCGCTGACACCGGTCTGGCTGAGGTCGAGGAGCACGATCGGGCTCTGCTCGGCGAGCATCGAGGTGCCGAACGTGGTCAGGAACGCGGTCCAACCCTCGTGCTCGCCGCCGTAGACGTCGATGCGCCGGGTGCCGGGCAGGGTGCGGACGGCGCCCCACTCGTCGAGGGCGTCCACGCGGGCGCGCTCGGTCGTGTTGTGGTCGTCGCGGGCGCGCTCCCAGTGGGCGAGCATCGCGGCGTGGCGGGCGGGCGGGACGCCTCGCGTGAGCAGTACGTAGACGGCGGCGAGGCCGGCGAAGACGAGCCAGGCGGCGACGAGATCCGGCCACTGGCTGCTGGGCTTGACCAGGCTGAACGCCCAGACGCCGAACGTCGCCAGCGCCGCGAACGCACCGTAGACCCAGAGGCCGATGCCGAAGATGGTCAGGACGGTGCGCATGGCCGGGGTGAGCGCGGCGCGGCGCTGCGGCATCGGGGCCGACCAGTGGCGCCAGAAGCGGTGCCGGTCGCGGAACTGCCACCCCAGGCGCTCGCCGGCGCTGAACAGGCGCCGGCGGACGTGGTCGGCGGGATCGGCCTCGGTCACGGCTCCAGTCTGGCGCGATTCCAGCCTATGCGGCCGGGTAGAAGTCGTAGAACGGCTGCGGCTTGACCGCGACGTCCACGACGCACCAGATCCAGGCGCCGATCCCGATCGGGATCGCGACGAACAGCCAGATGCCGAACGTGGCGAGCGAGAGGAAGAGGTTTATCGCTGTGACGGCGAACCAGGTCCAGAACTTCCAGGCGTCCTTCTCGTACGTGTACATCCAGGAGATGCCGCTGAGGAAGATGGCCAGCAGGACCGCGGTCGTCTTGCTCTTGGGCAGGCGGTACGCGGAGAGGGCGGGCGGCGGTGGTGGCGGCGCCGGCGGGTAGCCCGGCTGCTGGGCCGGCTGGTAGGGCTGGTACGGGACGGGCGGCGCGGGGGGCTGGACGTTGCTGGTGGGCAGCGGGTAGCTCGGAGGCGCCGGCGGCGGGTCGGGACGTGGGGACGCCGGCGGAGGCGGCGGGTAGTCCATGCTCACGGCACGACTATGCGCGCAGGCGGCGGCCTGCGGCGACGCCGATGAGGAGGGCGGCGGCGCCGAGGGCGGTCCTCCTGATGCGGCCCATCGGTTTTGGCCGGGCCGGGGTCTCGGCCGGCGCTTCGTCTGCTGCTCGGCGGGGCGGGTCGATGACGGCGATGATGTCGGCGCCGAGCACGGTGATGACGCCGAGGAAGTAGAAGAACGCGAGCAGGATGAAGAGCAGGGCGAACTGGCTGCCGAAGCGGTTGAGACCGGCCTTGTTGAAGTCGATGTAGATCGGCCAGAGGCGGGTGAGCAGCTCGAAGGCGACGGCGGCCAGCAGCGCGGCGGGGAGCACGCGGCTGGGGCGCTGGCGGCGGTTCGGCACCACCTGGTAGATGACGAAGAACAGGACGAAGCCGGACACCACACCGACGGCGATCTGGAGCAGCGAGCCGGTGTCGCCTTTCGTGAGCGAGATGGGGATGCCGGGAATCTGGTCGAGCAGCGGCAGGAGGGCGGAGGTGCCGATGGCCAGGAAGGCGAGGACGGCGAAGATGGCCATCATCACCACGGCCATCAGCTTCTGCTTCAGGAACGGGCGCGACGGGGTGTCGAAGACGCCGGCGAAGACGGCCTCCATGGCCCCGAAGAGGTTCGAGCCGGTCCAGAGGAAGCCGAGGAGGGCGAGGAGAGCGAAGAGGCCGGCCTGCTGCTGGAGGGAGTTCAGGCCGTCGATGATGGCCTGCTGGGTGCCGAGGTCGTTGGGGAAGAAGGAGCCCATGCGCTCGGCGACGGTCGCGCCGCTGAATCCCGCCCTGTTGAGGATGAGGCCCAGGATCGCGGCCAGGGCGAGGCCGATGGGGAGGACGGCCGTGAGGGCGTTCCAGGCGATGAGGATCGCCTGGTTGGGCCCGCCGTGGTCGATGAACTTGCGGACCACGCGGACGGGGAACAGCTGGGCGGCGCGGGTCGCGAGGGTCTGGGCCCTGGCGAGCGCCTTCGGGGTTGCCACCTCTTTCTCCGCTTTACGTTGGCACAGTTGGGTGGCCCTGCGCCGGATCAGTACGTTGGCCGGTCATGGGAATCGCCTCGACCTGGCCGACATACTGGCTGTAGGGTTGCGGTGGCTGGACGGCGATCGGGAGGGGTATCCCCGGGTCGACTGACCGGTGG
>VBJR01000277.1 GCA_005880175.1 Chloroflexota bacterium
CGGCTCAGCGCGGGACGATCTCCCAACGCTGCCCGTCACGCGTGTCGATGACCCGCACGCCCAGCGCGGCCAGTTCGTCGCGCAGCCGGTCGGACGTGGCGTAGTCGCGGTCGGCGCGCGCCCGCTCGCGCTGCGCCAGCAGCTCGGCCGCCCCCGCCGGGAGCTCGGCGGCGCCCTGGGCGCCGTCGACGCCCCGGCCCAGGTCCAGGCCGAGGACGCGGTCCCAGTCGAGCAGCAGCGATGCCCTGGCGCCCGGCGCCAGGTCGGAGCGGACCACCTCGGAGACCAGCGCCATGGCGCGCGGCAGGTCGAGGTCGTCCGCGATCGCGGCCCGGAAGCGCTCGTCGAAATCGGCCACCGGTCCGTCCGGGCCGGCGGCGCCCGTGCGCCAATCGGCCACGCGGGCCCGGAGCTGGCGCAGCGCGCGGTCCGCCCCGGCCAGCCCCTCGACCGAGAAGTTGAGCTTCGTCCGGTACTTCGCCTGCAGCGCCAGGTGGCGGAACGCGAGCGGGTCGAAGCCCTGCTCCTCCAGATCGGTGATCCGGAAGAAGTTGCCGGACGACTTGGCCATGCGGGCGCCGGACAGCATCAGGTGCTCGCCGTGCATCCAGTACCGGACGACCTCGTGGCCGAACGCGCCCTCCGACTGCGCGATCTCCGCCTCGTGGTGGGGGAAGACGTTGTCGGAACCGCCGGTGTGGATGTCGAAGCGCTCGCCCAGCAGCGCCGTGGACATCGCCGAGCACTCGATGTGCCAGCCCGGGAAGCCCGGCCCCCAGGGGCTGTCCCAGACCTGCAGGCGCTTGCCGCCGGCCGCCTTCCAGAGCGTGAAGTCGCCGGGGCTGCGCTTGCGCGGGTCGGGCTCGCCGCGCGACCCGGCCAGCAGCTGCTCCGTCGAGTTCCGGGAGAGCTTGCCGTACCCGGGGAAGCTGGCGATGTCGTAGTACACGGTGCCGTCGACCTCGTAGGCGTGGCCCTGCTCGACGAGGCGGCTGATGATCTCCTGCATCCGGGCGATGTACGCGGTGGCCCGGGGATAGTGCTCCGCCGGCCGGACGCCGACCTTCCGAGCGTCGTCCATGTAGGCCGTGGTGTAGTACTCGGCGATCTCCTCGGCGCTCCGATTCTCGAGGCGGGCGCTGACGAGCATCTTGTCCTCGCCCCGGTCGAACTGGTCGTCGGTCAGGTGGCCGACGTCCGTGATGTTCACGACCTGGGTGACCCGGTGGCCGAGGTGCTCCAGCACCCGGCAGAGCAGGTCGGCGAAGAGGTAGGTGCGCAGGTTGCCGACGTGTGCGTATCGATACACGGTCGGTCCGCAGGAGTAGATCCGTGCCTCGCCCGGTTCCAGCGGGTGGAACTCCTCCTTGCGCCGGGTCAGCGTACTGTACAGGCGCACGGTGGTATCCATCGTAGGAAGGTCAAGTGAAGCTCATCCGCCTCCATTCCAGCCAGGTCACCGCCGCCGCCGTGGCGGGCAGGGTGCTCACCCATGACATCCGCCACGGCCTGCGCAAGGGGACGGTGCTGGGGCCGGAGCACGTCGAGTCGCTGCGCGCGATCCCCGAGGTGCACCTGGTCGAGCTCGACGAGGACGACATCCACGAGGACGAGGCCGCCCGCCGGCTGGGCCGGGCGGTGGCCGGGCCGGGCGCCCGGGTCGAGGGTCCGAGCCAGAGCCAGGTCCGGCTGATCGCCGAGCGGCGCGGGCTCGTCCGGGTCGACCGCGAGGCCGTCGATCGCCTGAACCACCTGCCGGCCGTCGGCGTGTTCACGGTGATGGACGGGCAGGCGGTGGAGGCCGGCGAGGAGGTGGCCGGGGCCAAGGTGACGCCGGTGGCGGTGCCGGGAATGCTCATCCGCGAGGCGGAGCGGGTGACGGCGACCACGCGGCCGGTGGTGCGGGTGGACGCGTTCCTGCCCCTGCGCACGCTGGTGGTGGTGACCGAGCGCCTCAAGCCGCGAGCGCGCGAGCTGTTCGCCGAGGCGGTGACGCGCAAGCTGGGCTGGTACGGGGCGGAGCTGCTCGCGGTCCGCGAGGTGGCCCGGAGCGCCGACGCGGTGCGGGCCGCGTACGAGTCGGCGCGCGAGCAGCGGGCGCGGCTGATCCTCTTCGCTGGCGCGTCGTCGATCGACCCCCTGGACGCGGCGTACGCGGAGCTGGTCGCGGCGGGCGGCGAGCTGCTGCGCCAGGGCGCCCCCGCCCACCCGGGCAGCATGCTGTGGCTGGGCCGCCTGGGCGAGGCGGTCGTGCTGGGGGTGGCATCCTGCGCGGGGTTCGGCCGCGCCACGTCGCTGGACCTGGTCCTGCCGTTCGTGTTCGCGTACGGCGAGGCGGACGAGCTGGACTTCGCCCGGCTCGGGTACGGCGGCCTGATCGAGGCGGGGGCCGGCCGGCGCTTCCCGCCCTACCCGGCGGCGTAGTCGATCAGCGGCATCTCGAGCCCCTCGGGCCAGCCGCCGCTGTCCAGCTCGGCGAGGAAGCCGTCCACCCGGGCCACGAGCGGCGCCAGCTCGACGCCGCGGTGGCGGGGCAGGTACGGGCGCAGGTAGTCGGCCCCGCTGCGCCACTTGTTGACGGTCCCGCGGCGGTTGCGGCGACCGTAGTGGAGGCAGCCGGCGGCGACCTGGATCAGGCCCTTGTAGAAGCCGCGATCGGGGCCGTGGCGGTCGGGCATCCAGGCCTCCTCCCAGGCCTCGTGGGCGTCCCAGTAGCGGCCCTGGTTGAACAGCTCGACGCCACGCTGAAGGCTCACCATTCGCAATTCAACCGGAGCGGGAGCCGCCGGTTCCCGGCCCTTTACCGGGCCTCCCTACAATCCGCTCCATGTCCGAGGCGATCGCCGAGTACAACAGGCTCAACCTCTCGAGCGATCCCATCTACCGCTACGTGCGGATCACCAAGCCGGGCGGCGTGCCCGGGGACGCCGCCGAGCAGGACCTGGTGGACCATCCCTGGCTCCAGCGCCTGCGCCGCATCCACCAGATGCAGAGCGCCTGGTGGGTGTTCGCGACCGCCGAGCACTCCCGCTTCCAGCACTCCCTGGGCGCCATGCACCTGGCCGGCGAGTGGGGCCGCCACCTCCATCCCACCTTCCGGCGGCAGCACCCCGACGCGCCCTCGCAGCCGGTGATCGTCGAGACGCTGCGGCTGGCCGGCCTCCTCCACGACGTCGGCCACGGCCCGTTCGGCCATTTCTTCGACGAGAACTACCTGAATCGGTGGGGCATCGACCACGAGGTCGTCGGCCGCCACCTGATCACGAACGACCTGGCCCCGCTCATCGCCGGCATCGCGGCCAGCCCCGACGGCGACTTCGCGGCCGGCGAGCGCGTGGACCCGCGCTGGGTCGCCTACCTGATCTCGCCGGAGCCGCTGCCCGGCTTCACCCCGCCGCCCTGGCTGGAGGTGCTGCGGCCGCTCCTCGTCGGTCCGTTCTCGGCCGACAACATGGACTACGTGCCGCGCGACTCCTACAGCTGCGGCGTCGCCGCCGGCCCGGTGGACGTCCAGCGCATCCTCCACTACTCGTACGTGTCCGAGCACGGCCTCACGCTGCACAACCACGGCGCCGAGGCGCTGTTCATGTTCCTCAGCGCCCGCCTGTACCTGTACCACCAGGTGTACTTCCACCGGACCGTCCGCCGGATCGACCTCCAGCTCCGCGAGGTGTTCAACGCCACGATGGACGTCCTGCTCGGCGGCAACCCGCTGGAGCGCCCGTCGACGTTCCGGCAGCTGGACGAGTGGTGGCTGTTCAGCGAGGTGGACCGCTGGACGCGGCAGGAGGACCCCGAGCTGCGCGCGCTCGGCCAGGGCTGGGCGGACATCGTGGCCCGGCGGCTCAAGTGGCGGCTGGTCTACTCGGGCTACGTCGAGGCCCGCGACGTGCCGGGCGGGGCGCTCAGGCTGAGCCGGGTCGAGTTCGCCCGGCTGATCCGTGAGCGGCTGCGCCCGGAGCTGCGCGAGCTGGAGTTCGAGGTGGACGTGGCGGCGCAGGAGTCGCGAGCGTTCAACCCCATGATGGAGCGCGAGGACATCCTCTTCTACGACCCCCTGGAGAACAGCTACCAGCACTCCCGGGTGCTCGACCTGTTCCGCCGCCTGCCGGTCCGGATGGCGATCTTCCGCATCTTCGCCCGCGACGAGCGGTGCCGCGGCGAGCTGATCGAGGCCGCCCACCAGGTGCTCGCGGCCGCGTGATCCCTCTCGAAGAGATCCGCGCCGCCGCGGAACGGGCCCGGCCCTTCGTCCGCCGCACGCCACTGCACCCATTGGACGACCGGACCTGGCTGAAGCTCGAGGTGCTGCAGCCGACCGGCAGCTTCAAGGTCCGCGGCTTCCTGGCCGCGGCGCTGGCCCTGCCCGCGGAGCGGCGGGCGCGCGGCCTGCTGACGGTCAGCGCCGGCAACGCCGCGCTGGCGTGCGCGTACGCGGCCCGGGGGTCGAGGGCGTGCGGGCGCTCGGCGCCACGCCCATCCTCAAGACCCGGCCGGACCTCCTCGACTGGATGGCCACCAGGGGCTGGGAGACCGAGCCGGAGGCGTTCATCCACCCCTTCGCCGACCCCGCCGTCCAGGCCGGCCACGGCGGCGCCGGCCTGGAGATCGTCGAGGACCTGCCCGGTGTGGAACGGCTGCTGGTCGCGGTCGGCGGGGGCGGGCTCGTCACCGGCGTGGCGAGCGCGGTGAAGCAGTGCCGGCCCGGCGTCGAGGTGATCGGCGTGCAGTCGGACGGCTACCCGCTGTGGGTGCGGACGTTCGCGGAGGGCGCGCCGCCGGCTCTGACGCCGCAGACGATCGCGGACGGCACCTCGGCCCCGTACGACCCGGCCCAGCGGGAGCGGCTGGCCGAGTGCGTCGACCGCTGGATCGCCGTGCCGGAGGCCCGGCTGCGGGCGGCCGTCGCCGGGCTGGCGGTGGCCGGCAAGGTCGTGGCCGAGGGCGCCGGGGCGCTCCCGTTCGCCGCGCTGGAGCTGATCCCGCCGGGTC
The DNA here is from genome assembly GCA_005880175.1 of Chloroflexota bacterium. Next base: position 4,993 of record VBJR01000277.1, read on the forward strand.
CGCCGACGGTGGCGCTGATCAGCGGCGGCAACATCGCCCCGGCGCTGCTGGCGGAGCTGCTGGCCGGCCGGTAGCCGGCCCAGCCGTCAGGCGGACAGCACCTCCGAGGCGACCGCCAGGGCGCGCTGGACGTCGTCCGCCTCGATGCCGTAGTGAGTCACGAAGCGCACGCCGGCGCTGGAGGCGCCGCCCAGCACGCCGCGGGCGCGGCACCCGGTCGCGAACTCGCGGGCGTCCATCGACGTGACCTGGAACCGGACGATGTTCGTCTGGACGCGGTCCAGGTCGATGCGCACGCCGGGCAGCTCCGCCAGGCCCTCGGCCAGCGTCCGGGCGTTCGCGTGGTCGTCCGCCAGCCGGTCCACCATGTGATCGAGCGCCCACAGCCCGGCAGCGGCCAGCACCCCCGCCTCGCGCCAGCCGCCGCCGACCGCCTTGCGCCAGCGGCGCGCCCGCTCGATCGTGGCGGACGGCCCGCACAGGATGCTGCCCACCGGCGCGCCCAGGCCCTTGGACACGCAGAACGTGACCGTGTCGGCGACGGCCGCGATCTCGCCAGGCCGCACGCCCTGCGCGACCGCCGCGTTGAAGACCCGGGCCCCGTCCATGTGCACGGCGATGCCGTGCTCATCCGCCGTCCGACGCACCGCGGCCAGCGACTCCAGCGGCCAGACCACCCCGCCATGCCGGTTGTGCGTGTTCTCGACGCAGACGGCGGCGGTCAGCGGCTGGTGGTGGTCGTCGGTGGCTCGCACGGCCCCGCGGACCTGGTCTGCGCTCATCACGCCCACCTCGGTGGACACCTGGCGGATCTGGATGCCGCCCAGCGCCGCGGCGCCCGCGCCCTCCGACTGGAAGAGGTGGGAGTCGGCCTCGGCGATCACCTCCTGGCCGGACCCGGCCAGGGACAGGATCGCGAGCAGGTTGCCCATCGTGCCGGTCGCGACGAAGACCGCCGCCTCCTTGCCCATCAGCGCGGCCGCCCGCGCCTCCAGGTGGTTGATGCTGGGATCCTCGCCGAAGACGTCGTCGCCGAGCTCGGCCTCGGCCATCGCCCGCCGCATGTCGGGACCCGGCATGGTCAGCGTGTCGGAGCGCAGGTCGACCAGGCTTGTCACCTGGCTATTCTCCCTCCCCCGATGCCGCGGGGGAGGGAGGGTCGGTCGCTACGAAGCGCTGGTGGAGCTGTCGGCCGGCGGCGTCGGACTGACGGGCCGGGACGCCGACTTGCTCGCGCTCTTCTTCGCGGTGGCCCTGGCTGAGGAGGCCTTCGCGGTCGCGGACTTGGCCGGGGCGGCCTTCGCCGCGCTGCTCTTGGCGGCCGGCTTGGCCGCGGCCGGCTTGGCCGCCGTCGCGGTGGAGGCCTTGGCGGTCGACGCCTTGGCGGTCGACGCTTTCGCCGAGGATCCCTTCGCGGCCGTCGCCTTGGCGGCGGGCTTGCTCGCGGTGGCCTTCGCCGCCGGCGCCTCCTTCGGGGCCGGCAGCGCGGCCGGGGCGCTCTTCCTGGCCGCCGGGGCGCTGGCAGTCCGGTCGCCGACCGCCCGCTCGAACTGGCGGACCAGGTCGTCCACGCGCCGGGTGAGCTTGTCCACATCCGCCTGCTTGGCGGTCGTCTTGAGCTGGTCCTGGATCGCCTTCAGGCCGGTCTGGAACGTCTTCTGGCTCTGGCCGACCGTCTTCTCGACCTGCTTCACGAGGTCCGGCGGCAGCCGCTTCTGCACGTCCTTGATGACCGCCTCCGCGACCACACGCGCCTGGTCGATGAGCCCGCTGTCGCCATTGCGCGACGTCGATGACGCACGTTTCTCGCTCTTAGCCATTGGATGGACTCCCTGGGAACAAGATATAAAGTTCAGCCATAACGCGATGCGTTATGCTAATACAAACCATGGCCGCGCAGAAACACTTGATCAAGAAATACGCGAATCGGAAGCTCTATGACACGCAGACGAGTCGGTACATCACCCTGGAGGGGATCTCCCGGCTCGTCCGCGAAGGGCACGACATCCAGGTGGTGGACCGGGACACCGGCCGCGACCTCACCCCACTGATCCTGTCGCAGATCGTGGTCAGCGAGGAGAAGCTCGGCGACGGGGACGGGGCCGAGACCCTCCAGGACCGCGGCCAGGCCCTGTTCGACTACGTGCGGCGCACGCTCAGCGGGCCGGCCGCGATGGTCAGCAGCAGGGTCGAGCGCGGCCGGTCCGAGCTGGAGGACCTGGTGGACGTGGCGGTAGAGCGAGCGCTGATGCGGCTGTCCATCCCCACGCGGCGGGACCTGGAGGCGCTGAGCGCCCGCATCGACGAGCTGGAGGCGCTGATCGCCCGCCGCATGTCGGGACCCGGCATGGTCAGCGTGTCGGAGCGCAGGTCGACCAGGCTTGTCACCTGGCTATTCTCCCTCCCCCGGGGGACCGCCGCCGGGTGTACGGGCAGCCCACGGTCCCCGAAGAGGGTGTGCACCATGGCAGTCGAGCTCCAGTCCAAGTCAGCCTTCGCCACCGCCCAGCGACGCTTCGACGCGGCGGCGGACGTGCTGGGTCTCTCGGACAACACCCGCCGGCTCCTGCGCGAGGTCAAGCGAGAGCTGACGGTCCACTTCCCCGTCCACCACGACGACGGCTCGGTCCGCCTGTACACCGGCTTTCGCGTGCAGCACAACATCAACCGGGGCCCGGCCAAGGGGGGCATCCGCTACTCGCCGGACGTGTCGCTCGACCTGGTCAAGGCGCTCGCGATGCTGATGACGTGGAAGTGCGCCGTCGTCGGCATCCCGTACGGCGGCGCCAAGGGTGGCGTGATCGTCGATCCGGCCGCGCTGAGCCAGCACGAGCTGGAGCACCTGACCCGGCGCTACGCTACCGAGATCGCCCTGCTGATCGGCCCCGAGAAGGACATCCCGGCGCCGGACCTGGGCACGACGCCCCAGATCATGGCCTGGATCATGGACACCGTCTCCATGCACGCCGGCCACTCGGTGACCGCCTCGGTCACCGGGAAACCGACCGACGTGGGCGGCTCGGAGGGCCGGCAGGAGGCGGCGGGCCGCGGCGTCACGTACCTGACGCTCGAGTCGCTCAAGTACCTCCACGTGAGCGAGGAGCCGCCGACCGTGGCGGTGCAGGGCTTCGGCAAGGTCGGGACCTCGACGGCGCGGCTGCTCCACGAGGCGGGCCTGCGCGTAGTCGCGGTCAGCGACTCCCGCGGCGCGGTCTACAATCCGAAGGGCCTCGACCTGGACGCCCTGGACGAGCACCGGAAGTTCCGGGGCCGTGTGTCCGGGTTCAAGAAGGCCGAGGACATCGCGGGCGACGCGCTGCTCGAGCTGCCGGTGACGGTGCTCGTGCCGGCGGCGGCCGGGTCTCCCCCGACGCCGACGCCATCCTCCACGAGAAAGGCGTGTTCGTGGTCCCGGACATCCTCGCCAACGCGGGCGGCGTGATCGTGTCGTACTTCGAGTGGGTCCAGGATCTCCAGGCCTTCTTCTGGGAGGAGGAGGAGATCAACACGAAGCTCCACCACGTGATCACGCGCGCTTTCTATGAGGTCCTGCACGCCAGCGTCAACAAGCGCATCGATATGCGCAACGCCGCGTACGTGCTGGCCGTGCAGCGCGTCGCGAACGCCACGACCGTTCGCGGCATCTATCCCTGACGCCCTGCGCGCCCATACCCTGCATCGCATAGTATTGCGACAGTA
>VBJR01000164.1 GCA_005880175.1 Chloroflexota bacterium
TCCACTGGTTCGAGTCGCGCATCGGCAACGGCATCCTCGAGGCCATCAACAGCCTGGTCCAGGCCGCCAAGCGGCGCGCTCGCGGCTACCGCAGCAAGCGCAACTACATCGCCATGATCTACATGACCGCCGGCAAGCTCAACTTCGCGCTACCCACCTGAAACAGCGAGGAGCCGATTTCGTGCGCTGTCACAGCGCCGCCCGATTACAGCACGCGGCCCGGACGCCAGACCATCGATAAACTAAGCAGAACTAATAAAATGCGCTGGTGAACTGGGGGTGGTGTACGTGAGCGGCAGGGCGTCCGCGGGATCGGCGTCCTTCGGCACGCTCCTGCGCCGCTACCGCGGCAGCCGGGGGTTGACGCAGGAGCAGCTGGCGGAAGCCGCGGGGCTCCATGCGCAGGAGATCAGCAAGCTCGAGCGGGGTGTCGTGCGGAACCCGCGCAGCGCGACGGTGGAGCTCCTGGCCGACGCGCTGAATCTCGACGCCCAGCATCGGGAGGCGTTTGCGGCGGCGGCGCGGGCCGAGCAGGCGACGCTGCCAACCGATGTGACGGACGCCGAGAGCCTGCTCGCCATTCCGGCGGACTCCGTGCCTCCGCCTGGCGTACTGCCAGGCGGCTCGCGCATGCCTCTGGCCCTGAATCCGCTGTTCGTCGGCCGTGGCGAGGAGCTGCTGCGGGTCGCCGGCGCGCTCAGGGGCGGCGATGCCACGGTGGCCCTCGGTCAGGTGGTCGCCACGACCGGCCTCGGCGGTCTCGGCAAGACGCAGCTCGCGGTCGAGCTGGTCCACCGCCTGGCCCGCTTCTTCGCCGGCGGCGTCTTCTGGCTCAGCTTCGCCAGCCCCGAGGACATTCCCCTCCAGGTCGCCGCCTGCGCCGGTTCCGGCGCGGTCGGCCTGGAAGCGGACCTCACCAGCCGGCCGCTGGAGGAGCGGGTGAAGCTGGTCATGGGCGCCTGGCAGAGCGCGGTGCCGCGGCTGCTGGTCTTCGACAACTGCGAGGAGGAGTCGCTGCTGGAGACCTGGCGGCCGACCAGCGGCGGCTGCCGGGTGCTGGTCACCTCGCGACGCTCGCGCTGGTCGCCGACCCTGGGCGTCACGGCCCTGCCCCTGGGCCTGCCGCCGCGCCCGGACAGCATCGAGCTCCTGCGCCGCTATGCTCGCCTACCGCGCCGAGGTCAGCCTGGACGACTATCTGGCCGAGCTGGAGCAGCCGGCGCTCGTCCAGCACGCCTCACTGCTGGGCGAGGGACTGGACGACTCTCCGTCACCCACGCGCCACGTGCAGAGCCTGGCCCAGACCTTCGCCCTTTGCCGGGGCCGCCTGGACCAGCGGCACGAGGTCGACCGGGTGGCGATCGCGCTGCTGGCGAGGACGGCCTGCCTGGCGCCTGGGGAGCCGGTGCCCCGCGAGCTGCTGGCCAGGACGCTGGAGGAGGTGGAGCCGCGGCGGCGTGCCGACGGGCTGCGCCGTTTGAGTGACGTCGGGCTGGTGGAGGAAGGTGAGGGCTGGATACGACTGCACCGGCTGATCGTCCACTTCGTGCGGCACGAGAGCCTCGACCCGGCGGCGCAGCCGGCCGTCGATCGCGCGTTGACCCGCTGTGGCAGAGATGCCGTGGAGGATCATCTGACCGGGACGGCGCTCGCGGCGGTGATCCCGCATCTGGTCGCCGTCGCGGCGGGCGGCGACACCGGCGACGGAGGACGGGCGGCGGACCTCTGCTTTGCGGCCGGTCTTGCGCTGCGTAGCGCCGGGGACTTCAGGGCCGCCACGCTGTGGTACGAGCGCACCGTGGCCCTGCGCGAGAAGGTGTTGGGATCCGACCATCCTGAGACCGCCCGCGCCATGAACGAGCTGGGCACCATGCTCTGGGCCCGGGGCGATCTGCGCGCAGCGCGGCCGCTGTTGGAACGCGCCCTGGCCATCCGGGAGCGGGCGCTCGGGCCTGACCACTCCGACACCACCGCGGACCTCAACAACCTGGCACTCCTCTATCGGGACCAGGGCGAGTCGGCGGCGGCGAGGCGCCTCTTCGAGCGCGCGCTGGACATCCGGGAGCGCGTCCTCGGGTCCGACCATCCCTTGACCGCTCGCAGTCTCTACAACCTGGCCCTCGTGCATCTGGACCAGGGCGAGCTGGTGACGGCCGGGCCTCTCTTCGAGCGCGCACTGGACATCCGGGAGCGGGTGGCCGGGCCTGACCATCCTCACACTGCCTACAGCCTCAACGGTCTGGCCCTCCTGCGGCAGACTCGGGGCGAGCTGGATGCGGCCAGGCGACTCTTCGAGCGCGCGCTGGACATCCGGGAGCGCGTCCTCGGCCCCGACCACCACAACACCGCCGTCAGTCTCCACAACCTGGCACTTCTCTATCGGGGCCAGGGCGAGCCGGCGGCGGCGAGGCGGCTCCTCGAGCGCGCGCTGGACATCCGGGAGCGGGTCCTCGGCCCCCACCACCCGAGCACCATCGCGACGAGATGTGCGCTGGCGGAGATCACGCCGGACAATGGGAGCGGCGGGCAGCTCCTCGTCAACCGGCGCGATCGGACGCGCGCTGGAGCGTCCGCACCTCGCCGGGCCGCCTCTGGATCCGCCTGAACGGGCGGTCGCGGCCGTTCTGGATCTGGGTATGGAGCCGGTCGAAGAGCTGCCGCTCGGTCGAGCGCTCGTCGACGATGTCGAAGAAGACCGTCTGTCGCCGGTCGTCGTACTTGATCACCAGCTCCTGATCGAACAGCGCGCAGTCGTCCGGCATGCCCAGCTCCGAATAGTTGTCCCGCAGGTCCCTCTCGGTGATCCAATAGGTGTGCACGGGCCCGGTGTGACGCCAGTAGAACTCCATCAGGCCTTCGTCCGCCATCTCGTCCTGCATCTTCTGGACATCGGCCGCGTCGATGACGAACACCCGGATCTTCTCGCTCATCCGCCGGGAGCTCAAGTCCTGCAGGTAACTGGCGCCGTCGTCGTTCTCACGGAACCACGAGACCGTCTGGCGCATGACACCGTTGAACCTGTCGCTGTTCTTCAGCGCCTGTCGGAGGAAGGACAGGTACTGGTTCGGATCGACCGAGGCGATGGTGCGGTATTGCAGGCCGATCGATACTCTCAGCAGCACGCCCACCGTCGGCGCGTGCGTCTTGGCGTTCGCCAGCAGGCGCAGCGGCGGGTGCTGGAAGTCGAGGATCTCGGTCAGGTGGGTCAGCTGCTGGATCGACTCGCTGGTCGTCTCGTTCATCCTCGTGCCCAGGTCGTAGATCCAGCCGACCAGACAGCCGACGAACACCGAGGCCAGGTACGGCAGGAGCCCCGGCCCTTGCAGGTCTTTGATGTTGAAGGCGGCATCGACCAGCAGCAGTACGACGCCGCCGATCACTACGTACGTCAGAGACCGGATGGCCGGCCTCTTGAGCCATGGCACGCCCGCAGAGCCCACAGGGTTCTCCTCCCGTCATGCTGCGGTGCGCGGGGCGGGCGCGACGCCGAGGGAACGGGGTGACCCTGTGCAGAACCCTGAACCGGGAACAACCGTTCCCCGCGCGCCGGACAACCAGGTCCCAGCCCGCAGAGCGGTCACTTCTGCGTCAGCCAGCGGCCGGTACGCGGCGGCCGCATACGCGACACGATAGAGACATGACGCATCCCATCTCCGGCTGCCTCGCCGCCGCCGTCACCCCGCTCACGGACGGCGGGGATCGCCTCGACGAGGGCGCCTTCCAGCCCCTCACGGACTTCCTCGCCGGTGCCGGCATGGACGGGCTGCTCGCCATGGGGACCACGGGCGAGGGGGTCCTGTTGACGACGGCCGAGCGGACGCGTGTCACGGAGCGTTTCGTCGATGCGGCGGGCGGCCGGCTCCGGGTCGTCGCTCACTGCGGAGCGCAGACCACCCGCGACACGGCGGCGCTGGCCGAGCACGCCGCGCGGGCCGGGGCCGACGGGGTCGCGGTCATCGGCCCGCCGTACTTTCCGCTCGACGACACCGCGATCCTGGAGCACTTCACCGCCGCGGGCCGGGCGTGCGCCCCCCTGCCGTTCTACATCTATGAGTTCGCGGCCCGCAGCGGCTACGCGGTGCCGGTGCGAGTCATCGAGGAGCTGCGCGACCGGCTGCCGAACCTGGCCGGACTCAAGGTATCGGACGCCCCCTGGGAGCGGTTTGCGCCGTACCTGATCGAGGGCCTGTCCATCTTCGTCGGCCCCGAGACGCTGATTCAGCAGGGCATGGCCCACGGCGCGGTTGGCGCGGTGTCGGCGCTGGCGACCGCGCTGCCCGAGCTGGTGCGAGATGCCGTCCGCGACGCGCGGCCCGACGCGTCGGAGCGGTGCGGCGCCGCCCGCGACATGCTCCAGCGGTTCCCGTTCCACGCCGCGCTGAAGCGCCTGCTCGTCCGGCGCGGCGTCGCGATGACCGGCGACGTCCGGGGCCCGCTGCGTCAGCTCACCGGCGAGGAGGAGCGCGCCTTCGAGGCCGTCGTGGCGGAAGTCACTGTCGGAATGGCCGTGTGAGCACCGGGTCCTCCGGGCCAGGCCGGTCCGCGGGGCCGCCACCGCGGTGGCCCTCCGACAACAACCTCAGCTGGACTCTGGCGGGAGGTCGAACAGGGCCAGCTCGGCAGCGTCGGGCGCCTGGAAAATGGTCAGCCACCCGTCGAGGTCCGCGCGCCGGATCGGGTAGCCATCCCAGGGTGGCTCCGAGTTTCGGGCCTCGATGCGCCGCCAGAGTTCGTCGAGAGGCACGTCGAGGAAGTGCAGTTCGACGCCGGCGCCAAGGCGGCGAGCCGCGGATCGCATCTGGTCGCGTTCGATGCGCGCCCAGAGCCCGAAATCGAGGACGACGCTCAGGCCGAGGCGCAGGATCTCCCGCGCGAGGCGCCAGAGTTCCTGTTCAACCTTCTCCCGGGTCGGCTCGTCCCACGGGGTCGAGCCCAGAGCCCAGAGCCATTCATCCTTCGTGAGGCGCACGGCGCTGCGGTCCGCAGCCAGCCGCCTCGCGAGTGCGGTCTTACCCGCCCCGGGCAGCCCGCAGGTGAGAATCAGCCGGGCCTCGCTCACGCGTCTCAGGCTGGCCGGGTGAGCGACCACGGGTCGGTGGCGACGACACCGGCCAGGTTCACAACCGGATCAGTCCCTGCCTGACCGCGGCGGCCACCGCCTGCGTGCGGGTCCGCACCCCCAGCTTCCGGTACACGCCGTCCACGTGGGTCTTCACAGTCGGCAGTCCGATGTCCAGGCGGGCTCCGATGTCCTTGTTGGCCATACCAGCCCCCAGGAGCTGGAGGACCGCCAGCTCCCGGGCGCTCAGCGTTGGGTGGGCAGGCGCTCCGACCTCATCGTCGACTGAAGGCCGCGCCCGGACCAGCAGCCAGCGTGCGTACTCGATCGTCGGAGGCGCCGGGCGGGCGGCGTGGCGGGCCCACCGGCGCAGACACGCCTCCAGCAGGCGGTCGACCGAGGGCGCCCAATCGAGCACCGAGCGAACGAAGCCGCCCCTGCGCGCCACCTCCAGCATGCCGACCATGACGTCGGCCGCCTCGGCGCCCGACCCGATGGCGGATGCGGCGGCGGCCTGGATCGTCGCCGCCCTGATCCAGTAGACGGCGTCCCGCTCGACGCCCGACTCGACCACGCCGCGGGCCAGCTCCCGTGCGGTACGGGCGTCGCCGGCCACCAGGTGCCAGGCGGCGTGGATGGTTTGACGCAGCCGGTGCCGGTGGGCCGGCTCAGGTCTGTCCAGGGGGAGCTCGGCCATCCAGGGCGCCAGCGCCTCTGGACTGCCCGTCGCCACCGCAAATGGCACGAGGGCCTCCCCCATCGCCAGCGCCACCGACCCGTACGACAGGCGGACGGGCAGCCGCTCGGCCTCGTCGAGCAGTTGGCGGGCGCGAACCCGGTCGCCACGCAGCCGGGCCACCTGGGCCAGGCCGCGGACGGCATCCGACAGCCACGGCCACAGCTCGTAGAGACGGGCCAGCCGCTCCACCTGCTCCAGCTTGCGTTCGGCCAGGTCCATCTCCTCGCGCTCCACCGCGATGTGTCCGCGGTGGACCAGGAGCCCGAGCACCCCTTCCACGGGAGCCGGTTCTCCGCCCACCATCGGGCTCGCCTCCAGGGCGCTGTCCAGGGTCCGTGCGGCATCGTCCAGGTCGCCGAGCCTTCGCCGGGCGATTCCCAGCACCGTCAGCACCCCGACCAGCTCGCGCATGCGGCCGGCCGCCCGGAGCTCCGCCGCCACGTCCTCCACCGGCTTCAGCGCGGCGGCCGGCTCCAGGCAGTACACGAGCGACGAGCCGATCGCCAGGGCCAGCTGCCTTCGCGAACGCCAGTCCTCGACCGCGACCTGGGCCAGCGCCCGCTGCGCCCGCTCCATCACGCCGACGTGGTCCCAGTTCTGTTTGAGCGAGACCACGGCCAGGGCCTCCCACCGGCCCAGCCAACGCTCGCGGCCAACTGCCGGCGACTCCCAGTTCCCCCCGTCGGCGATGGTGGCGGCAAGCTCGTGTGGGGAGTCGAGGTTGACGGCGAGCGCCTCGCCCTTGATGACGCTCAGGCGCAGGTCGGCGCGGATCCGCTCGGGAGGAAAGGCTGCCACGCAGCGCAGCACGGTCGCCGACTGGCCGCGCTCGAGCAGCGTCTCCCATGCCGACAACAGGGCCTCCACCGCTGCCTCCTGGTCGCCGGTCGCGAGGAGCTGCTCCACGGCGTCGGGCACGTCGCCGCGTTCCAGGTGCCACCGGGCCGACGCCCGCCTGGCCGCGTCCGCCCACTCGGGATGGTTCCGCTCCAGGAGCCCCAGCAGAGCTCCGCGGAAGAGCGCGTGGTACCGGTACGGACCCGCCGGCGCCTCCCGAGCCAGGAACACGCCGCGCCGGGCCAGCCGGGCCAGCGTCCGTCCGCCGTCCGCCCGCCCGGTCACCTCCTGGCAGAGCGCGGGGTCGAGGCTGCGGAGCGGCGCGGTGCGGAGCAGGAACTCCCGATCGTCGCCGCTCTGGACGGCCAGCACCTCCGTCAGCAGGTACTCCGTCAGGTCGGCGGTCAGGACGCCGCCGGCCAGCACCTCCTCGACCGGGCGTCCCGCGCTCACCGCCAGGGCCACGCCGCGCATCGACATCGCCCAGCCCTCGACGGCCGAGTACACCCGGTGCACCACGGCCTCGTCCAGCGACACCCTGGCGCAGTCGGCGAAGAAGGTCCTCGCCTCGTCCAGCGTGAAGCGCAGGTCGGGCTCGCGAAGTTCCCGCAGACGGCCCTCGGTCCGCATCGCGGCCGCGGGCCAGGGCGGATCCCAGCGGGCGGTGATCAGTACCGCCAGGGCGGCCGGCCGGTAGCGAAGGAGGACGCCGAGGCTGTCCCACACCTCCGGGCTCTCGACCAGGTGGGCGTCCTCGAGCACGAGCACGGCCGGCACCGCCAGCGTGTCCAGCTCGTTCAGCAGCGCGGTCACGACCGCCCGCTCAGTACCCCGGCCGCCGGCCTGCAGGACCGCCTGGGCGGTACCGCCCACTCCACCGAGCCCGGCCCGCGTCGCCGCCGCCACGTGCGTCCAGAAGCGCACGGGGTCGTCGTCCCAGCGGTCGAGCCGGACCACAGCGGCGCGCCGGTCGGTGGCCGCGAGCCACTGCGTCACCAGCGTGCTCTTGCCGGTCCCGGCGGGGCCCTGGACGAGCACGACGCCGCAGCCAAGCGCGTCGTCCATGAGGCTCAACAGCCGGGGTCGGAGGACGACGCCATCCGCCCGCCCGGACAGGCGCAGCTTGCCGTTCAGCACCTGGTCAGCGGTCGCGCCGGCGTCGTCCGCCCCGGCGCGCGGTGACCCGCTCACGCTGCGTCTCCTACACCGTCACGTCGGCGGAGGCGGCCCGCTAACTCGTCGTCGTGGTCCACACCGCACCTCCCACTGCCACCTGGTGCCCTCGGACGCAGCGTACCCCAGTGCAGCGGCCCTCAACCGTTCGGCTGATGGTGCCTCCGGGCGCGAGGGGGCTACGTTGCGAGGGTTGCACGGTCGACGCTCGGCGCCGGCCCGGCTTGATCATCGCGTTCGGCTGTCGAGGCCGGCACGATCGGCACGGAGCGACAGCATGAGCAAAGGGGGGTACCTGTGGGCGACCGGGAGCGGCGAGCCGACGACGGGAGACGGTCCCGCCGGGCGGTGACGGAGGGGCTACCGCGCTCGATCCCGGCGGCGGAGGCAGGCCATGCCGGCATCGGCGGATGGATCGCGCCGGACGGTCGCTTCTACCCGGCTTCGAAGTACCAGCACATCCGCATCGCCCTCGAGCTTCGGCGGGCGGGCGGAGGCCCGACCGAGCCGTGGACCATGCGCGACGGGTGGGTCATGGTGCGGTCGACCGGCGAGGCGCTGGCCCTGCCGGACCGAGTCTCCCAACCACAGCTCGACACGCTGGCTGACATGCTCATCGCGGCGCCTGTCGGACCGTACCGCTCGGAGCTGCTCACCAGCCTGCGCCGGCTGCAGGAGCTCGAGATCTGCCCATCTCTACCCCTTCAGGAGGGTCCGTCGGCCGGGGAACGAATGCAGACGGGTTGAACGCGTCCTCGCTGCCGGGTCGAGTCATACCCGCAGCCCCGCCACCCGAAGCAGTTCCTCCCGGCTGAACGTTCCCTCTGGACGCAGTCCCGCGCCCTCGACCACCTGGTCGAACAGCAGCCGCTTCTCCCGGAGGATCTCCGCTGTCCGCTCCTCCACCGTGTCATCCAGGGCATACGTGTACGCGTGCACCGGGCGGGACTGGCCGATGCGGTGGCTGCGGTCCGTGGCCTGGTCCTCGACCGCCGGGTTCCACCACCGGTCGAAATGGAACACGTATGAAGCGTCCTGCAGGTCCAGGCCGACGCCGGCGGCCCTCAGCGAGAGGACCAGCACCGCATGCCGCGCGTCAGAGCGGAAGCGATCGACGACGCGAGCTCGCTCATCCAGCGTCATCGCGCCCGTGAGCACGAGCGGGCGGTGGGCGGACAGGCCGCGGGCGATGGCGTGCGCGCCGTACGTGTCGTCGGTGAACTGGGTGAACACCAGGGACCGCTCGCCTGTCTCCCGCAGGATGGTCAGGCGGTCCTGCAGGTCGGCCAGCTTCGCCGAGGCGCCGGTCGTCGGGTCGAAGTTGCACAGCTGCTTCAGGCGAACGATCAGCTCCAACACGCTGGTGATCCGGACCGCCCCGCCTTCCGCCCGCAGCTGGACCAGGCCCTGGCGCTCGGCGCGGTCGTACGCCGTGCGCTGCTCGGCGGACATCGGAAGGACCAGCTCCGTCTCGATCTTCGGCGGAAGCTCGGGGAGGACTTCGGCCTTCCGGCGGCGCAGCTGCACCGCCGCGAGCCGCTCCCGCAGTGCCCTGCCGGGCTCGGGGTCGTCCGGGATGACGAGCTCCAGGATCGAGGCCACGTCGGCTGGCCGGTTCTCCAGCGGGGTGCCGGTCAGGGCCCACACGCGACCGTGGGGTAGCGACTTGAGCGCCATCGCCACTGCCGCGTCCGCGGACTTGATCCGCTGGGCCTCGTCCGCGACGATCACGTCCCACGTTCGACCTCGGGCCAGCGCGGCATCGGCGCGCAGCGTCTCGTAGCCGACCAGGTGGGCGTGAGCCGGAGTTCGCCACCAGCCGTCGCGTTCGGCTGGCGTGCCGCGGACCACGGCCAGGCGCAGCTCCGGCGCCCACTCGGCGAAGCGGACGCGCCACTGGGACAGGAGCGAGGCGGGCGTCACGATGAGGCAGGACGCCACCTCGTGTCGCAGCGCGAGCAGGCGCAGGGCGGCAAGGGCCTGCACGCTCTTGCCCAGGCCCATCTCGTCGGCCAGCAGCAGGCGTTCGCGCTCGAACAGCAGGCGGACGCCCTGGACCTGGTACGGCATCAGCTCGTGCGGCCACTCCAGCGCGCCCCCGGACGACAGGCACAGGCCGAGCGGCGGCTGGAGCACGAACCGGAGCCGGGCGCGGAGGTCGAGGCCGCCGTCGGGCGAGCCTTCGGAGCCCGCGGCGCGCTCCGCGTCGGCCTCCGCGAGATGCTCGGGCCGCTCGCGTGCTCCCTCCCACAGCCACACCGACGCGGCCGGCAACAGCCGAAGGCCGGCCGGGCGGGAGCCCGCGGAGGCACGCAGTCGAACCGGCACCGCCACCGCCCCGGCCGCCACGGGCCGCTCCGCCGCGACGAAGCCGGCCGGCTCCGACGCGCGGGCCGCCGTGCCGAGCCACGGGATCGCCGGCATCAGGCGCCGCCCAGCGCCTCGTCGAGGCCGGCCAGCGCGCGCTCGAACGGCTCCAGCAGCAGCCCCCGGCTCGTCAGCGCGGTGACCAGGCGGCGAGGCGGCGACTCCGCCGACGGCAGCGCCGGACGCCAGAACAGGTGCGCGGTCACGTCGTCCGAGTCGGCGCGTTCGGACGATGCCGCATTGGGCAGAGCGTCCTCGCCGACCGCCACCCGGCAGACGGGGATCTGCACCTCCAGGTCCTCGCTGAACAGCGCGGCGTCCACCTCCGCCGCTAGGCACAGCAGCACCAGCGGCGTCCGCCGGGCCGCCTCGAACAAGCTCGCCGCCAGCGCCTTCGCGGCCTCGCGCTCGAGCTGCTCGGGGCGCCACAGCGCGGCGGACGGGAGGTCCACCCGGTTGTATGTGAACTCCACCGGCGCGCCGCGGGCGTTCACCTGGAACAGCGCGCCGCGGGACGGGTCGCCGCGGAGGATCCGCAGGAACGCCGCCGTGCCGCCGGCGTCGAGCTCGGCCGCGTCCTTGAAGGGAACGCTCACGCCACCGGCGGCCCCGGCTCCTCGGAATCCGACTCGGCTGGCTCGTCGCTCAGCTCCAGGTCTGGCCGCTCCGCCAGGTCGGGCGCCACCTGCTGCGTCTCGATGTCGGCGACGTACGCGGGGTCCAGGCGCACCAGGTCCCAGCGTGTGATCCAGTCCCGCACGTGTTGGCGCATGCTCCGCGGCGGCCCGGCCCCGTCGACGCTCGGTTCCGGGAGTGGCGGCGTCCAGCCGTACGCGCGCTCGTAGAGGGACCTGACGCGGTCGAACGTCGCGCGCACCGCCTCGGGGCTGCGCTTCTGGATCTGCACCCGGCGCCGGCTGCCGAGGAATTCCATGCCGGCCTCGACCTCGGCCAGGAAGTCCGGGTCGCGCTCGCCCCATCGCTGCAGCGCCTTCTCCCTGTCGTGCCGCTGCTCGAAGACCACGCCCGTGAACTCGGCCGTCATCGCGCCGACCACGAACAGGCCCGGGATGGTCCGCGGGCGGAGGCGGCCGGCCAGTGCCGCCAGCGTCGCATAGGACTTCTCCCGGGCGGTCAGCGACAGGTTGGCGGCCGCGACCAGCTGCGCCACGAAGCGGAAGCGCGGCAGCGCCAGCTCCGCGATCCGGCGCGAGCGCAGGTCGGGACGCGGGTGGCCGATCAGCCGCAGCTGCTTCTTCAGCTCGTTCACGGCCGGGCGGTCGCCGGACCAGAACGCCACGATGCGATCGATCAGCTCCGTGTCGTGTTGCAGCTTCTCGTAGAGCAGCAGCGTGGCCTGGAACAGGGGGTCGAAACGGGAGTCCGGGTCCCGAACCAGGCCGTACAGGTCGGTGAACGCGTTGCTGTCGAGGCGCAGCCGCTCCACGACCTCGGGCAGGCCGCCGAGGCGGTCGGGCAGCGTCAGGCTCTCCGACGCCGCCCGGTACAGCTTGTGGAGGTCGCCGAGCGGCGTCTCCTTGCCGATCACGACTTTGCTGCACGCGAAGCCGGCCTCGAGGGACACGTGCTGCAGCCACTCCAGGAGGTGTGACTTGCCGGTCCCGAACTCGCCCTCGATCAGCAGGCCCTGCAGCTGCCGCCCAGCCGACCGTTCGGCGGCCACCTGGCTCAGCGCGTCCAGGAACTTCGCCTCGATCGCCTTCTGGTCGGTGCCCAGCTCGCGCACCGCGGACCGGTTCGGCACGCCGGCCCGAAGCGCCTCGACCGATCGCCGGTCCGCCAGCGAGGTCGTCAGCATGCCGCGATCCGCACCATCGGGGCAAGCGGGTTGGGGCGCCGGCGATCGCGCACGTCGTCCGTCAGCCGGAAGTTCAGCGCGTTGTACCCGCGCATGCCACGCGCGTCATCCGCCACGAACTCGGCCCCGACGAGGAAGACGAACAGGCCGCCGCCCAGGTCGTCGGCGCCGTCGATGAACTGGCGCAGCGTCTCCCACATGTCCAGCGCCGCCGCCTTGGAGTAGCGGTTGCGGCCGTCGTCCACCGGCCGGGCGAGCGCGTAGCGGGAGACGTCGACGGTCGTCACCAGGCCCTCACGGCCCGCATGGCGAACGAACGCCGCCGTCGACAGGATCATCGTCCGCGCCGTGTGCCGGTCGACCTTCTGGTGGATGAACGCGTCGCGGAGCGAGCTGACGCGCGGCAGCTCGCCGCGCAGCCACATCCGCACGTGAGCCGCGAGCTCGACCCGCAGCTCGTCCGGCTCCGTCAGCGCGCGGCACATCGACAGCGCGCCGAGACGGAACTGCCGGCTCAATCCGCGGTCGTGCATGAGGTGCCTGGTCAGCGCCAGCCGCACGTCCTGCCGGACGATCGTGGCGTCCTGCTCGTTCGCTCGAGCGACCGCGGCGACCTCCAGCGCGCCGTCGCCGGGCAGCGCCCACCCGGCATCGAGCAGGAGGCGGCGGACGAAGTCGCGAGTGAGCCCCTCCCAGTCGAGCTGCCGGGCAACCTCGTGGAAGAGGTTGTGGAGAAGGTGTGCCTTGCACGTCGCGGCGTCCACGCGAGCGACGGCGAACCCGCGTCCGCCGGCCTCCGTCAGCAAACGCTCGGCGAGCGCGGCCGACGTCTCCGGCGACGGCACGACCGCCACCTTGATCGCCGCGCCACCCTCCCGCACGAAGCCGTCCAGGTACTCCGCGCACAGCCAGTCGAGCCAGGCGTCGGCCGGGAGCGCGAGGTCGGTCACGTCCCGATCGCGTCGAACCTGATGCTCGAGTACCAGCGCTCCTCCCCCGTCTCGGTGACGAACCGGAGGCCCTTGCCGGCCCGGGTGCCCGTGCTGGCGGGCAGAGTCAGCTCACGGCCGGCCGGCGTCACCTGCGCGCCGGCCCGGTCCAGCCGGTACACGTCGAGCAGGAAGTCCACCTCGGTGTACTCGCGGCCCTGGCCGGGGCGCAGCACGAGCAGCTCGTAGACGCGCTTGAGCGGGATGGCGATGCCGTCCTCGCCGCCGGAGGCGGCCAGGTACGCCTTCTCGAAGGCCGTCAGCAGCGGCCGCAAGTTGTCCCTGGCGGGCTGGCTGCGCAGCCGGCGGAGCAGCGCGACGACCGCCGACGGTCGCAGTCCGCGCTGCGTCCTCCGACCCACCTTGAGCGACAGGTCGCGCGCCTCCACCTTGACGACGACCGGGAAGCTGTACAGGTGGCCGTCCACTTCCCGCACGCCGGGCAGCTCACCGGCCTCGGCGCTGGCGAGCAGCTCGGCCATGTACGCGCCGCCCTCCAGGTGGCGCGGGCCGTCGAACGCCCACGAGCGCTGGGCCTCGGACGCGGTCTGCGCAAACGCGCCGGCCGCCTCCGTGGCCCCGGCGAGGAGCCTGGGCAGGTCGCGCACGTTGCCCTGGCGCGAGGCCTCGGTCGCCTGCTTGAGCGCGCGCTGTGCGGCCGCCAGCGCCTTCTGCGCCGCGGCCAGCTCGCCGTCGAGCAGGGCCAGCGCCGACTCCAGGTCGGCATCGGGCCGCGAGCCATTGAGCGGCAGGCCAGCCTGCAGCTCGGAGATCTCCTGGACCATGGACGGGAGGATACAGGGGAGCGCCCGTGAGTAGCCTCCGTCCAGCGTGTCACGTACGCATGGCGAGGGCGGCCGCGCCGCGGCGTCCTCTCGACGATTGCGGACGCTGCTCCACACCGCGCCGATCCACGCGCTGGAGGACAACGAGGGACGCTGGGACGGGGACTGGGGCCGCTGCGACCTCCGCCGGCTCCAGGTGGCCTGCGTGATCGCCAGTTGGCGCGTACATGGCGTCCCACCTCCGCCTCCCGCAGCAATCGCGAAAGTGAGCGGAGCCCCGCGCGTCCGACATAACTAATGGGTCGGCGGCGGGACACCTTGTACCACCGCCGACCCGGGGGGGAAAGTGGGCTACTACATATGGGAGAGCAGAGCCGGTCTCACTGTTGATCTGAGCGTGAGGCTATCAGGGATAGCTACAGCTCACCATCCTTCAAATTGATGATTTCGTAGGCGGCCAGGGACACCCGCCACGGCTGCCGCGACCATGGACGCCATCGCAGCCATCGTGCTCGCGGCGCGGCGCGCGCAGACGGCGGGTCGAGCGGCGGCGACAGGAACCGCCGCGATCGCGCCGGAGAGCGGCATCGGGTGGCCGGCGATCGGGTGCTGGGCCGCCCACAGGTGTGCCGTAGTCGTTGACGACGGCGTCGAGACCGGGGTACAGTCCCGCCTCGGGAATGCGCAGGGCCTATTGGGCGGTGGGAGTGGTGGGCGCCGTGCTGATCGCTGCAGGTGCCGCGTTCGGCGGCGTCGGGCTCCACGACGTGTTCACGAACCCGCTGTGCATTCAGGTCGCCTCCAGACCCTCGGGTAACACCTATTCCTGCCCACCCTCCGTTGGGGCGCCGTGGCTCGCTATCGGCGGTGTCAGCTTCCTTACCGGCGTCCTGGTACTGGTCGTCGGCCTCAACGTCGTCGCGCTCCTCGCACGGCGCAGACCTGGCGGGCCCCACGCAGCCTGCTGAAGCGCCGTGCGTGGCGCGCCACGCGCACCGGCACTTGCCACAGAGATGAGGAGGAGGACCGCCAGGCCCTCTGCGCCTCGGGGTTGGAGGCCGGTCGTGACGCTCCTTCGGCATCATGCACCCCGCCTCCCGTGACCACGCCCTCGCCGCCGTCCGGACGTTCCCACGCCGAGCACGGCCGCCTGCCCCGCTGGCGGGAATGGGAGCTGCCGGGACGCGACCCGTTCGAGCCGCAAGCCGAAGGCGGGCGGCGCCACGTTGCCCCCGGCGCGCTCACCCGGCTGGACAGCAGGTTGTCCTGACAGGCGGCGCCGCTGCTGTCCCGACGGTCAGGGCTCCAGGAGCCGGACGCGTGCGTCCACCCCACGCCAGCGGCGGTCCAGCGTCAGGATTTGATCCGCCGCGACCTGCATCGCGGTGGCCAGGATCAGCGCGTCCGGGAGCGTGATCTGCCTCGTCGCCCGGAGCTGAGCGGCACGGCTGGCGATGTCCCGTGTCACGTCCACCAGGTTCCCGAGCCCGGTCAGCGCTGCCTCGGCCCGCTGGCCGTCCCGGCGGCTGCGCCGGTACGGCGCCACAATCGATTCCGAGAACGCCGTGACCGGGATCAGCAGGTCGTGGTCATGCCTCGACTCGTCGACGGCGGCCCGGGCGGCGGGCCGGCCGGCGTCCTTCTCATCCAGCAGAGCTATGAGGACGCTGGCGTCCAGCACGCTCAGCGGTCGTCCCACTCGTTCCTCAGCTCATCGAGATAGCCGGGCGGATACATGCCCGCGAACTCATGGGCCAGCTCGTCCAGTGCCTCCAGCGGGTCCCTCACCCGGACGAACCGTATCTCGCCGGGACCGACGGCCTCCGCGCGCAGCTGGTCGCCGGGACGCAGGCCCGCCGCTTCGACCGCTTCCTTGGGGAAGTTCGCCTGCAGCTTGCGAGAGAGCCGTGTGTACCCACGGCGCCGCACCCTTGCTTGCATCGGCATAAGCAAAGCTTACCATGCCTGACCCTCGGACCATCGCTGCTCTCGCGGACGATTCCGACTTGCTCCACGGCGCGACTACCTACCGCATTCGAACGGCATGAGCGCCGTGTGCCTCCAGCATCGCCCGGCCTGCCGGGGGCACGTGCGGCAGCAACGGCCTCGCGAAGGAGGCCGGCTTGCGATGACGCATGAGCAGCTCGCCATCACGCTCCCGGGAGACGTTCGGCCTCTTCAGCAGGCGGCGGTAGACCTCGCTCGCCTTCGCCGGGTCGCGCCGGGCCAGCCGGCGGAACGGCAGCGGCGAGACGCTCGTCTTGACCATCGCCTCCCGAGCCGACTTGCGGAACAGATGCTGGGCACCGCTGAGCATCCACTCCTCGCCGGCCGGCACCAGCCGGGCGACCATGAAGTCGCCTCGCGGCATCGACTGGAAGATCGACGGGCCCCGCCCCCGCTCCTGATGCTCAACGCCGTGGTCCTGTGGAACACCCGGTACCGGATGCGCGAGTTGCGAGTGAGGTCGGCCGGGCTCACGAACGGGAGGTCGCACCCGTCACGGGCAGTCGCGCTCGCGCCCAGGCGTGATAGCCACCGACCACGTCCGTCGCGCGACGCAGACCGAGGTCCTGAAGCGCCGCCGCGGCGAGGCTCGACGTGTAGCCCTCCGAGCAGATCACGATCACCTCCTGCGAGTGCTCGCGAATCTCCGGGATGCGCCACGGCGACGCCGGATCCAACCGCCATTCGAGCACGTTGCGCTCCATCACGATCGCGCCCGGGATCTCTCCCTCGCACTGGCGCTGGGCCGCCGGGCGGATGTCCACCAGCAGGGCTCCCTCGCCGACTCGGCGCGCCGCGTCGCGAGGCTGCAGGCGCCCCAGGCGCTCGCGGGCACGCTCCAGCAGGTCGGTCACGGTGGCCGCGTAGCGGCGCATCGTCAAGCCCGGCGGCGAGTAGGCGTGGATGCTCGTGGCATTGACATCGCCCTCGTTCGCGACGCGGTGGACATGGCCGGCGCCGAAACCGACCGCCGAGCCGGCACGGTGCACGACCCGGCGCGGAAGAGCGAGGGTGGAGCCCTCGTAGATGTCTTCGACGAGACCGCCGTCGACCACGGTGAAGCTGCCCTTCGCGCCCCCGTGATCGTGCGGGGCCGTGAACTGCCCGGGGGTCCAGCCGATCAGCCAGACCTCGATCGCGTCGGTGAGCACGACCTGCTCGAACCAGCGCCGGTCGGGATCGTGCCGGACGAGCCCCCGCCACACGTCCGGGCTGGCCGCGAGTCGGGAGGTGGTCCGGGCCAGCTCGGCGGCGTCCAGCGCAAGCGCGTCGATCGGCCAGTGCATGCTCCGAAGAGCGCGATGAACGTGCATCGTGAAACGTACCTCGCATCGAATTCAGGATCGGGACGATGGGTCAGCGTCGAGGAGGATCGATCCGCGACAGATGGAGGCGCCGGTGCGACAGTGGTCGATCGGGCGGTCGCGCGTGAGGAGGCGCGTCGGAGCGGCCGCACCGCGGTTCACGGCGGTTGGCATCATGGAGCTCCGGTCAGAGACCGATCGCGCCCAGCAGCCGGAGGTCGTTGACCGCCACCTCGCGGCCGACCCGCACCCCGGTCAGGTCCGAGTTTCGGAAGTGGATGCCCTCCCAGACGCGCGCGTCGACGTTCTCCTGCGTGATGGTCGACCACGCCCGGTACGTGTGCACCGAGCCCGGGTCCGTCGCGCTCGTCACGCTGATCGGGTCGTCGGGCCGCGGCCCGACCAGCGCCTGGAGCGCCTCCTGCGCCGCGCCAGCGTACCCGCCGTGGCCGCTGGGGTATTCGGGATGGCGCGGCGTGCTGAAGAGCGGCGTCCACGCAGGGTCCGGGGCGACAGCCCCCGTCCTGATCGCCGTGACCGGCCGCCAGAAGAGGTACGCGTACTTGGCGTCGTAGATCGCGATCTGGGCGTCGATCGTGATCACGTGGAACGCGGCCACGAGGCGGGCCTGCCACCCGAGCGGGTGATCCGGATCGGTCAGGATGGCGCGCAGCACCTGCACGTACTCGTCGATCGAGTTCGGCTCCCAGAACAGCGCCGTGTCCGTCTGCGCCGGGGTCCTGGCCGGGCTGTCGTTCGCGCCGATCGCGCGGACCTCGGCCAGGTCGTCCAGGTACGTCGTCGAGTCCAGCCCGGGCGGCGGCCCCGGGCGGAACTGGTCGTTGCCGCGGAGCAGGAAGCTCCGAGCCCGGGGCTGGCCGGCTCGCACGGCCGGGCCGAAGGAGGGCGGCGTCGGCTGCCAGACGCCGGGGGCCGCGGGCGGCGGCGTGAACGGGACGTCGATCGACGCCGTGTCGAGGCCGTCGCCGCTGCGCTGAGCCAGGACGGCGGCGGCCTCGCGGCGCCCCGCCGCGATGCCCCGGTCCTTCGCCCGACCGCCGGGCACACCCGCCAGCGACGAGGCGAGCGCGCCGTCGAGGTGCGTCCGCTGGGTCGGCACCAGCGCGACGAGCGTGTCGTGCAGGGCGGTGACGAACGCGGCGGCCGTGAAGGGCTGGCCCGAGCCGTCGTGCAGCGCGCGGTCGGCCGCGAGCCAGCTCACGGCCCAGACCCGGCTCTGGGTGATCGGCTCCGGCAGCGCCGCGGCCTGCACCGCCTGGGCGGTGATGTCGTACCACTGGAGTCCCGGACCGGGACGCGAGCCGGACGGGCTCGCGAGCGCCGCGGCAGATGGGACCGCGGGCAGCAGGACGAGCAGCGCCGCGAGGGCGAGCGTCGCGCCCAGGCGCAGGACGCGCGGGACGTGCACCGAGGCTTCCATGTCAGATCTGGACCTCCTCCAGCTCGCGTCCGCGGGTCTCGGGACCGAGCAGATAGCCGCCGATCGTCAGGAGCCACAGCCCGGCCGTCGCCAGGAAAGGGACGGTCGGCCCGAGGCTCGCGATGCCGACGCCGACCAGGGTCGGCGCGAAGATGGAGGCCGCCCTCCCCCCTCCCACCATGATCCCGAAGCGGGTGCCCCGCCGTTCGGTGCGGAAGAACTCGCTCATGTACGTGTCGCCCACCGCCCAGAGCCAGCCCAGCGTGCCGATCATGATCGAGCCGAACGCCAGGTAGACGGGCAGCGAGCCCGTGGTCGCGCTCACCGCGGTGCAGGCGATCATCACCAGCGCGCCCAGGATGCCGGCCACCCGCCGGCCGGCGAGGTCCGCGAGGCCGGAGCCGACGTACGCCAGCACGAACTGCACCACGTAGAAGAGCAGCGCGTAGCCGATGGCACGGGTCGCCGACACGTGGAACTTCTGGACCATGAACGTCGTCAGGAACGTCGTGATCCCCCAGTACCCGCACGCGTTGGCGACGTAGATCATCCAGCCCACCACGATGCGGCGCCGGGCGCCCGGGACCGCCCAGATCGGCTGCGCCGAGCCGTCGCCTCGCGCTTCGGACCTGGACTGCACGTAGCGCACCGACTCGCGGATCAGCCGGCGGACGAGGAAGACGAGCAGGGCGGGAACGATGGCGATCGTGAACGCCCACCGCCAGCCGAAGCGCGGCACGATGATGAGCGCCGCCCCGGCGGCGCTGATGTAGCCGAGCGAGAACAGAGAGAAGATCACGCCGCCCGTGCCCAGCGCGCGGACCCTGGCCGGCCACATCTCCGCGGTGTACGGCGCGCCCACCGCGAGCTCGCCCGCGCCGCCGACGCCGGTCAGGAAGCGGAGGGCCGCGAACAGCGGGACGCTCGTGGTCAGGCCGCCCAGCGTGGTGGTGATCCCGTACAGGAGGATGGACGCGCCCAGCGTGTCGCGACGCCCGAACCGGTCCGCGGCGATGCCGAAGCCGATCGTGCCGATCGTGTAGCCGACCAGGAAGACGGAGCCGATCACGCCGAGCAGCGCGAGGCTGGCGTGGAGCGTGACCGCGATGAGCGGGAGGACGAGGCTGTAGACGTTGACCGCGTAGGAGTCGAACCCGTAGCCGAGCCCGGCGGCGATCGCCACCATGAGCGCATCCCTGAAGGCGACGGCCGAACGCCGGGCGGCCGGCGGCGCCTCGACGTCGAGCACGGCCACCGCCGCCTCGCCGGCGCTCATCCGAGCCTCCCGGCGACGGAGCGTTCCGCCGGCTGCGCATCGAACAGGCCACGCCGGTGAAGGATCGGCGTCACGTTCTCGCCGAACCAGTACACCTCCTCGAGGTTGGGATAGCCGGAGAAGATGAACTCGTCCAGGCCGAGCCGGTGGTACTCCTCGATGCGGTCGGCCACCTGCTCGTGGCTCCCCACCAGCGCGGTGCCCGCGCCGCCGCGGACGAGCCCGACGCCCGCCCACAGGTTCGGCGTGACCTCCAGGCCATCGCGGGACCCGTTGTGCAGCGACGCCATGCGGTGCTGGCCGACGGACTCGGAGGCGGCGAACCGCTCCTGCGCCCTGGCGATCGACTCCGGGTCGATCCTGTCCAGCAGCCGCCGCGCGACCGTCCACGCCTCCGCTTCGGTGTCCCTGGTGATCACGTGCAGCCGGATGCCGAACCGGATCGTCCGGCCGAGGCCCGCCGCCCGCGTGCGCATCCGCTCCAGGCGCTCGGCCACCATCGCCGGCGTCTCGCCCCACAGCAGGTACACGTCCGCGTGCCGCGCCGCTACGCGCTCGGCCGCGAAGGAGGCGCCGCCGAAGTAGATTGTCGGCACTGGCTCGGGCGGCTGCGCCACCGTCGCCCCCTCCACCCGGTAGTGGCGGCCGGTGTACGTAAGCGGCGCCCCGCTCCAGGCGCCGCGCAGGACGGTCAGGAACTCGGACGTCCGCTCGTAGCGCTCGTCGTGGTCCAGCCAGTCGCCGAAGCGGCGCTGCTCGGCTGCCTCACCGCCCGTGACGACGTTGAGGAGCAGGCGCCCCCCGGTCAGCCGCTGGTACGTCGCCGCCTGGTGCGCGGCCAGGGTCGGGGACAGGAAGCCCGGCCGGAAGGCGACCAGGAACTTGAGCCGGTCGCTCTCCCGGCTCAGGGCCATTGTGGTCAGCCAGGCGTCCTCGCAGTGCAGGCCCGTGGGCGTCAGCGCCCCGGTGAACCCGACCTGCTCGGCCGCCCTCGCGATCTGGGCGAGGTACACCAGCGTGGGCGGACGCTGTCCTCGTGCTCGACCCGGATCGGGTGACAGGACGTCCACCAGGTCACGACCGTCGCCGCTGGTCGGAAGGAACCAGTGAAGGGTGATCGGCATCGCTATGTCGTGCTCCCGTTGAACCGAGTGTCCAGGTACTTCGAGATGTCCACCTTCGTCGGGTTCGGCCCCGCGTTCGCGAAAGCGTCCGCGGCGTCCTGCTCGGCCCGGGGCGGGTGCGGGGCGGTGGTGCGCGTGGCCACGTGTGACGGCTCCTTTGGGGATGCCCGCCCGCCGGCCACGCACGTGCCGGGGCGCGCGGTCACGATCGGGACGGGCACGGGAGAGAGAGTTGACGAGGACCGACGGAAGGTCAGCGCCTTCCGTGACTGCCGTCAGCTAGCGGCTACAGGTCCCGCCGGCCATGCGGAGGTAGTCGATCTCACGGCGCCGCGTCAGCCACGACAGCGTCGGATTCTCCACCATTACGGTGTAGTTTCGGGGAGCCCGGTCAGCCATGTCAAGTGGCGGGGCTGGCCGGTGACGAGTGGCGGTCGCCACCAGGCGCGCCTCCATGAGAGCGACGCGAACGCGGGCGAGCGGAGGCAGGCCTTGCCGGCGAGCCCGTCCTGCGGCCAGCTCGGCGATGGCGCGTACGGGAGCGACGCCACGGGCTCGAGTTGATCGCCAGGAGGTTCGACACGCGGTCCACTCTGGTCAGCGGCGATCCACCGGGGGGGGCGGGCCGGTCTCTCTGACCACCCACGCATCGGCACGGCCGAGCATCTGCCGGACGTTGGCGGGGAGCGTGCCGCGGCTCACGTCGGCCACGGTCACGCTCTCCAGGACGTCGCGGAGGCCCACGCGGACCGCGACCCAGACGTCGCGCAGCGCCGCGGCCGAGCCCGGATAGTCCAGCTCCTCGGGCAGCTGCGCGCCGACCCGGGCAAGCGGGCCGTCCACCGCCCGGACGACGTCCGCGACGCTGATCCGGGCCGGGTCCCGGCCCAGGAGGAATCCCCCGTCCACCCCCCGGTGGCCGCGAACGATGCCCGCGCTCTTGAGCTCGACGAGGATGTTGAGGACGAACTTCGGGGGAAGTCGCTGGAGCCTGGCGATCCGCTCCGCCTTCACCGGCCCGCCTTCGGCCGCGGCGGCCAGCTCGACCACGGCCCTGACGGCGTAGTCGGCGCGAGCCGAGATCCTCATCGCCGGGCTGGCTCGGCCAGACCTGGAACGAGCCGGAAGAGCCCCGTCATACCCGACATCGTAGGAGCAAGGGTGACCTGCTCGGGCAGGCAGGCCGAGGCGCCGGCGCGTCCCGGAGCCGGGCTCGCACGACCTCGCCCGTGAGCCGGTGGACGCGGCGTCACGATCGAGCTGTCCGCGTGGCTCACAGCGGACGGGGCGGCGGCGGCGGCGAGGTAACGGACGAGACGACGTAGCGCCAGCCGAGGGCATCACGATCGTGCAGCTGCAGCTGAGCGTAGGGGGCCGCCGGCTGGGTCCAGCCGCCTCCGCTGTACAGCCACAGCGACCAGTGCGCCTGCTCCGATGAGCAGTCGCCGTACTGGGCTGGCTCGCTGTCGACCTGGCACATGGCGCTGCCGGCAGTCTGGAACTGGATGCCGGTCACCCTCATCACCGTGTCGCCGTCGATCGCGTCGCCATCGAAGCCTGCGCAGCGTTCGATCGTCTGGCCGGAAAGATGCTCCACGACCAGATAGGCGATGTGTTTCGACTGGTGGGCGACGGCACAGGTGTTGACCGCGGTCCCGGCTGACTGCGGCGCGGATGCGCCTGTGGTCGCGGCGCCGCCCGCTCCGCCTCCGCAGCCGACGGCCACGAGCAGCGCGAGCCCGGCGATCACCGAGAACGATCGAGGCATGTGCTCAGCTCCCGTTCCATCGTGGTGAGGCACCCGGCGGCCAGGAGCCCGCCGAGCAGCCGGAGGGTCACCGAGGGTTGCGCCGAGGCGGCGGCCAGCTCGTCGAACGACGAGGTGCCGTCGCAACGCTCCAGGATCGAGACGAGGCGCTCGGCGGGCGCGGCCACCAGGAGCTGATCGCCGCTCGGGGTCACGAGCAGCGTCGTCTCTTCCGAGAACCGCCTGACCTGGATGGAGGCCAGGGTCGAGCCGTGGGGTGGTTACCGATGATTCGCCGCCCATGCCGGGCATCTCCACGAGGGCCGCGTCGGTCCCCGCGCTGACGCGCAGCGCCAGCACGCCGAAGACGATCCCGGTCACGACCAGCGCGACCGTGGCGTCCGGGACGGCGCCGATGAGGTCGCGCTTCAGCGCGGAACCACGACGGACGGACGTGTCCGTGGTTGAGGCACGTTCGAGCATGATGTCTCCTCCATGGCCGGCGGCCGGCCGTGGGGCTGCCGCCAGTCGTCCAGAAGCTCAGGTGAGGACTGGACGCCGAGGAGGACCGCGCTTGCGGAACGCGACCGAGAAGTCGGAGTTCAGGCGGAGTCGGGCATCCGACTCGAACCAGGTCGCGCGCTCCAGCGCGGGCGTCGAGGGCGGGAGGGTCAGGCGCGGGGCGCCCTCGACGATCGCCGTCCAGGCTGCCTCGAGACGCGTCAGCAGCCAGGCGATCAGGGCGGCGGCGACCACGGCGGCGGGGAGCTGACCGAGCGTACCCCACAGGATGTCGTCGCCCACCGACGGCGCCGCGTGGCCACCGACCACCGCCTCGATGCTCTCCTGGGCAACGAACACCATCAGCTGCGCAACGAACACCGGAGCCAGGATGTCGAGGAACCGGACCGAGCCCCGCAGCCTGGAGCCGGGCGGCGTCCGGAACAGCGCGCGAGCAACGGCCACCAGCAGCAGACCGATCGACAGGGCCAACCCGACGCCCCCACCGAGGGCGGCCGACAGCGTCGGGTAATAGGCGTGGACGCCGGTGGACTCGTACCGGCCGGCGGCGACCCCGTACCTGGACAGGTACGCGAGCGTGTGGCCGAGCTGGGAGCCGGCGATCACGCTCAGAAGGACCGCCAGCCAGCGGAGTCTGCATCCCCCCACGATCTGGTCATGGTAGCCGCCAGGCGGCTCGCGCAGGCACTCCTGATTCGCGCGCCCTCTGGCCGAGCCCGCATCCGGACGCCTGCCGTGCACCTCGCTCTGGTGCTCGATCCGCGCCACGGCAGCTCACGCGAGCCCCGCACCTGAGGCAAGGTCGGCGAGCAGGTCGTCGATCACTCGCTCCTCCTCCACCTTGACGTCCAGGTCGCGCATCGCCGCGGTGAGCTCGGCATCCCAGACCGCGGCGACCCGCCGGCCCACCAGCCTCGGCCCGCCCATGGCTGCCGCGCGCCGGTAGGCGGCGGCGTCCAGGCGCCACGGCCGCGCGCCGAACCGGGACAGGATCCCGTTCGCGATCGCGACGCCTGGCCAGTCGAAGTCGCCGTGGTAGAGCAGCTCGGCGCCGCCGCGGCCAACGCGCGCAGCAGGACCGTGGCGGCGGCAGCCGGATGGGTGCTCGTGCAGACCAGCGGCGCGCAGCGAGGCCCCAGTCGGTTGGCGGCCTCCGCGACGACGCTGGGGTTCTCGCAGAGGTGGACTTGCCGACCCCGGAGCGCTTCCAGCACGGGCGGCTGGCGTACGAGCTGGCGCGCTGTCAGGTGGACCGGCTGGCCCACCTCGGCCCAACACGCCAGCGCCCGGCCGGCGGGCGTCCGGCCGTCGCCCGGCAGGTTGAGCGTCAGCACGGGGTTCGTCAGCTCGCCGCAGAGCACGCCGGCCGCCGACCAGCCCGTCCGGCGCCACTCGGAGTCGTCCCCGGGCGGGATGCCGCCCAACCGCGCGACCGCCGGCAGCACGAGAGCCGACAGCGGGCTGCCGGGATCGAGCGAGTGTCCGTCGCCGGTCTCCAGGTTCGCCAGCACCGAGATGGGGACGCCATCCGCCGGCAGGCGGGCGAGCACCCCGGCGACCTGGCTGGCCAGCTCTCGGGCGCTCCCCGGGTCGCCGCGCGCCACCCGCCGCAGGACGCCAGTCGCTCGCAGCCAGTCGAGCCAGGGCTCGAGCACCGGCCGGGCCAGCGCCACCGCCTCCAGGGGCCGCGTCGCCGCCGCCCAGGCCCGGTCCAGCGCCTCCCGATCCGCCTCCCGGTCGATGATCGGCCCGGTCAGCGCCTCGACGGCTGCGCGGAGGTCGGGCGCCACGCCGGCCCGGGCCACCACCGACTCCACCGCGGGCAGGGCCACCGAGATCGCGGCGCCGTGCCCGGCCGGCCGGCCGAGCAGCCGTTCGACCGCCCTCCGCTGGGACGGCGTGGCGCCCTGCAGGACCACCGACGTGTCGAGCGGCAGGCGCCGCTCGATGCGCTGCCGGACCCGATCGACCAGCCACCGCAGCTCGTCGCCGCCCAGGAGCCGCCCCAGCCGCTCCGCGTCGGCGGCCGTCACCCCTCCTCGACGCTCGCGCCGTGCCCGTTGCCCGACGGTGCCCTCGCCGGCGCGATCGCCGCGTCCACCCGGGTCCTCGCGCGGCCGTCCCACTCCCAGCGCGTGACGTGCACCGCGTCGATGCCCTCCCGCCGAGCCAGGTGGTGCACGGCGAGCCCGGCGATCGTCGGATAGCAGCCCCACTCGCGCTCGCTCGTCATCAGGAAGTCGAGGTCGAACGTGTCGAGCAGGCCCATGCACTTGGCGCGGCTGTCGTCGTCCACGCCGGCGAACGCCTCGTCGAGCATGACGAGGCGAGGGGCGGTGGGCTGCGCCGAGCGGTAGTGCGCCGAAGCGGCGGCGAACAGCGGCAGCGTCACGGTGAGGACGCGCTCGCCGCTGGAGGCCGGATCGGTGGCCCGGAGCCAGCGGCCGTCCTGCCAGCGCTCGATGGTGAACCGGTGCCACGACCGGTAGTCGAACGCCGCCGTGAGATGCTCGTGCCAGGTGCCCGCCGGCGTCGCCGCCTGAGCCGCCGTCACCTGCCGCTGCAGGAAGGCGCTCACCGCCTGCCGGTCCTCCAGCGACCACGCGTCGGAGACCTGCCGCAGCAGCCGGCGCCTCGCCTCCTCCAGGCCGGCGGGACCGTCGGCGCGCGGCGCCCATCGCAGGCGCAGGAGCATGCCCGTGCTGGTCGGTCGCTGGCGCAGCTCCGCGTTCATCTGCTCGACCTGTGTCTCGGCCTCGCTGATCAGCTCCTGGAGGTGGCTGGCGACCTCGTTCACGAGGTGCTCCTCGAGAACCTCGCGCTCGCGGGCACTCAGCAGCCGGTCGCGGTGCTCGACGTCCTCGGCGAGCAGCGCCACCAGCTCGTCGGGGGCGCGACGCTGGCCCTGGAATGCGATCGTGACCACGAAGCGGCCGTCGACGGGGTCGACCACCGCCTGGTGGCCGTGCGCGGACAAGGCGTCCTGGAGATCCTTGAACCGCAGACCGATGTCGCGCTGGACCCGGTCCCACGCCTGGTCTCCGGCCTCCACCTCGACGAGCGCCTGCTCGACCCGGCGAGCCAGGCGCACCGCCGGCTCCGGCAGCCAGGGTGTGCCCGGCAGCTCTGCGTCGGGCACCGCCACCGTGAGAAGGCCGGTGGCGGCCAGGCGCTGCAGCGCGTCCACGGCACCGCTCCGCCGCTCACCGTGACGGGCCAGCGCGGACTCCAGCTCGCCCAGGCGGCCCTCGGCCTGGCCGATCCGCTTCTGGCAGGCCAGCCGCAGGTCGTTCAGCCTCGTGGCCTCCCCGTCCAGCTCGGCGATCCGGGCGAGCAGGTCCGCGAGCCGGGCGCGGATCTCCTCGACCGCCGCGCCGATGCTGGTCCGCAGGCCGTCCAGCTTGCCCGCCGCCTCGGCGGCCTCCCTTGCCGCCTGCTCCGCCTCCGCCGCGCGCTGGGCCGCGACGGCCTCGGCCCGTTCCACGGCGATGCGGGCGGTCGCGACCGGCCATCGGCGGGCAGCGCGAGATCGCGCGCCGCCTCGTCCCGGGTCGCTCCCGCCGCCGCGGCGGCCCGAGTGGCCTCCGCCACGGTCGACTCCTGCCCGGCAACCCGTTCCTCCGCGACCGCGAGCCGGCGCCGGGCCCCGGCCGCGGCGAGGTGCGCCTCTCGCAGCGGCTGCGCGGCGGGGGCCCGCCGCAGCTCCGTCTCCAGGGCGCGCTGCCGGGCCTCGACCGCCGCGGTGCGGGCCTTCGCCTCCGCGACCTCCGCCTGGGCGGCGTCGATCTCACCGGCCAGCTCGGCCAGACGCCGGCGCCGGGCCGCCTCCCGGGCGCCGCGTCCGATGAACGTCGCGGCCGGCTTCAGCCAGGCACCCTCCGTGACGCCGAGCCGCCAGCGGCCCGACGGCTCCATCCAGGTGTCGGCGGTCGCGGCGCCCAGGCCGATGCCGGCCAGGATCGCCTCCACGGTGGAGTCGGGGACCGCCGACGCCTGCGGATGGGCCCGGTCGACCGCCACCACCAGCGCGGCGGCCAGGTTGGCGGCCACGGGCGGACCGACCACCACGACCTCGTCGTGCGTGCGGGCGTCCAGCAGGCGTCCGTCCGGGGTGACCCAGGCGTCCAGGACGCCAGACGCCTCCAGCGCCGCCTCCAGCCCCGCCCGGTCGGCCTCCGGCATGTGTCCGCGGAAGTCGACGAGCTGCCACAGCGGCGCGCCGGGGCGGCTGGTCCGCGCCTGCGCGTCGCGCGTGTACCGCTCGGGCGGGGCGGTGTGCTCGCCGGCCAGGAGCCGCTCGCGCTCGTCCACGAACCGCGCCAGGGCCGCCTCGCGCTCGCGTTCGCCCGCCAGCGCCTGAGCACGGAGCTCGGCCAGGGCGTTGGCGGCCCGGCGGGCGGCCTCCTCGAGGACGGCATGAGCGGGGTCCTCGCCGTCCATGGCCTCCGCCCACTGAGCCAGCGCAGCCAGCAGGCCGTCCACGTCGGGCAGCGGGACCTCGACGAGGCCACCGGCGTAGGCGCGCCAGGCGCGGAGCAGTTCTGACGCGGCCTCGGCGACGGCACCGGCGCCGACCTCTGCCTCCTCACGCAGCGCGTCGCGCTCGCTGACGAGCTCGCCCAGGCGCCTGCGGGCCTCCTCCAGGCGGCGCGCCGCGGTGGCCGCGCGCTCCACGAGATCCTGCACGTGCGCGATCGCCTCCAGGCGGCCTCGTGCCAGACGCGACGAGGCGCCAGCCGCGCTCTGGATCGCGCCTTCGTCGGCCGGCTCTGCGGTCCCCAGGCCCAGCGGGCGCACCAGGTCGTCGTGGCCGGCGGCCACTCCGGCATCCACGGCGGCGGCCCTGGCCGAGCCTGCCAGGTCCGTGACGCGGGCCGCGCTGCCGGCCGCCCGCTCGCCGCCCCGCTCCAGCGCCCCGCGCCGCTCCACCACCTCGTCGGCCGCGTCGTCACGCAGACCGGCAGCGTCCACGGCGTGCCGGGCGGTCACCTTCGCGAGCTGCTCGGCGGACGCCAGCTCTCGCACCTCCGAGCTGTCGCGCAGCTCGCCGGCTCGCCCGCGCGCCCGGCTGAGCTCGAGCGCCGTCTCCGCCTGGCCGCGAGCGGCCTTCGCGTCCTCGTCCCGCGCGCCCTCCAGCTGCTGCCGTACAGCGGCCAGCCCGCGTTGCGCGTCCTCGAACTGGTATTGCGCGCTGCGCACCTCCCCGCTCAGGCGGCGGGTGACCACTCCGGCGTAGTGACGGTAGCTCTGCAGGAACCGCTCGACCTGGACACGCGTCTCCTGGAGGCCGCGCAGCTCCTCCCGCTGCCGCTCCAGGTCGTGGAACGCCTCGGCGACATCGACCAGGATCGCCTGGTCGACCGGACGCAGGGCTTCGGAGAGCGCCTTCGACAGCTTCTCCGCGTCCGGTCGCTTCGAGAGCTGCGGCTGCCGGAGCTGAATGAGCAGGTTGATCAGGCCGGCGTAGCGGTCGGGCCCGAGGTGGAACAGACGCTCATCCACGGCCCGCCGGTACTCCTCGGCCGTGTCGTACACGCGGCCCCGGCCCTGGTCCTCGAGCGCCTCCTTCAGCCGTTCGCGGGTCAGCGCGGCGCCGCGCGCGCCGACCAGCCAGAAATCCACACCGGGCCGGCCCGACGCCATGAAGAACCACCGGGATGCCACCCCACGGCCCTTCACGGCCTTGATCCCGCAGCCGAGGGTGACGTACGCCGGCTCGCCGTCATCGAGCAGACGACCGAGCTCCAGCCACGCGTAGCCCAGGCGCTCGTCGTAGCGGTCACCCATCAGCAGGTTCCACTCCATCCGCTTGGCGGGGTCCCCGTCGGGCTCGACGCGGGTCGCGGCCAGCTCGGCGTCCAGCAGGAAGGGGAGCGTCAGCGCGAGCACCTTGGACTTCCCGGTGCCGTTGTTGCCGCGGAGCAGCAGGTGACCGTCGCGGAACCAGAACTCCTCGTAGTCGTAGAGGAACATGTCCACCAGTCCGGCCCGCACCGGCTGCCACCGGTTCCGGGCGGGGGTCGGGAGCACCGGCGCGTTCAACAGAGCTCCTCCTGCGCCGCGGCCACCGTCGGGGGCCTGTAGTCGAAACGGGCCAGGGCCGGCCTCGGCACCACGCCGTCGGAAGTCGTCCGCACGAGGCCCAGCGCCTCCAGCCGGCCGACGGCGAGCCGGCACAGGCCGACCTCCGCGCCGGCCTCGCGGGTCTCCTTCCGCCAGTACGCGCGATGCTGCTGGATCCAGCCGGCCATCGCCTCCTGCAGGCTGGCGAGCGGCACTGGCGTCTGGCCCTGCTCCCGCAGCGTGCCGGCGAGCCGCTCGGCGAGGAGAAGCGCGGCGTGGCCCGACGTGCCCTCCTCGGGCATGCGCAGGTCGGTGGCCTCGCCGCTCGAGTCGAGGAGTGCGATGCCCTCCGCCCGGACCTCGGGCAGCAGTCCGGTGGCCTCCGCGATGCGCCCGAGCAGGAACGGCCGCTGGCTCGTGAGGTAGCTCCGCTCCTCCGCGCTCAGCTCCTCCAGGTAGACCACCGGGTCGTCGAGCAGGCGACGGGTCAGGGCCTGTCGCAGCGCGCGGTTGCGCAGCTCGGCGCTGTCGGGCACCAGGTCCTCGACCAGCGCGTGGAGCCGGGCTTCGAAGTCGGATGAACTCACCAGCGAGGGCCCACGCCGGGCGACGAGGAGCCCGGCGAGGACGTGGCGGTCGACGTCGTACAGCGCGTCGCCAGTGGCGTTCAGGAACGCCTGCTCGTCACCCGCCACTCTGGCCACCACCCGCAGCGTGATCAGGAGCCGGACGACCGCGACCAGGTCGAGCCGGTCCTCGCGCGTGCCGAGCGTGAACGCGAATCCCGCCGCCGCCAGAGCCGGGTCGCCGGCGAGCCCGAGCACGCGCTCCGCGAGCCGTCCCAGCGTGACCTGCGTGTCGGCGCGTTCGAGCGCGGCCAGCACAAGGCACAGCAGCGCGTACCGGCGGCGGCTGAACGGAGCGTTGGCTCGCTCGGCAATGGCCGGCCGGGTCGCGTCCTCCAGGCTGGCGGGCAGCTTCCGGAGCCTCGCCAGGCCGCTCTCTACTTGCAGCGTCCAACCGGCCTGGTCTGCGAACCACTCGCGGAGCCGCCGAGCGTGGCGCCGCACGAGCAGGAACGCGGCCGGGTCCGGCCCGGCCGGCGTGAGCAGCGGGTGGCGGAGGAGCGCCCTGGCGGCGCGCTGCCGGTCGGCGACCTCGTTGCGCTCGACGACGTCGCCGACCGCATGCCGGTCGACACTCATGTGGGACCCCCCGCGACGGCCGGCAGGTCTCCATCTCCCGCCGTCAGGTCGACGATGGTGATGACGTGGTCCGGGCCGCGCAGGAGCCCGTCGGGCGTGACGATCTCCGCCAGACGGCCGTCCCCGGTCGGGACGAGCCGGATCCCCAGCGCCCCGTCGCTGGTCGTCGTGTGGATGCCGTCGATCCCCGGCGGCCCGGCCGAGAGCGCGTCGCCGAGCAGACCGAGGAACAGCGCGAACTCGTCGCGGTCCAGCGCGCCGAGGCCGGAGAGCCTGACGGCCCGGCCGGTGGCCAGACGGCGGCGGGCCTCCTCCGTCTGGCGCCGCTCCGCGTCCAGCCGCAGGGCGAGCAGGCGCTTGGCGTCGCCACGATCCACGATCCGAGCCACCATCCCGCGCCGCTGGTACTGCCCGGTCGCCCGCAGGCGCGCGCTGATGGGCACCGGCGGCGCCGCCAGCCAGCTCGTCGCGGGCGGCACGGTCTGGCGTTCCAGCGCCGCCAGCGTATCGGCATCCACGCCGAGGTGCCGGGCCGCGGAGAGCCCGAACGCCACCCGCCAGAGGCGGTGGGCGCACGCCTCCGTCGGCGCCTCGGCGAACCAGACGGCGAGGGCGCGGAAGTCGGCGGAGCGGTCGCTGCGACCGGCACGGCGCTCCACGAGAACGGTCACCGCGGACAGCAGCGCGGGGACGGCGGCGCGGGCGCGCTGCCTGAGCAGCGAGGCCTGGGATGGATGGGCGTGGTCGCCCACGAACCAGGAGCACAGCCCGGACCAGCGGGCGCGCCAGTCGGCCAGCTTGCCGACGAAGGCGCCGGCGTCCTGCTCCGGGTGAGCGCCCGGGGCGACGTCTCCAGCTTCTCGGGCGGCAACGAGCCCGAGCAGCCGGTCCATCGAGGGACCGTCGAGACGCTCCAGCGTGGTCGCGACGTCCGCGGTCTTGACGACCAGGTCGCGGACGAAGCGTTCCAGATAGCCGATCAGCCGATCCTTGTAGGCGATGAATGCGTCCTCGCTGCCCTCCTGGAGGTCGATCGTGCGCTGGAGGCCGCTCATGAAGGCGCTCGCGTTGGCCGCGAGCCCGTCCAGCAGGCCGGTGAGCTCGCGCAGCAGGCTGTGCACGACCGCGGCGTCGGGCTCGCTGGCGTCGGCGTGCGGAAGCAGGCTGCGCAGCCGGAGACGGATGTCCTCGAGCGCCACCGACTGGAGCTCGCCGCGCCTGCCGAGCGCCGCGTCGTAGGCATCCAGCGCGAGCTCGGCGGCCTCACCCTCTCTCGTCAGCTGGTACAGGTAGCGGGGACGGTAGAAGTCCTCCACGGTGGTGACGCGACTGGTGTCCGGATCGGCGCGGAGATTGCCCCACCCGACCAGCGACGTCAGGGCTGCCTCGACCGCATCGCTCTCCGTGGCCCCGAGCGCCTCGGCCACGTCCTCGGGCCGGAGGTGGACCAGGAACCGGTGCTTGGCTTCGACAAAGGCCCGCATGACACCGCGGTAGAGCGCGGACTTCGGCGCGTGCACGTGTTCGAAGGGCTTCGGCTCGGAGTGTGCAGAGTCCATCGGCAGCGACGCTCGACCCATGATATCGATGAGGCGCGTCACGGTGGATCGACCACCCGCCCCACCGATAGGACATCGGCGCCGATGGTCTGACCACGTCCTGCGGCAGCGCCGGGCACGCCGAACGTGGCCAACGCGTCCTCCGCCACGGGCGGCGCCCCGATGGCGTGCTGCCGCCGTCGGCGGCCATGAAGCACTCCTCCCCCCGCGGCCGGCGGGACCCGGGGTCGGCCCAGGTGACGCTACCGGCCGGAGCAGCGTCACCTTCGGGCAAGTAGCGTCACCTGGCACCGGCGCCCGAGGCGCGGGCGCGGGGCGGCCTGGCCATAACATCCGTCTGGTGCCGCGCACCATCCTGCCGGGGACCGGTCGGGCGATCCGACTCTTCAAGACGTGG
Source organism: Chloroflexota bacterium (assembly GCA_005880175.1). Next base: position 32,414 of record VBJR01000164.1, read on the forward strand.
TTCTGGCGACCGCCGCGTCCGCATGGCGACGCGATCATCGACCGCCGTGTCAGTCCGCTCGAGCTCCTCTACGACCTGGTCTACGTGGCGGTCATCTCGCAGGCGGGACGCAGCCTGGCTGCCGACATTTCGCTCATGGGCCTCGCCGGCTTCGCGGTCGTCTTCTCGCTGACCTGGATCGCCTGGGCGAACGGCTCCCTCTATCTCGAGCTGCACGGCCGCTCGGACGGTCGGACCCGCACCTTCGTCTTCGTGCAGATCGGCATCCTTGCGGTGCTCGCGGTCTTTGCAGGCGACGCGGGCAATCGAGGTGGCACCGCGTTCGCCCTCACGTACGCTGCCTTCCTCGCCGTGATGACGCTGCTCTGGTACGCGGTGCGCCGCCAGGACGTCACCCATCGCCCCGAGCTGCTGGCCGACACCGGCCGTTACGTGATCACGATGGCCGCGTCGGTCCTGGCGATGGTCGCCAGCGCGTTCCTGACCGAGCGGGCTCGACTCGTGGTCTGGGCGGTCGTGGCGATAGGCTGGATCGCGCTGGTGCTGCTGATGGGACGCTCTCGTGCTGGCTTGGGCCGCGGCATGGCCCCGACCGACTCGCTGGTCGAACGGTTCGGGACCTTCACGATCGTCGTCCTGGGCGAGGTCGTCTTCGGCGTCGTCAACGGGCTCTCGCTCGCCGATCGCGACATCGAGACGATCTCTACGGGCATGGTCGCGCTGGTACTCGGCTTCGGCTTCTGGTGGATCTACTTCGACGTGGTCGGAGGGAGGCTGCCGAAGGGTGACGGCCGTGCCCTCGCCAACTGGATTCTCGGTCACTATCCGATCGTTCTGTCAATCGCCGCCGCCGGAGCCGGGATGGTCAGCCTCGTCGAGCATGCCCATGACCCAAGGACACCCGTCGCAAGCGCGTGGCTGCTCTCCGGGGCCGTCGCCGTCGGTCTGATTGCAACCATCGTCACCTCGCGAGCGCTGGCCGACGCCAGCCGCCTGGCCGCCGTCTACCGAGCCCTCCAGATCGCGATGGCCCTTGGGGCCGTCGTCAGTATCGTAATCGGCCTGACGCGACCCGCCCCATGGCTTCTCGTCCTACTGCTCGTGCTGGTGCTCGTGCTCGTCTGGGCGATCGCCATCCGGGGTTTCCTGCTCGCAGGGGCCTGGGGCGCGGAGCGCTGAGCCTGGGGACGACGGAGGCAAAGCGGCGCCGGGCCGCAGCAAGCGCGATGGCGGCGGGCGGTGATGTCACCAGGTGCAGTGGCCAACGCTGTGGACCGCGCACCCTTCGGGACCGGCCGGCGGGGCGATCTCGAGCGACGTAAGGTTGGGACTCATGACGGACGCCGATCGGGAGCGCGAGCGCGAGGAGCAGGAACTGCGGGAGGTGGCTGACCAGGTCGACCCCACGCAGGGGTTTGAGGTGGAGAAGCCGACCCCAGAGCAGCTCGGACCGGACGAGGTGCTGCTGTGGCGGCAGCCATCCGAGGCGGACGTCCTCGCGAAGGAGGCCGAACTGGACCGCAGGCGCCAGGCCGAGGAACCGGACGAGGACGAGGGCAGCTGAGCCCGAGAGCGCCGCGACATCCCCCACGCGGCGACATCCTGGACGACGTGACGCGGCGGTACCGCGTCACGAGCCCTCTGCCCACCCGCCCTCCGCCTGACAGATAATCGGCGCGGGCTCGCCACCGTCGGTCGCGTCCGGGCCGCCAGCCCGGCGGCCGCCATACATCCCCGCTTGGGGCGGCGCGCACGGCGTCGGCATGCGAGCACCGGCCCGCCTCGGCGACCGGCGTCCACG
>VBJR01000278.1:0-3443 GCA_005880175.1 Chloroflexota bacterium
CGGGCGGGAAAGGCACGCCCAGGACCGTCGGTGCATGGCTCGACCAGTGGTCGGAGACCACACGGATCACGCGGGAACCGGGGTACCTACCAGAAGTACGAGTCCGGTGCGACAAGCGACCGACAGGACCCGAGAGTGGGACCCCGGAGACGAGGGTGTCATCAGGGGGTGTCAACAGCCCTTCAGCGGCACGGCGTCGAGCGTCAACAGGTTCGAAGGCAGCGCTGGACCCTACATTCTCCCGACAAGAAAGAATTGTAGGGGTGTCCGGTACCACGATCGACCGCATAGAGGACTACTACGACGCCGTGCCTCGCTCCGCCAGCCGGACCGAGGAGCACGGCTCGCTGACCCTGTTCGTCAACCGGGGCTCCGGGTGGCCGTACTACGCGCGACCGCGCCGGGGCTGGCCGGGCCCCGCCGAGGCCGAGCACGTGCACGCGGTGCGCGCCCGCCAGCGGGAGCTGGGCCTGCCCGAGGCGTTCGAGTGGGTGGCCGAGGTGACGCCGAGCCTGGCCGCCGCGGCCCGGGCGGCCGGCCTCCACGTGCACGAGCACCCGCTGCTCGCGCTCGATCCGGCCGCCTGGAGCGCCGCGCCGGCCCCGGCCGGAGCCGAGGTCCGGCTGGTGCCGGCCGGCGAGGCCGACCTCGCGGCGCTGCGCGCGGTCGCCAGCCTGGCCTTCGGCGAGCCGGACCCGGCGGTCGGCGCGACCGGGCCCGCGGAGCTGCCGGCGGCCGTCGCGGCCGTGAGCGGCGCCGCCGTGCGCGACCTCCGTGAGCGGCTCCGAGGCGGCCTGACGGTGCTGGCCGCGGCCTACGGCCCCGACGGGCCGCTGGCGGTGGGGAGCCACCAGCCGGTGGGCGCGGTCACCGAGATCGCGGGCGTCGGCACGCTGCCGGCGGCGCGGCGTCGCGGCCTGGCCGCCGCGGTCACGAGCGCGCTGGTCCGGGACGCGCTCGGGCGCGGCATCGAGGTGGTGTTCCTCTCGGCGGCGGACGAGGCGGTGGCCCGCGTGTACCGCCGGCTGGGGTTCCGGCCCCTCGCGACCGCGATGATCGCGGAACCCGCCGTGCCGTAGGGCCACAATGTGCGGTGCACATGGGAGGGAAGCGGCGCGCCGCGTGCGTGCTCGTCGTCGTGCTCGCCGGACTGCTCACCGCGGGGAGCGCGCCCGCGGCCGCCGCCCCGCCGGCGACGCCGACGCCCACGGCCGTCCCCACGCGCACGCCGACCCCGACTCCGCCGCGGACGCCCACGCCGCGGCCGGCGCCGACCCGCGCCCCGACGCCCACGCCAGTCCCGACCCCCACCCCCACACCCGTCCCCACGGCGCCGCCCACCCCGCCGCCGCCGTGCGACACGAAGGTGCCCCAGGCCACTCGCGCCGGCGGCTTCCTGCAGGTGGCCGGCGTGCCGGGCAGCGCGACCGAGGCTCCCCACGCGGGCGCGATCGTCCTGACCGCGGTGTCGCCCGCCTCGATGCTGCCGCCGGTCCTGGGCGACGGCCCGCTGACGGAGGTCACGCTCGTGAAGCCCGTGGACGGCTCGTCGCCGGCGCTGGTGCGGGCGGTCGCCGCCGCCATGCACTTCGACTGCGCCCAGGTCGAGATGGGGCCCTCGCGCGACTACCTGTACGTGACCTACGCCTTCCACGGCGCCCAGTTCGCGACGTACGCGCCCAGCGGCGACCAGCAGAGCGTCGAGCTGCTGACGCTGACGTACACGACGGTGGACTGGGAGTACCAGCTGCGGGACGGCACGCCGGTCGCGACCGGCAGCGGCGCGCTCGGCTCCACGCCCGGCGGCGGGCGCGGCATCCAGCCGGTGGCGGCGGCGCAGGGGCCGCCGCTGGGCCTGCTGCTGATCCCGCTCGGGGCGGTCCTCCTGGCCGTGGCGGCCGTGGCGATCCTCCGGTGGCGCGGACGCCGGCGCCGAAGACGCGGAACCTTTCCGTAGGGTCGCCGCATCTCTCTTGACGTGATTCCCCAGCATTCGCTCGCACGGGCCGTCCCCGCCGCGGACGACCTCGCGTTCGAGCGGCTCGTGGAGCCGCTGCTGCACCCCGGGTTCGACCTCGCGTGCGCCGTCCTCCGCGACCGCGCGGCGGCCGAGGACGCGGTCCAGGAGGCGGCGGTCCGGGCCTGGCGGGCGTTCCCGACGCTGCGGGACGAGGGCCGGGCCCGCGCCTGGTTCCTGAAGATCGTCCTCAACCAGTGCCGGGCGACGATGCGCACGCGGTGGTGGCGGTCGCACCTGCTGGCGGACCACGTCGAGGGCGAGGCGGCGTCGCCGGAGGCGGGCGCCGAGCTGCGGATCGACCTCGAGCGCGCGCTCCGGGTGCTGAGCCGGGAGCAGCGCGCCGTGTTGTTCCTGGCCTACCAGATGGACCTGCCCCAGGAGGAGATCGCGCGGATCCTCGACGTGCGGCTGGGCACGGTCAAGTCGCGCCTGCACCGGGCGGTCGCGCGCCTGCGTTCGGCGCTGCCGTCGTCGCTGGAGCACCTGCCGTGATCGGGCCCGAGCGCGACGACCGGCGGCTGGTGCGCGACGTGTTCGCGCGGACCCGGATCGCGCCCCGGCCGGACCTGGCCGGGCGGGTGCGGGAGCGCGTCGGCGAGGAGCGGCGCCGGCGGCGGCCGGACGGCGGCTGGCAGCTGCTCGTGGCCGGAGGCGCGCTGACGGTGGCGATGGTGGTCGGGCTGCTGATGGACGATGGCGTGCTCCCGTGGCCCGCGGGTGGCTCCTCGACGGCCGCGCCGCGGGACGCCACGCTGGGCAGCGAGGCGCCGGGGGCGCCCACATTCCTCGTGCCGCCGGCCGGCGGCGGGGCCGGGCCGCTGCGCCGTGTGGACTGGACCGGGCGCACCAGGGGCTCGCTCGCCACGCCCGCCGGCGCGGGCGGAGCGGACGGCGCGGTCGCGTCGCCGGACGGGGCGCTGGTGGCCGTCCGGACCGGATCGGGCGGCGCGGACGTCCTCGACACCGCGGGCCAGGTCGTGGCCCGGCTGCCGGCGTTCGGCGCGTGGTCCGCGGACGGTGCCCGGGTCGCCTGCGCGCTGGTCGCGGGCGGTGACGGGCTGCGGGTCGTCACGACGGACCTCCGCGACCCGGGCCGGCCCCGGAGCGCGACCGCGGCGGTCGCCGGGCTCGACGGCCTCGCGGCGGGCTGGACGCTGGGCGGCTGCGCGGCCGGGTCGGGCCGGCTGGTGGCGCTCCACCAGCCCACTCCGCCGGTCGTGGACGCGGCGGCGGTGATCGCCCTCGGCACGGGCCGCGTGGTCGCCCGGGTCGCGTACGACGACGGGCTGCCGCCCGTGGCGCCGGTGCTGTCGGCGGACGCGCGCTACCTGGCCGAGAACGACCCGGAGCGGGGGACGGCCAGCATCCGGGACCTGGGCAGCGGCGAGGTGGTCGGGCACGTGGCCGGGCTGGTCACCGGCTT
>VBJR01000278.1:3494-7894 GCA_005880175.1 Chloroflexota bacterium
GGCGGGCGCCGGCCACGGGATCCCGCTGGCCGCGCGGCCGGGCGGCCAGGAGATGGCGCTCGAGGTGACGGCGGACCCGGCAGCGGCGCCGCACGCGCTGCTGGTGGACGGCGGCCGGGCGCTCGACCTGGACGCGGGACCGCCAGCGGCGGGGTCGCAGGGCGCGTAGGGCCGGAGGTCAGGGGCGCCCCGCCGGCCCTCGCCTGGCCAGCCGGCCGCTGCCCGGCTGGCCGGTCACCCGGCCGGCCTCGAAGACCACCTCGCCCCGGCGCAGGGCGAGGACCGGCCAGCCGGTGACCGTCCAGCCCTCGTACACCGAGTGGCCGGCGTTCGACTCGACCATGTCCCGCGTGATCGTCCTCGTCAGCTCGGGGTCGAACACGACCAGGTCCGCGTCGCTGCCCGCGGCGATCGCGCCCTTGCGGGGATGGAGGCCGAACAGCCGGGCCGCGTTCGCCGACGTCACCTCGACGAACCGCTGGCGCGAGATGCGGCCGGCGCGCACGCCCTCCGACCAGAGCATCGGCACCAGCGTCTGGAGGTTCTCGACGCCGGGCCGGAGCCGGGTGATCGAGAGGGCGGGGTCGAGCTTGGCCTCGAGCGACCACGGCGCGTGGTCCGTGCACACGGTCTGCACGACGCCGTCGCGGATGCCGGCCCAGAGCGCCTCGACGTCCGCCGCCTCGCGCGGCGGCGGCTGGCCGACGTACTTGGCGCCGTCCGGCTCCAGCAGCCGCTCCGCGGTCAGGTGCAGGTACAGCGGCCGCGTCTCGACGTGGACGGGCAGGCCGCGCGCCTGGGCCTCGGCGCAGACGTCGAGCGCCCGCGCCGACGACAGGTGGACGACGTAGACGGGCGCGCCGGTGGCCTCGGCGATCGCCACCGCCCGCTGCGTGGCGAGCACCTCGGCGACGACCGGCCGGCTCTCCGCGTAGTCGCGCAGGGACGTGCGCCCGGCCGCCACCAGCCGGTCCACCCCCCGGGCCAGGAGCGCCTCGTCCTCGCAGTGCAGCATCGTCAGCAGGCCCGATCGGCCGGCCAGGTCGATGGCCCTGACGTACGCGGCCGCGCGGGCGTCGAAGCCAAACGACAGGAAGCACTTGATCGTGCCGCACCCGGCGTCGAGCAGGCGCGGGATGTCCTCCAGCGCCGCGGCCGGGTCCGAGATCACCGGGTGGCAGAAGTAGTCGGCGATCGCCTGGTCCGCCGCTGCCGCCTGGTCGCGGGCCAGGCCGTCGAGCGGCCGCTCCCCGGGGCCCAGGAACGTCATGTTGCCGATGGTCGTGACGCCGCCGGCCAGCGCCGCCCGGGAGCCGCTGGCGAAGTCGTCCACCCAGCGCGGGCCGGCCGCGGGGGCGCCCGGCGGGGAGGAGAGGTGGACGTGGGCGTCGATGGCGCCGGGGAGGAGGAGCAGGCCGGCGGCGTCGATCTCCCGCCGGCCGCGGAGGTCGCCGCCGACCTGCTCGATCACCCCGCCGCCGATGCCGACGTCAGCTCGCTCCGAGCCACTCGCGTTGACGATCTCCGCGCCGCGGATCACCAGGTCCAGCTCTGCCATGGGCGACATCATCGGGCTCGGCGCGGGGCGCCCGCAGCAGCGCCCACGACAGGAGGCCGCCGAGGAGCAGGCCGCCGTACAGCGGCAGGCTGGTCAGCCAGGGCGTATGGACGCCGGCGCTGCCGGCCAGCCAGATGGCCGGGCCCGTGGCGTCGGCGAGCGCCCAGGCCGCGGCCAGCACCGCGACGGCCCTGGGCTGGTGCCGCACCAGGGTCCACGTGTACGCCATGACCACGAGCAGGGGGGCGAAGTTCCAGAGCGAGTTCTTGGGCGCGGCCACGACGGCGTAGCAGAGGAGCACGGCGAACGCGCCCGGCCAGGACCCGCGCTGACGGGCCGCGACGGCGACGGCCAGCGCGCCGAGGGCGGACGCGAGCGCGACCATCAGCGGGGTCACCGGCGCCGCCGCGGGCAGGACGCGGCTCAGCCAGCCGTTGAGCGACTGGTTGGTCCAGTACGGGTCGGTCCCGAACATCTCGACCAGGCTGCCGCCGTACGACCAGTGGCCGGTGACCAGGTTGGGGCCGAGGACCAGGCCCAGGGTCACCGCGAGGGTCACGAGCAGCGGCCGCAGCCCGCGCCGGCCCTCGGCCAGGAACGCCAGCGCGGTTGCGGCGGGGAACAGCTTCACGGCGGCCGCCACGGCCAGCCCGGCCGGCCGCGCGGTGCCGCGAAGGGCCAGCGCGAGCAGCGGGAGGAGGTACAGGTTGACCTGGCCCATGTACAGCGAGCCGCCGGCGGGCGCGTAGGTGCCGGCCGCGGTGGCCAGCGCCAGGAGCTGCCAGCGCGAGGCGGTGCGTAGCGGGGACAGCAGGAGCGCGACGGCAAGCCCCAGGCAGGCGAGGCTGCCGGCGGTGAACAGGGCCGCGGCCGCCGGGGCCGGCAGCAGGCCGAGGGGACGGAGCAGCTCGGCGAGCAGGAGGGGGTAGGAGTACCCGGTGCCGACCAGGGTGTGGAGGCCGTTCTGCTGGAGGACCTGACCGAGCAGGTGCTTGTCGTAGGGGTCGCCGCCGAGGTCGAGGATGCGGGCGGCGGCCCAGTAGTCGGCGAAGTCGTTGAACAGGCCGCCCAGGCCCGGATCGGCCCGGTTGGTGAAGACCCCGGCCGCGAACGCCTGGGCGGTCAGCAGGCACGACCAGGCGCCGCAGACCAGTCCGCGGCGGGTGAGAAGCGGGCCATCGGTGCGCACGCCCGATGAGATGACCCGAGCGTCCACCGGGGTTCCCGCCGGAATTCGGTGCTTCTGCCAGCAGAACGACGCTTCGATGACAGTCGAGACGTGCTTCTGACACCAGAAGCACCGAATCAACAGGTGGGGTTGTGCATCGGCGGGCCATGCGGCACGGTGGCGCGGCCACGGCGCGGCCTGGCCGCCGGCTGACGCCTCGTCCAGCGGAGCGTCACTCCGCCTTGCCGCCCCCCTCCTTGCCGGCCCCCTCCTTGCGCTTCTCGGCCAGCTTCTTCCGCTCGCGCTCGGCGTGCTCCGGGTCCATCAGGCCCTGGTCCACCATCATGTCGATCACGATGTCGGGCAGGTGGTGGTACGCGTCGGCCATCGCGCCCATGAACTCGGTGCCCGACTGGAGCAGGACGGACGCCGGGTAGTCCGGCTGCAGCGCCTGCCCCACCGCGACCTGGACGTCCCTGGGGTAGTAGCGGGCCAGGGCCGCGATGTGGCTGCCCTGCCAGCGGTGGTCGGCCTCCTGGAGCGCCTTCTGCAGGCGGTACGCGAACGTGGCCACCGCCTCCTCGGCGCCCGACTTGTCGGCCGACGCCATCACCTGGCCGAACCGGCGGTCCTGCTCCTCCAGCGCCCGGTCCAGCGGCACCATCGCGAGCGCCACCCGGTCCATGACGGGGCGCATGTCGGTCAGCTCCTGGCGCAGCCCGCCGTACATCGACCCCTCGGTCGCGCCGGCGCCCATCTCGCCGAAGAACTTGACCATCTCCCACGTCATGAGCACGGAGCTGGCCGCCGAGCCCAGCGCGGCCCGCCCGGTGACCTTCGCCGCGATCCCGAGCGCGCCGGTGCTGACCGACACGCCGGCGTCCACCCGCTCGGCCGTGCTGTCGGCCGTGATGAGCTTGGCGACCCCGGCGGCGACCGCGACGACGTTGAGGGCGGTCTCGAACTTCTCCAGCTTCTCCATGACGTGCGCGATGCGGACGGCCGCCTTGCCGCCGGAGCCCACGAGCTCGCCCGCCTTGGCCAGCTCCTCGAGCTCCTCCAGGGCCGTCCCGCTCGGCTTGAGCGCCCAGAGCGCGACCTGCGACAGCGTGCTGGCGACCTTGTTCGCCGTGCCCAGCGTCAGCTCGACGAGCTCGCCCTCCAGCGCTACGGCCCGGACCGTGCCCATCCCGGCGCCGACGTGGTGCGCCTCGCACCACTCCCGGGCCTCCTTCACCGCCGTGCGGTAGGACTCGGGGTCGAGGGCCTTCGCCAGCTTGCTCGCGGTGTCCAGGCCGGTATGCGTGTCCTTCAGGACCCGGGCGACCATCTCGTTCTTGGCCGCCACCCCGACCCCGGCCTCCAGCAGCTGCGAGAACTTCGAGTACGTGCCCCAGCCCTTCTGCAGCGCGGCCAGGACCGCGGCCCGCTCGTCGGCCATCTCGATCGACACGAGCTTGGCCTGCAGGTCGGCGTCGCGGACGGCGCGCTCCATCACCGCGTTCTGGGTGACGCCCGCCGCCCGCCGGTCGAGCTCGCCCTGGATCTGCCGCAGCACGCGCTGCCCGTCCGGGTCGATCGAGAGCTCGGCGCCCACGCCCGCCAGCGCGGTGCGCACGTACGCGAGGTCCGACTCGCGCTCCTCCTCGTCGAGGCGACCGTCCGGGCCGCCGA
>VBJR01000279.1 GCA_005880175.1 Chloroflexota bacterium
CGGTCGCGATCGCGACCGGCAGCTCTCGATCCAGCCAGCGCTCGAAGTCGCCCACCGGGTCCTCGCGGCTCATTTGTCAGAGGCAACGCTGCCGGGAAGCCAAGTACCCGGCACGCGCATCCAGCCCAGCCGATCCTGCAGCCGGGCTCGGGCCGCCGCCAGCCGCGACGCGACCGTCCGCTCGGGGACGCCGAGCGCGTGCGCGATCTCGCGGTTCGTGTAGCCGTGGACGTGGCGCAGGACCAGCGCGGCCGCCTGCTTGGGCGGCAGGGCGCGCAGCTCGCGGAGCAGCTCCGACGTGGACGTCTCGGTCGGGTCGGGCGCGGCCGGCACGCCCAGCCGCCGGATCACCTCGCCGGCCTCGCGCAGGCGCTCGCGGCGCCGGTGGGAGACCGCGACGTTGATCGCGATCCGGTGCAGCCACGCCTCCACGGGCGCGTCGGGCCGCCAGCGAGCCCATGCCTGGAACGCCCGCAGGTATGTCTCCTGCGCGCAGTCCTCCGCCGCCGCCCGGTCGCGCAGCACCGCGATCAGGGTGCCCAGGAGACGCCGGTACGTCTCCCCGTACAGGCGGTCGAAATCCTCGGCGGAGCCGGGACGGTACTCCCGTTGACGAGCGTCCTCCACGCGGCGGGTATGGTACAGCGGCAGGATGGCATGCCAACAGGGGTTGCGCGATCTGGTGCGCGACCAGGTGCTGGGGATGCCGGCCCCGGTGGACCTGCGCGAGCGCCGCTCGCGGCTCCTGCTGCTCGACGCCGTGCGCCGCCTGCCGGGCCCGTTCGCGCGGCTGTCCGGCCCCACCCACGTCACCGGCTCGGCGATCGTGGTCGGCCGCCGCGGGATCGTCCTGCACCGGCACAAGCGCATGGGCATCTGGCTCCAGCCGGGCGGCCACCTGGAGCCGGGCGAGACGCCCTGGCAGGCGGCTCGCCGCGAGGGGGGCGAGGAGACGGGCCTGGACCTGCGCCACCCGGCCGCCGGCCCGCGGCTGGGCCACGTCGACGTCCACCGGGCGCCGCTGGGCCACGTGCACCTGGACCTGCGCTACCTGCTGCTGGCGGCCGACGGCGACCCCGAGCCGGCGCCCGGCGAGAGCCCCGACGTGCGCTGGTTCACGTGGCCGGAAGCGCGGGCGATCGCGGACCCGGGCCTGGCCGGCGCCCTCCGGGCGCCCCATCGCTGGGCGGCGACCTGAGCCGCTTACCCCGTCGAGGCGAGCTGGCTCGCCTCCTCCGGAGCCTCGTGCAGCTCCAGCAGCCGCTCCCAGGCCTCGCGCCGGCCCGGCTCCAGCGCCACCAGCCGCTTGAGCGCCGGCACCGCCAGGTCCCGCCGACCCGAGCTCGTGTACCAGCGGGCCAGGTCCTCCAGCGTGGCCAGCAGCAGCGACCGGACCTGGGCGCGCCGCCGCTCCGCGAACGGCTCGTCGCAGCCGGCCAGGTAGTCGCCCGTGTGCAGGTCCACGGCGCCGGCGAGGCGGCGGGCGACGGACTCGTCCACCGGCGCCGACGTCTGCCGGGCCAGCCGCGTGAAGTCCTCCACGTCGCACGTCATCCGCTCCACGCACAGGCGGTAGAGCCGGCCCTCGCGGACCACGTAGCGGGAGCGCGACCCGTCCGTCAGGTCCGGCTCCAGCGCCCGCCGCAGCCCGTGCAGCGCCACGTTGAACGAGTTGCGCGCCGCGCGCGGCTGATGGCTGGGCCACAGCATCTGGGCGGCCTCGTGGGCGGTCGTGCGGTAGCCCGGCAGGCTGAGCAGCAGCTCCAGCAGGCGCCGCGCGGCGGCAGGCCACGAGGTGTCGGTGACCAGGCTGTCCCCGGTGGTCGCGCTGAGGCCGCCGAACGTCCGGATCGTCAGGCACGAGGACCCGCCTCCCTGGCGCTCCGGCTCCGGCGGGGCCGCCTGCACTTCGGCCTCGCGGCCGGCGCGGATGACGGCCGCGGCGCTGCCGCGCGACGTGTGCATGCTCGCGAAGGCGGCGACCAGCGGGTGGACCCGCCAGCCGTACCGGCCCGGCACGACCGCCACGCGGTCGCGCACGAACCGGTCCGCCACCTGGCGCCGGCTGGCGTTCGAGGCCCGCTTGATGAGCGGGCCGCGGCCGAGCAGCCAGCGCCAGTCGCGGCTCACCTGGTCCATGACCTCCTCCGGCAGCGTCCCGAACACCTCCTCGTGGAGGTACTCGTGCAGCGGCTGCCCGGGCTGGAGCGGGCCCAGCAGGTCGGCCTGGTCGCCCATGCCGCCCTGCCACAGCTGCAGCGCCGCGGGCCAGCCGCCCAGCATCGTGTCGGCGAAGTCCAGCTCCGCGGGCAGAGGCTGGCGGCCCCAGCTCCGGGCCAGCACGGCGGCGATCTCGGAGCGGTTCAGCCGCAGGTCGGCCGGCCCCACCTCGACGAGCCGGCCCTCCAGGCGCAGCCGCTCCAGCGGCAGCGACGGCCGCGTCCGCGTGGCCACCCGCAGGGCCAGCGCCGGCGCGGCCAGCAGCAGCTCGCTGAGAAAGCGACCGGCCTCGACGGCCTCGCCGAGCTGCTCGCAGCGGTCGAGCGTCACGGTGACGGTCCGGCCCTGCAGCCGCTGCGCCAGCTCCAGCGCCAGCACCTCGGCCGGCGCGGACGGATCGGGCGCGGGCTGGTCCACGCGGAGCGCCTGGCCCATGCGCTGCGCCAGGTTGGCGGGCTCCCGGTCGGTGGCGTCGAGGTTGTACCACGTCCAGTCGGGTCGGTGGCCAGCCGCCAGCACGGTCGTCTTGCCGTAGCCGGCGCCCGCGTGCAGGAGCGTCAGGCAGCCGAAGCGAGGGCGGACCGCGTCCTCGAGGCGGGCCGGGACCTCATGACTCCGCACCGTCGTCGGTCGCAGCTTGCTGATCAGCATTCCCCGCCGAGCGGCGCGCGGCGGTCGATGGCGTTCGTCCGTCACGTGCATTGCTCCTGGTCCCACGTCCCGTGTGCGTGACACGCGATGAGAGTTTTCTCACTGTTTGCCAGCCGGCCTGGTGTTGGCGCCCCGGCCGCATGTTCACGCGGGACTACTGACAACACCCCCTGAAGCACGGTTCTCTATTCAGCCTATAACGGCTTGGGTTACGATCCTGCAAGAAATCCCCGTCACACAGCCTGCCAGCGCGTCCACGACGAACGGACAGCCGCCGGCGACCAGGACCGGGTTGACGTCCACCTCGACGACGTCCGGGTCGCCGACCAGCAGGCCGCCGATCGCGTCCAGGATGCGCTGGAGCTGCCCGCGGTCAACCGGCGGCCGGCCCCGGTGACCGTCGAACAGCGGCGCGGAGCGCAGCCGGGCGATGGCGCTGTCCAGCTCGCCCCGCGCGGTGGGGGCGAGCAGGAACGCCACGTCCTGGAGCACCTCGGCAGCGACGCCGCCCAGGCCGATCGACACGATCGGCCCGAACTGGGGGTCGCGCACGCCGCCGGCGATCAGCTCCAGCTCGCCGTGCAGCCGCTCGGCGACGAGTACCGTGCCGTCGCCCAGCGCGGCGAGCTGGTCCCAGACCGCGGCCACGTCGGCGCCCACGCGCACGCCGTGGTGCTCCGTCTTGTGCACGATACCGGACGCCTTCGCCACGACCGGCCCCCCGACCGACGCCGCGAACGCCACCGCCTCGGCGCGGGTCCGCGTCAGGGCCTCGCGGGGCCGGGGCACGTCGCCCAGCAGGGCCTTGCTCTCCCACTCCGTGAGCGACCTCACCGGGTGGCCACCGCCGCGTAGGCCGCCGCCGCCCGTTCGGGGCTGCCGAGCACCGGGATGCCGGCCGCGGCCAGCTCGGCCTCGACGGCGGGCACGTCCAGCACGAACGCCGCCACCGGCTTGCCGGTCCGCCGCGCGGCCGCGGCCACGCCCCGTCCGAACTCCGGGACGTCGAGGCCGCAGTTGACCACGAGCACGCCGTCGAACGCCGGGTCGTCGAACACGGCCGCGATCGCCGGCGGGAAGCCCTCGGGCGGGCACTGCGGGGTCAGGTCGATCGGGTTGCCCGCGGCCGCGAACGGCGGCGCCAGCTCCCGCACCAGCCGCACGGTGGCCGGCCCGGGCGGGGGCAGCCGGAGGCCCAGCCGCTCGGCCGCGTCGGCGGCGAGCACGGCGGGGCCGCCCGAGATGGTCAGGACCGCGACGCAGCGGCCGGCGCGGGGCAGCGCCGCCAATGCCTGCAGCGCGTCGAAGAAGTCGTCCGCCGTGTCCGCCTCGACCACGCCGGCGCGGGCGAACGCCGCCCGCGCGGCGCCGTGGCGGCCGGCCAGGGAGCCGGTGTGGCTCGCGGCGGCCCGGGCGCCGGCGCGACCCTTGCCCGCCTTCAGCACCACGACCGGCTTCTCGCAGCGCTCCGCGGCCGCGACGAACCGGCGGCCGTCCTGGAACGCCTCCACGAACAGGCCGACCACCGCGGTCGCGCCGTCACCGGCCAGCCACTCCAGCGCGTCGCTCTCCGTGACGTCGGCGCAGTTGCCGACCGAGAGGAAGCGGGCCACGCCCAGGCCGCGCCGCCGGGCCTCCGCGAAGAACATGCCGCCGAACGCGCCGCTCTGGCTGACCAGGCTCACGCCGCCGGGCCGCTCCCGGGGTCCCCACGAAATCGCGGGGCTCCACCCTCCTCGCTCCGCGGGGGGTACCCGGGGGTGCGGATTTCGTGGGGTGGGCTCGGGCAGGCGCCAGAAATAGCTGCCGTTGAGCCAGCCGTCCCCGTGGCGGCTGACCACGCCCATGCAGTTGGGCCCGACCAGGCGCATGCCCGCCTCGCCGGCCAGCGCCGCCAGCCGCTGCTCGACGGCCCGGCCCGCCTCGCCCGTCTCCCCGAAGCCGGAGGCGAGGACGATCGCGGCCCGGCAGCCGGCCCGGGCCGCGTCGGCCACCGCCGCCTGCGCCGCGGCGGCCGGCACGGAGACCAGCGCGAGGTCGACCGGCTCCTCCAGCGCGGGCACCGCCGGCAGGCCCAGCACCTCGGCGGCGCCCGGGTTGACGGCGACGACGCGGCCGCCGAAGCCGCCCGTCGTCACGTTGCGGAGGAGGACGTGACCGAGCTTCCGCTCGTCGCGTGACGCGCCGTACACCGCGACCGAGCGCGGCTCGAAGATCGCCTCCATCCCCGGCCATTTCACAATAGAACCCGTGAGTACCGCCACCCGGGCCGCCCTGAACCCTTCGGATTTCCTGGAGGTGGACGCGCTCCTGTCCGACGAGGAGCGGCTGATCCGCGACACCGTCCGCGACTTCGTGCGCACGCGCGTGCTGCCCGGCATCGACGAGTGGTTCGAGCGGGCGGTGTTCCCGAAGGAGGTCGCGACCGAGATCGGGCAGCTCGGCCTGCTCGGCATGCACCTGCAGGGCTACGGCTGCGCGGGCGCGAGCGCGGTCTCGTACGGCCTCGCCTGCATGGAGCTGGAGGCGGGCGACTCCGGCTTCCGCAGCTTCGTCTCGGTGCAGGGCTCGCTGGCCATGTTCCCGATCTGGCGCTACGGCAGCGAGGCGCAGAAGGAGGAGTGGCTGCACCGCATGGCGCGCGGGGAGGCGATCGGCTGCTTCGGCCTGACCGAGCCGGACTTCGGCAGCGACCCCGGGGGGATGCGGACGTCGGCCCGCCGGCGGGGCGACGACTGGGTGCTGAACGGCAACAAGCTGTGGATCACCAACGGCGGGATCGCGGACGTCGCCGTGGTCTGGGCCCGGGCGGACGAGGGCGTCCGCGGCTTCCTGGTGCCGAAGGGCACGAAGGGCTTCAGCACGCGCGACATCCACCGCAAGCTGTCGCTGCGCGCGTCGGTGACGTCCGAGCTGATCCTGGAGGACGTGGTCCTGCCGGAGTCGGCGGCGCTGCCCGGCGTGACCGGCCTGCGCGGGCCCCTGTCGTGCCTGAACGAGGCCCGCTTCGGGATCGTCTGGGGGGCAATGGGCGCCGCCCGGGCCTGCTACGAGGCTGCGCTGGACTACGCGAAGACCCGCCAGCAGTTCGGGCGGCCGATCGCCTCGTTCCAGCTCACGCAGCGCAAGCTCGTCGAGATGCTGCTCGAGGTGAGCAAGGGCACGCTGCTGGCGCTGCACCTGGGCCGCATGAAGGACGGGGGCCGCGTCGCGCCGCAGCACGTGAGCGTGGGCAAGCTGAACAACGTGCGGGCGGCGCTGGACGTCGCGCGCGAGGCGCGCGGCGTCCTGGGCGCCAACGGGATCACGCTGGAGTACCCCGTGATCCGGCACATGAACAACCTGGAGTCGGTCGTGACCTATGAGGGCACGAACGAGATCCACACGCTCGCGATCGGCGAGGCGATCACCGGCATCCCGGCCTACCGCTGAGGCGCGCGCGCCTCAGCCGGATTCCACCGAGCAGTCGGCGACTCGGCGCCACGTCCGCCTCCGTCGGTGGAATCCGGCTCAGCGGGGGTCGATCGGCGTCAGGATGCCGCACGCGTCCTCGATCGCCTCGGCCGCCGCGAGGCAGCTGCGCTCGCCGAACCGCGGGCCGATCACCTGGACCGCCTGGGGCAGGCCGTCCTCGACGCCGACCGGCACCGCGACGGACGGGAGCCCGAGCAGGTTCACCGTCACGACCATCGCCATCCCGGCCGAGATCGTGCGGATGCCATCCGCGGTCAGGTCGGCGCCGACCAGGAACGGCGGCTCGGTCGCGATCGGCGCCAGCACCAGCGGGTACGTCCGCTGGAACTCGGCCCACGCCCGGGCCAGCGCCTGGCGGGTCATGAACGTCTGCATGTAGCCGGCCATCTCCACGGCGGGAACGCCCTCCATGAACAGGCCCATGAACCGGTTGGCGTCGTCCGAGCAGAACGGCGACGGCGGGTCCACCTCCTCGACCTCGTAGCCGGCGGCGCGGAGCGCGTCGGCCGCGCGCCGCACGCCGGCCGCGACCTGGGCGGCGGCGCGGCGGCCGCCGGGGTCCACGACGAGCGCCACGCGGGAGGGGCCGGCGGGCGGGCCGGCCACGGGCACCGGCACGTACCAGGGGTCGCGCGAGCTGGGCTGGCTCATGACCTCGAACGCCTGGCGGAGGTCCGCCACGTGTCGCGCCATCGGGCCCTGCACGGCCATCAGCTGGATGCTGACCGGGCTGTCGGCGGGCTCCATGACGGTCGCCGAGGGGATCCGGCCGAACGTCGGCTTGAGCGAGCAGATGCCGTTGCACTGGGCGGGCCAGCGGAGCGATCCGCCCAGGTCGTTGCCCAGGCCGAGCGGCGTCATGCCGGTGGCCAGGGCCGCGCCCTCGCCGCCGCTGGAGCCGCCGGGCGTCCGCGACGCCTCCCACGGGTTGCGCGTCGCGCCGTGCATCGCGTTGTCGGTGTGCCAACGGAGGGCGAAGTCGGGCAGGTTGGTGCGCCCGATCGGGATCGCCCCGGCGGCGCGCAGGTGCGCGACGGCCGGCGCGTCGACGGCCGGGACCGCATCGGCGAGGGGGACGACGCCCTGGGTGGTCGGCGAGCCGGCCACGTCCACGTTCTCCTTGACCGTGATCGGCACGCCGTGGAGCGGGCCGGCGGCCTCGCCCCTGGCGAGGCGCCGGTCGGCCTCGCCGGCCGCCTGGAGCGCCTCGTCGCCCAGCACGCGGACCACGGCGTTGACGCGCGGTCCCACCGCCTCGATCCGGTCCAGGTGCGCCTGCACCACCTCCCGGCTCGACACCCGCTTCTCCCTGATCGCGGCGGCCAGCTCGACCGCTCCCAGTCCCCACAGCTCCGTGCCGGTCGCCCCGGTCGTGGTGCTCATGCCCGGCAGCGTAGCGTGCGGCGTCAGCCGTCCGCGAGCACCGCCGCGCCAACCGCTCCTGACAGGTCTCCCAACTCGGTCGGCAGGAACACCGGCGGCCGTTCGGGCACGTGGAGGTGGGGCCGGGCCGCCGCCTCCACCCGGCGGACGAACGGCTCGCCGAGGCGGTCGCCGAGGCCGCCGCCGACGATGATCGCCTCCATGTCGAGGAGGTTCTGGGCGTTCGCCAGCGCCAGGCCGAGGGCCCACACGGCCTCGTCGATCAGGTCGGTGGTGAGCTTGTCGCCGTGCTCCAGCGCGTCCGCGATCGTCCCGCTCGTGACGCGGTCGCGGCCGCGCTTGCGCATGAACTTGAACAGGTCGGTGGGGCGCCCCTTGTCGTAATGCTCGCTGCGGGCCTTCACCTCCATCCGGGCCCGGCCCGCGTACGCCTCCAGGCAGCCGCGCTTGCCGCAGCCGCAGCGGCGGCCGCCGTCCTTGACGGTCGTGTGGCCGATCTCGCCGGCGGCGCCGCGGCCCTCGCGGAGCTCGCCCTCCAGGACCAGGCCGCCGCCCACGCCCGTGCCGACGAACACGCCGAGCATGTCGCTGTACGGCCGGCCGGCGCCGCGCTTCCACTCGCCGAGGATCGCGACGCGCACGTCGTTGTCCACCTTGACGTCCACGCCGCCCAGCGCCTTGGCGACGACGGGGCCGACGGAGACGGGGTCGGTCTCGAACCCGGGCACGTTGGGGGAGTGGCCGACCGTGCCGGCCGCGCCGTCCACGGTGCCGGGGCTGCCGATGCCGATCCCGGCCAGGTCGGCCGTGCGCGCGCCGGCCGAGGCGATGGAAGCCTTGACGGAGTCCACGATCGCGGCGATCACGGCGTCCGCACCAGACTGCGGCGTCTCCAGCCGGGCGCTGCCGGCCACCTCCTGCGCGCGCAGGACGACGGCCTGGATCTTGGTGCCCCCGACATCCACGCCGGCGGTCAGTCGCTGCGTCGAACGTGCCATTGGCGTCAACGCTACTGTGCCAGGTAGCGCTCCAGTCCGGTCGCGAGGGCGGCCGCGATCTTGCGCTGGCCGCTCGCCGAGGTGGCGATGCTCGCCTCGCCAGGCTTCGTCAGGAACAGCGGCTCGACCAGCGCGCCGGGCATCGTGGTGCCCTGGGCGAGCCAGCCGGGCTCGGCGGGGCCGAGCAGCAGGAGGTGGCCGTAGCTCTCGGCCCGGTCGGAGAGGGTGGGGGCGTCGAGCGCGTCGTCGGTGACGACGCCCCGGTCGTCGAGGTGGAGCTGCTGGACGAGGGCCTGCTGGATGGTGGTGGCCAGCCGCTGGTTCCGGTCGCCGAACTGGCGGACGTCGTCATAGATGGTCTGGGAGCCGCCGGCGGTCTGGTCGGTGTAGCCGTTGAAGTGGATGGAGAGCAGCGCGGCGGCGTGGGAGTCGTTGGCGCAGCGGACCCGGGCGATGAGGTCCTGGCGGACCTGGTCGGAGTCGAGGGCGGCGCCGGTCAGCTCGCCGGCGTCGAAGCGGCGAACGGAGGTGTCGCGGGTGCGGGAGAGGACGACACGGTAGCCGTCCTGGCGGAGCTGCCTGGCCAGGGCGGTGGCGACGGCGAGGGCGGCCTGGGACTCGGTCGCGTGGGTGCGGCCCGGGCCGAGGACGCCGGGGTCGGGGCCGCCGTGGCCGGGGTCCACGAAGATGGTCTCGTTGCGGCCGCGGCCGGTGGGCGCCTGGGCCTGGCAGGCGCCGGCGGCGTAGGCGGGGGGCTGCGCGCCCGGGTTGGTCGTGCTTTGCTGGGCATGGGCGTTGGTGCTCGCGGCGCGCGCGCTGGAGGGGGCGGGGGCGCCGTCGCAGGCGCGGTCGATGGCCACGGCCGCGAGGACGAGGGGGACGAGCGCCAGCGCGACCACGAGGGGCCGGCGCGGCTGCCGCCGTGGAGGCCGCCGCCGCGGCCGCCGCCGAGCTGTGAGCGGGACGTAGGGTGGATTGGTGATCGGCGAGGTGGAGTGTAGCCGCCGATCATTCCGAGCGGCGCCGGTACACGGGGAACGTGGGCGTTGCGGGGTCGATGTGCCAGCTGCTGCGGCGCTCGGGATGGACGTAAACGACTCCGGAATAGTGGACGGCGGCGACCACCGCCTGACCAATCTCGAGCTCCGATGCAACTTCCACCATGCGAATCGGCACCCCGAGAACGCTCGGTTCCGAGCGCCGGTCCGCGGATCGCCGCCCGGGGGCTTGAACCTCACCCGCTGAGCGTCCAGGACTCGGGCTCGTGGGCGCGACCGCCGCGCCGGCGGCCCGGCCGCTACGACCGCTCGGCCAGGAACGTCAGCGGCGCCCACACGCCCGCGGCCCGCGCCAGCTCAGCAGCGGCCGCCAGCGCCGCCCGGTCCACCTGGCCGGCCAGCTTCGACCGGGTCGCCTCGCTGCGGCCCGTGCTCGTGTTCACGATCCCCAGCACCCGCTCGCGGTCCAGGCCCTCCGCGACGGCGACCCGCAGCGCCTCCGTCGCCGCGATCAGGTGCACGCTCGCCAGGGCCCGGCACAGCACGTCCACGTCGAGCGGCCCCGCGCCCCGGCCGTCCCCCCGGCCCTCGATCACGGCATGGACCCGGGTGAAGTCGGACGCCATCCCCATCGCCTCCGCCGCCTCCACCCACGCCGCCCGCAGGCCCGTCAGGAACGGCGCCGCCACCGAACGCTCCTCCGCGATCCGCAGCGCCACCGCCAGGTCCTTCACCATCAGCGCCGCGGTGAAGCCTGCCGCGTAGGTGCGCGGCAGGACGTCACGCGGGAGCTTCACCTCGCTGTTCTGGCTCCGCGCCGGGCCCGCGTTGAACGCCGCCACGACCATGGCCTCCGGGGCGCCGTGCCGGGCCGCGGTCACCAGCAGCTCCGCCGTGCTCATCAGGCCCACCGCCGACAGGGCGTTGTTCAGCGCCTTCGTCGCGTGCCCCGACCCCGCCGGCCCGGCCCAGCGCACGTTCGTCGCGAACGCGGCCAGCACCGGCCGCACCCGCTCCAGCAGCTCCTCGTCGCCCCCGACCATCGCCGTCAGCGTGCCCGCCCGGGCCCCGGCCACACCGCCGCTCAGCGGGCTGTCCAGGAACTCGACGCCCACGGGCGCCAGCGCCGCCGCCATCCGACGCGTGGTGGAGGGCAGCGAGCTGGTCAGGTCCACGACGATCGGGGGCGCCGCCTCGGTGAGCCCATCGAGACACGACTCCACAGCCGCCGCATCGGGTAGACAGAGGAACGTGATCACCGAGCGGCTGGCCGCCGCCGCCAGGCTGGGCGCCGACTCCGCTTCGGGCAGGGCCGGGTCGTACAGCGTCACGCGGTGGCCAGCGGCCCGGAGCCGCCCCGCGATCGCCGAGCCCATCCGGCCGACGCCGGCCAGCGCGACCCGCACGCTGGCAGCGTA
>VBJR01000280.1:0-9019 GCA_005880175.1 Chloroflexota bacterium
TCGGCGCTCTCCCGCAGCGCGAACAGCGAGACGTCGAAGCTGGCCCGCACGGCCATCTCGCCGGCGCTCAGCGCCTCCAGCCGGTGGGCGGCGTCGGCCAGGTGTGCCGACAGCTCGCGGACCGGCCACGCCGGCCTCGCCGCGAGCCGGGCGCCCGCCAGCCGGACGGCCAGCGGCAGCTCCCCGCAGCGGCGGACGACGTCGGTCGCGGCCGCCCGCTCCGCGGCGATCCGCCCGGGCCCGGCGATCCGGCCCAGCAGCTCCAGCGCCTGGTCGGCCGGCAGCACGTCCAGGTGCAGCGGCCGCACGCCCTCCAGCGTGGCCAGCACCTGGCGGCTCGTGACCAGCACCGCGCACGTCAGGCTGCCGGGCAGCAGCGGGCGAACCTGCTCGGCGCAGCGGGCGTTGTCCAGGAGGATCAGCAGGCGCCGGCCGGCGGCCAGCGAGCGGAACCGGGCGGCCGCCTCCTCGACGCCGCCCGGGACGGGCGCCGGCTCCCCGCCGAGCGAGCGGAGCATGCGGCCGAGCGCGTCCAGCGGGTCGAGCGGGGCCAGGCCGGCGGTGGCGCCCTATGCCGTCGATGGCGCTGATCACGACCGGGCTGGCGTCACCGGCCCCGAGCAGCTCGCGGAGCGCCGCCACCTCGCCGGTCCGGCCGGTGAAGTCCGCCGGCGCCCGGGGCAGCTCGCGGGGCGCCGGAGCGGCGCCGGCCGCGGCCACGGCGGCCGCGACGGCGGCGGGCTCGGCCGGGGCGTCGGCGATCAGGCCCAGCTCCTGCGGGCCCGCCCCGAACAGCGTGCAGAGCTTCTCCCGGAAGAACGGGATCGGCGCCTGGCGGCCGAGCTCCCACCGGCTGACGGTCTCGGTGGACGTGCCGACCGCCTTCGCGACGTGCGCCTGCGTCCAGTTGCGCTCCTCGCGGGCGCGCCGAAGCCGGTCGTTGCGGGCGGCGAAACCGCGGGCTGAACTCCCCATGCGCGCAGGTCCGCGCGTATTCTCACACGCCGTCCCGCGCCGGCAACTCGTCTAGTAGTCGTCTAGTCCACGGCCACTACGGCTGGGGCATAGTTGCCGCGATGACCGACACGGACGGCGGAGGACGGATCGCCCGGCGCGACGTCCTGAAGGCTGGCCTCGTCCTTGGCGCCGGCGCCGCGTTCGGCCGCGCCGCGCTGCCCCGAACGGCCGCGGCGGCCGGGGTGACCGCCTCCGAGCTGCTCGTGCGCGTGGACCTGATGGACACCGGCGGCCGCCCGCTGCTGATCGGCGCCACGTTCTGGGAGTCCCCGGACATCGCGGCGGCGTCCACCGACGCCTGGGGCCGGGTGCCGCCGGACACGGACACCACCGTCCGGGTCACGGCCCGGAACATCGGCGCCGCGACCGCGACCGGCGTGGGCGCGACGTTCTGGTGGGCGCCCTCCTCCACCAGCATCGCGCCCGACACGGCCACGCTGATCGGCGCCTCGTCCTCCCCCCTGTCGATCGCGCCCGGCGGCTCCGCCGTGCTGGAGAGCCCGACCTGGCACACCGTCACCGGCGACGAGTGCCTGGTCGTCCAGCTCGCGTCCGACCAGGAGTCGGCGGCCCACCCGTTCCTGCCCGAGCTGGACCGCCTGGTCGGCCAGCGCAACGCATCCGTCCTCGCCAACCCGCCTGCTCGTCGCCAGCCGGTTCGTCCACAACGCGGATCGCCTGCTGGGACAGGACCTCGGCATCAGCCCGGTGGACGTGCTCGTCCACATCGACGAGCCGCCGGCGGCGGCGATCGCGAAGCGGCTCGGCCTGGTCGTCCAGCCGGCCGACCCGGGGACCGGCGTCAAGCTGCTGGGCCTCGCGCCGGGCGGCCGGGACGCGGGCGGGTTCAGCGAGGCGGACCTGGGCCTGCTCCGGCAGCGCTCGGGCGGCGAGCCCCAGGGCTGGGGCCGGGTCCTGGCGGCCTTCACCCTGCCCGGCCTGGCGACGGCGATCGCGACCCTGCGCGTCGACCGCACGGCGCCGGCCGACGCGGCGGTGGTGCACGAGTTCCGCCAGGTCAGCGAGGGCGTGCTGCTGGGCGGGTACGCGATGGTGCTGCCGCCCGGCCAGTAGCTACGCTGCTCGGGTGGAGGCGGTCGTCTTCGACCTCGACGGCGTGCTCGTGGACTCCGAGCCGGTGTGGGAGGAGGTGCGCAGGGCGGTCGTGGCGGAGCACGGCGGCCGCTGGCAGCCGGACACGCAGCGGCGGCTGATGGGCATGAGCACGTCCGAGTGGGCGAGCTACCTGAGCGGCGAGCTGGGCGTCGCGCTGTCCCCGGCCGAGGTGGCCGGCGTGGTCATCGGCGGGATGGCGGCGCGGTACGACGAGCGGCTGCCGCTGATGGAAGGCGCCGTGGACGCGGTGCGGCGGATGGCGGCCCGGTGGCCCCTGGGCCTGGCCTCCTCCTCGCCGCGGCGGCTGATCGACCTCACGCTGGACCGCGCCGGCCTGGCCCGGTACTTCGCGGCCAGCGTCTCCACCGAGGAGGTGGAGCGGGGCAAGCCGGCGCCGGACGTGTACCTGGAGGTGGCCCGCCGGCTGGGCGTTGACCCGCGGTCGTCCGCCGCGATCGAGGACTCGAGCCACGGCCTGCGCTCGGCGGCCCGGGCGGGCCTGCTGGTCGTGGCCGTGCCCCACCCGAGGTACCCACCGGACCCCGACGCCCTGGCCGGGGCCGTGGCGGTGCTCCCGGCGCTGCCGGCGCAGACCGTCGAGCTGGTCGACGGTCTGCGCCGGCCCTGAGCCGGGTGCTTACTGCATCGACGCGTCGTCGATGAAGAAGTTGTCCGTGCCGGACAGCGTCTCCACGTAGAACCTGGCGGACGACAGCGCGCCGCTCCAGGACACCGTGGTGGTGCCGGTCAGCAGCGTCCAGCCGGACGAGTTGACCGCGCCCTGGGCCAGGGTGACGAAGTTCGTCGTCCCGTTGGCGGTCAGCATCAGCGTGACCTTGCCGGTCGGGGCGTTGCTCTGCGTCCGCATCCACACGTTCGTCGTGTAGCTCTTGCCGTTGGTCAGCTTCGAGGTCAGGTCCTGGCTGGGGCCGTTCCACGACGCGGTCCGGCCGGTCAGCAGCAGTGAGTCGGCGCCGCTGTGGACCTGGCTGGTGCTGGCGGCGAGCGTGCCGCTGCCGAACACCGACCACCCGCTCGTCCCGGACTCGATGTTCCCGTTCGTCAGCAGGTTCGGGGCCGTCGAGACGGTGGTGCTGTAGCCGACCGACACGATGTTGGACTGGACGGAGTTCTCCGTCGCGTCCGAGGGCAGGCCGGACGTCATGACCCCCTCGAAGAAGGAGCCGGCGTCGCCCTTGCTGTTGTCGCCGCCGATGCCCAGGATGATGCCCCCCTCCAGGTGCAGGGGCGTGTACCCGCTCGTGGTGGGCAGCGGTCCGCTGTAGTCGGTCTTGAGGCCGCCCGAGTTCGCGTTGGCGTCCTTGATCGCGTACGTCGTCGAGTTCATCTTGACCATGCCGGTGACGAAGGTGCTGTTCCGGCCCGTGTTGTTGGTGTTGGTGCCGTTCGCGCCCGCGAACAGGCCGTTCTCCAGGTCGGCCATGACCCACGGGCCGGAGCCGACGCACTGGCCCGGCACGACGAACCCGAACCAGCACAGCGTGCCGAAGTACACGGCACCCATGTGGCCGTTGCCGTTGTCCCGGGCGTTGGTCTCGGCGTTGCCGTAGTCGAAGCAGCAGCCGCTGTTCACATGGCCGCCCGCGGCGACCATGTAGACACCCTGTGCCCCGCTGCCGGTCGCGATGCTCGCGTTGGCGAGCGCGTCAGGGCCGCCGGCGGCCCCGCCGGCCGGCGCCTGCGTGAGGTGGTTGCCCCTCGACGTCTGGTCGTAGATGACCGTGATGACGCACGAGGTGCCCGCGCAGAACGAGTCCTGCGCCGCGGCGTTGGCGAACCCGCCCGCGCTCAGGGTCCCGATGTCGGTCGTCGCGTTGTCCGACGCCCGTCTGACCTGGTACAGCCTGCCGCTGTACGCGCCGAACAGCGCGCGGGTCGTGCTGTGCGCGGCGACGCACGGCGTGCCCCCCGACGCGTAGATGTCGCAGGGCCCGGTTCCCGCGGCAAAGGCCTCCTGCCGCACCGCGCCCACCTCGCTCGACAGGAGCATCACGAGCGGCACGAGCAGCAGCGCCGGGCGCCGGAAGAATCGGTCGAGCCTCCCCATCACTGGCTCCCCCTTTGTCCGATATTTCGGCGGATTGACGAGATTTCGGCGGAGCCTCGATTTTCGGGAACGTACCGGAAAGCTGTCAAGCGGCGATCCCGGCGCCGGTCGCGATCACCGGGCGCCGTAGTCGACCTGCCGGGCCAGGTCGCCGGCCCGGGCCAGGATCGCCTCCGCGTCGTCCAGCGGCGGGTAGATCAGCCGGCGGTTGATCGTCTGCTTCATCTGCTTGCCCTCCGCCCCGCGGTACTGGACGGCGCGCTCCCAGCCGCGGGTGAACACCGCGCCGGCGGCGCCCAGGTCGAGGCACGTGACGTAGGGCTGGGGGGCGAACCGGACGCCGGGCAGCTCGAGCAGGTCGGCGGCCGCGTTGTAGCCGGCGTGCTTGCCCAGGGGAGTGGCGTGCTGGCAGCTCTGCATGACCAGGCGGTCCGGCTCGGCCACGGCCGCGGCCGTGTCGCCGGCGGCGAAGACATCGGGTGATTCCGGCACGCGCAGGTACTCGTCCACGTGCAGCCGGCCCAGCGGGTCGTGACGGCCCGGCACCTGGCGCGTCAGCGGCGACGCCTGCAGCCCCGCCGTCCACACCACGGTCCGGGCCGCGATCTCCGCGCCGTCGGCGAGACGGACGCCCTCCGGGCTGACCGACGCCAGCGTCCGGGACAGCCGGACGTCCACGCCCACCTGCGCCAGCGCGTCGAGGATCGCCGGGCGCGGACCCGGGCCGAGCTCCGGCCCCACCACGTCGTTCCGCTCGACCAGGACCACGCGCGCCTCGTCCGCCGCCCCGTGCTCGGCGGCGCGCTCCCGCAGGCGGCCGGCCAGCTCGGTCGCCACCTCGATGCCGGCGAAGCCCGCCCCGACGACCACCGCCGTGAACCGGCCGGGCCCCTCGCGCAGCTGCCGCAGGTGGGAGTCCAGCGCGGTCGCGGCCCCCAGCGTGTCCACGTCGTAGAGGTGCTCCGCGCCGGGCAGGTCGGGGCGGCGCAGCCGGCTCCCCGTGGCCAGCACCAGCCGGCGGTACGCGATGGTGCCGGGCTGGCCCTCGCGGCCGATCGTGGCGACGGTGCGGTTGGCGGTGTCGATGCCGGTGACGGTCGCCGCGATGCGCCGCACGCCGATCGGCTCGAGCACCCGGTCGATCGGCACCCGCATCCGGTCCGGGTCGGCCTCGTACAGCCGCGGCCGGATGACCAGGTCGTCGCCGGGGGCCACGAGCGCGATGGCGAGGTCGGCACCCTCCCGCCGGCGCACGTGGGCCGCGGTGGCCGCCGCCCACACGCCGGCGAAGCCGCCGCCGAGAACGAGGACGTCGGACGTCGGGTGGGTGTGCAGGGCGTCTCCGATTCTGGTCGCCATGATCGACATGCTCACCGATCCCGAGCGGCGCGCGCCCGCGCGGCCCCGCGCGGAGGCTGATCAGCCGGCCCACTCGACGGGCCCGGACCGGGCCGGCCGGCGCGCCCGGGCCGGCCGTGCGGCGGCCTCCGGGAGCCGGCCGGCATCGACGAGGGCCCGGCGGAGCAGGAACTCGATCTGCGCGTTGCTGCTCCGGAGCTCCTCGGCGGCCCACCGCGCCAGCGCGTCGTGGACGGCGGGATCCAGCCGCAGCAGGACGCTCTTGCGCTCGGTGGTCATGGGTACAGCGTGCCCACGTTGACGACCGGCTGCATCGACTGATCGCTGCACAGGGTGACGAGCAGGTTCGCCACCATGGCCGCCCGGCGCTCGTCGTCCAGCACGACCACGTCGTGCTCGTCCAGCCGCGCCAGGGCCTGCTCCACCATGCCGACCGCGCCCTCGACGATCCGCTGGCGGGCGGCCACGATGGCGTCTGCCTGCTGCCGGCGGAGCAGCGCCTGGGCCACCTCCGGCGCGTAGGCGAGCCGCGTCAGCCGGGACTCGATGATGCGCACGCCCGCGCCAGCCGCCCTCGCGGCGATCTCGGCCGACAGCCTGGCGGTGACCTCGTTCGCGCTGTCCCGCAGGCTGAGCTGCTGGCGCCCGTTCGCGTCGTACGGGTAGCTGTTGGCCAGGTGCCGGACCGCCGTCTCGGCCTGGATGCCCACGAACTGGACCAGGTCGTCCACCTCGTACACCGCCCGGGCCGTGTCGTCCACCTGCCAGACGACGACCGCGGCGATCTCGATCGGGTTGCCATCGGCGTCGTTGACCTTGGTCACCGGGGTCTCGTGGTTGCGGATCCGGGTGGAGATGCGGGGCCGGATCGTCAGCGGGTTGACCCAGCGCAGGCCCGGCGCGCGGAGGGTGCCGGCGTAGCCCCCGAAGAGCTGCAGCACGCGCGCCTCGCCCGGGGCGACGGGGGTCAGGCCGCGCCCCATCGCGACCGCGGCCAGGACGAGCAGGACGCCGGGCGCGCGCAGGACGCCATGGCTCACCGCGAGGATCCCCACGCCGCCGAGGCTCACGCAGATGCAGACGGCCAGCACCAGCAGCCCGGGCAGTCCCGGGACGAGGCGTTCCGTCACCCGCGGCGCCGGCATCGCGACGGCGGTCTGATCCGCGCCGCTCATCACGGTCAGAGTCCGGTCCTGCACTCGGCCGGATTCTATCAGACTGATATCAACCTCCGGACTGGGAAGCCACCTTGACGCGGCGCTCGTGACGACGTTATCTTGACGATATCACTATGGTAGCTGGCAACATCGTAGAGACGCATGGCCTGACCAAGCGCTACGGCACCGGGGTCCTGGCGGTGGACCGGCTCGACCTGCACGTGCGCCACGGCGAGGTGTACGGGTTCCTGGGCCCCAACGGCGCCGGGAAGACGACGACCCTGCGGATGCTGGTCGGCCTGATCCGGCCCACGTCCGGCAGCGCCGAGGTGGCGGGCGCCCCGCCCGGCGCGCCGGCCGGCCTGGCCCGGGTCGGGAGCCTGGTCGAGAACCCGGGCTTCTATCCCTATCTCTCCGGCCGCGACAACCTCCGGTTCGTCGCCCGCATGTGCCACCTCGGCGACGACCGCGCGGACGCGGCGCTCGACGAGGTGGGCCTGCTGGCCAGGGGCGGCGACAAGTTCGCCCACTACTCGATGGGCATGAAGCAGCGGCTGGGCGTCGCCGCGGCGCTGCTCAAGGATCCCGATCTGCTGGTCCTCGACGAGCCGTCCAACGGCCTGGATCCCGAGGGCATGGTCGAGATGCGGGAGATGATCCGGGGGCTCGGCCAGGGCGAGCGCACGGTGCTGCTCTCCAGCCACCTGCTCAACGAGGTCGAGCTGATCTGCCAGCGGGTCGGGGTGATCCGGCACGGGCGGATGGTCGCCGAGGGCACGCTCGACGAGCTGAAGGGCGCGGTCGGGCTGACGCTGCGCGCGGAGCCGAAGGCCAGGGCGCGCGAGCTCCTGGCCGAGCTCGTGGGCGCCCCGGCGGTCGCCGAGCGGGACGGGGCCTTCCGGCTCGCCGTCCCGCCCACTCGGGCCGGCGAGATCAACACCGCCCTGGTCGAGGCGGGCCTGGTGGTCAGCGAGCTGCGGCCGAACGAGCAGTCGCTGGAGGAGATCTTCCTCCAGCTCACGCAGGAGCCCGGTTCGTGAGCGACCTCCTCGCCTCCTTGCGCGGTGAATGGCTGAAGATGACGCGGCGGCCGGCGACGTGGGCGATGGGCCTGACGCTCGCCGTCGTCCTCCTCGCGCTCGGCTACGCGCTGCTCGTCCTGCTGGTGGTCGTCCTCGGCAACCAGCCCGCGGACCGGCCGGGGGTCCAGACCGGCATCCACACGTTGAAGCTGGACCTGGCGCCCGCCCACTTCCCGCAGAGCACGCTGATGACGTTCTCCGGGATCGGGTTCGGCAGCGCGATCGCGGTCATCCTGGGCGTGCTCGCCATGGGCAGCGAGTACGGCTGGGGCACGCTCAAGACGGTGTTCACGCAGCGGCCGGGCCGCGTCACCGCCTTCGGCGGCAATGACCGGGGCCATCTACGGGTCGCCCGGAGGCTGGCCGGGGCCTCTGGACGTCGTGAAGGCGTTCCTGGCCTGCTGGCTGATCATGGGCCTGTGGGCCGCGCTGGGCGTCCTCCTGGCGGTCCTTTTCCGGCAGGCGCCGCTGGCCATCGGCCTGGGCATCGTCTATGCGATCGCGGTCGAAGGCCTGATCGTCAACACCCTGTCCGCGGCCAGCTCGCTCGACGATGTCCGGCGGGCGTTCCCCGGCGCCAACGTCACGGCGCTGGTCAACTCCTTCGGCAGCACCGCCGGCGCCGCGCTCGTCGGGCCCACGCAGGCCGTCCTGGTGATCGCGGCGTTCCTGGCCCTGTTCGTCGCGGTGAGCGCCGTCGTGCTGCGCGTGCGGGACGTGATCTGATCGCCCCCGGCCCGGCGCGCACGGGCGGGCTCGGCCTGGCTACGCCAGCTCGCGCTCCCGCCCCGGTTCGCTCGCCCTCCGCAGCGCCACGACCAGCTCGAACACCAGCGCGCCGAGCACCGCGATCGCCGCGATCGTCAGGCCGATGGCGGCGAAGAAGGCGTACATGCCGATCTGCGACCAGCCGTAGGCGTTCAGGAGCAGGCCGCGCAGGGTCTCGCCCCTGAACAGCGTGTTCGCCTGGTTCGCCAGCGTCGTGTTCGTCGGGTCGGCCAGCGCCGCCGCGCTCACCTGTGAGTACGTCTGGCCGTTGGCGACCGCGTCCAGGTGGACGGCGATGAAGTCGTTCGCGTACACCTGCGCCTTCTCGCCCGTGTCCACCTGCTGCCCGGCGTACTCTCGGGCCTCGGCGGAGAACTTGGCCGGGTCGAGGGCGCCGCCGGGCTTGATCTCGCTGGCCGGCGGGAACGTGATCTTCTGCGCCACCAGCTCGT
>VBJR01000280.1:9053-11333 GCA_005880175.1 Chloroflexota bacterium
CACCGAGCAGCGCTGCACCCTCGATTGTCAGCGCGCGCCGGCGCGATCCCTCCGCGAGGGCCGCGACACCCTAGACAGACGGTTGACCGTTCGGTGGGCGCCCGCGTGCGATACCTTGGCGCCGTGCGGAGGACGCGGCTGCGGCAGGCGCTCGTGGGCACCGGTGTCACGGTCGCCGTCCTGCTCGGCCTGGTCTTCCTCGGCAGCTTCGCCGTCGACCAGGTGGTCGTCGCGCGCCTCCCCGACATCCTCCTGCGCGGCCTCGCCCAGCGCGCGCCCGAGGCCGTTCCCTACCTGGCCGGCCAGCCGCCCGACGCCGCCGGCGCGAGCGCGTGGCTCGCCCGCACCGGCGACACGATCCTGGACGAGCGCCTCTCGCGGACGCCGAACGCGAGCTTCTCCGTCAGCGAACAGGGCGTGACGGTCGTCGTCGACCGCACGGGGGCGGTGGTCGCGGCGCGCGGCGGCGCGCTGCCGCCGGCGGCGGAGGCCCTGGTCCGGCGGGCGCTGACCGGCACCTCCGGCGTCGCCGCCCTGCCCGACGGATCGCTCGCCGCCGCCTGGCCCGTCCGCGGTCCCGACGGGTCGGTGGCCGGCGCCATCGCCGCCGTCGTGAGCCGGCCGGGTCCGCTCGCGCTGCTCGCCAGCTCCGCGGGCACGACCGCCGTCGCCGCCGTCCTCCTGGTCCCGGCCGGCCTGGTCGCCAGCGTGGTGTTCACCGCGCTCGGCTCGCGCGCGCCGGCGCCCCTGCCGTCCGCGCCCTCCCCGCCCGAGCTCCAGGGCGGCGGCGGCGCGCCGGCCGGCGGCCTCACCCGGCGCGAGCGCGAGGTGCTCGCCCTGATCGCGGCCGGCCGGGACAACCGCGCCATCGCCCGCGCCCTGGTCATCAGCGAGCAGACGGTCAAGAAGCACGTCAGCAGCATCCTGGGCAAGCTGTGCGTCACCGACCGCACGCAGGCCGCCGTGTTCGCGTGGCGGGAGGGAATGATGGTCCCCCAACTGCCCGAGGCCGGAACTACCTCCCTGGAGTGATGGTCCCCCGGAGGCACGAACCCGGAACTACCGCCCCGGAGTGATGCGCCCCGGCGGCCGCCTCCCTACGGTCGCGCCATGCAGCTCAACGTGGCCGTCTTCCTGTTCGTCGGCATCGTCGGCATCGCCGCGCTGGTCATCCACGCCCGGGGCAGATCGTGGCGGTCGATCCGCGACCTGCTCGGGCTGCGCTTCGGCCCGGGCCGCGCCTACCTGGTCCTGATCCCGTTCACGATCGTGGCCGCGGTCGTCACGGCGGCCATCGCGCGGTTCTTCCTGCTCGGTGCGTTCACGCACCCGGCCGCGGACACGTCGCTGGCCGTGTACGCGCGGCAGACGCCGGGCGTGGGAACGCTGGCGGCGGCGTTCGCCTACGAGATGGGGACGACGGCGATCGGCGAGGAGCTGTTCTTCCGCGGCCTGATCGCGGGCTGGCTCCTCGGCTGGCTGGGCGCCTGGTGGGGAAACCTCGCCCAGGCGCTGGTGTTCCTCCTCCCCCACCTCGCGCTGATCGCCCTCGCGCCCGGCCTGTGGTGGGTGGTGATCCTGGCCGCGTTCGGCGGCGGCCTCGTGCTCGGGGCCGTCCGCCAGTGGACGGGCAGCATCCTGCCCGGCATGCTCGCCCATGGGCTCACCAACACGGTGGCGGCCGGCGTCACGATGTGGCTGGCCCACTCGTGACTGGCCAGCCGCTGGCCGGCTCGCCCCCGAACTCGGACCGCCTGACGGCCCATACGGCGGCCACCGGAACGGCGCCGGGGCGGAAAATGCGATGACCCGCCCATGCACGAGGTCATCGTCGTCGGGGTCGATGGATCACCCGGAGGCTACGCGGCCGTCGCGGAGGCGGCCGAGCTGGCCCGGCGCTTCCAGGCCCGGCTGATCGGTCTCTCCGTCGAGGAGGGCCTGCCCCGGTACGCCGCCACCATGGGCGAGGTGGACGAGTTCAAGGAGGAGAAGGACCGCTACTTCGCCGAGGTCGGCCGCCGGGCCGCCCGGGTGGCGGGGCAGCACGGCTCCACGCTCGAGCACGAGATCCGGATCGGTCACGCGGCCGACGTCCTGGTCCGGTTCGTGCATGAGGTGAGGGCCGACCTGGTCGTGCTCGGATACAAGGGCCACTCGCGGATCGCCCAGTTCGTCATCGGCACCACGGCGCAGAAGGTGAACGCCTACTCGCCGGCGTCGGTCCTCATCGTCAAGCCGCATCGGGGCGATGAGGACGCGTGGCGGGGCGCGGACGAGCAC
>VBJR01000281.1 GCA_005880175.1 Chloroflexota bacterium
CGGATAACTTGCTCATCTCCGAAGCCTCGTGCGCGACGACGCACCAACACCCGCATGCCAGTAATGCAAGCTCGCTGTTCGCCAGAGGCGACAGCGGTCACGACCAGAGCTGAAAATGGTACACCGTGTGCTGCCACGTGAACGCAATAAGTATCGCAATAGCGAGTGCGTCTGTGAGGCAGGAGTTGCGAACCCGCGGCCGTCCGATCAGAATACGTGCAGCGGAAACGTCATTGCGCCCGGGTCGCTCCGTGGCCGGGTGAGGATTGAAACTCAGCGAACGGCAAGTCTGTCGCCGTCCGACTCGATCGATCAGGGGAAGGCGCCCCGCCGGTGATCGGCCAGGATCTCGTTCGCCGCGCGGGCGCCCTCCCTGACGGCGCCCTCGACAGTGCCCTGGAAGTCAAGGGAACAGTGCTCGCCGGCGAAGTGGCAGCGGCCGGACCGCCTGCGCTCCGAGCCGCCGAACAGCGTGCACTGGCCGACGCGCCAGTAGGAGCACGCGCCATGGCCCGGCGGGACGCCGAGCGCGGATGACCCGCTTCCCAGGCCGGTGATCCGGGGGAACGCGGTCTCCAGACGCTCCCGGAGCTGCCACCCGGCCCCCGCCTCCAGCGTGCTGGCGCTGCCATAGCCGAGCTGCCGGATGCCGGCCAGCTTCACGCCGTCGAACCCCGCATCCCCGATGTCGAGCCTGCGGAGCACGGAGAACGGCACCGCCAGGACGACGTGGTCGGCGTCCGCCTCGAACCGTCCGTCGCGGTGCTGGAAGCGGAGGTGGTAGCTGCCGTCGCGCCGGCGCGCGATGGCGGTCAGGGCGGCGCCGCAGCGGACGCTGCGCGCGGGCAGCGCCGCCGCGATTGCGCGCGGCAGCTGCTCGCTGCCGCCCATGACGTGGTGTCGCCGGCCGCCGGCGCCCCGCGGCCGCCGCCGGCCGGGGCCGCTCCGCGCGCCCAGCTGGTAGACGACGTTCAACGCGCTCTGCTCGGTGGTCGGGGCCGCCAGCTCGATCTCGCAGGCGACGTCCAGGAGCGCGCCCAGCGGGGAGCGGTGGCCGCCCGGAACGCGGCTGTCGATCCACTGCCGGACGCTCATCTGGTCGAGGTCGAACCCGGCCCGCGTGAAGCGGTCGAACGTCGTCGGGAAGGGCGCGGCGGCGACGTCCCGGTCCACCGCGGTCCGGACCGGATCGAAGTCGTCCAGGGCCAGGCCACGGGGATAGAACGCGCCGAGGAACCGGTGGCCGTCGAGCGCGCCGTCAGGCTCGACGTCGGCGGTCACGAGCTGGAAGCGCCGGGCCAGCGCGAGGGTGTCGGTGGACTCGATCAGCCCGCCCCAGTCGCAGCGCATCCGGCCCCCGACCCGGTCGCCGGCCTCGTACACCGTCGACTGGTGGCCGGCGTCCGCCAGCGTCAGGGCGGCGGTGAGCCCGGCGATGCCGGCGCCGACCACGGCGATCCGGGGCCGGCTGGCGGCGGCGCCGGCGGCCACGGGGACGAGGCCGGCGCCGGGCTCGGGGAGCGCCGGGGGCCAGTCGTCGGCGAGTCCCTGGAACCACGTGAGCAGAGGGGTCCGTGCCATGCGTTGCGTCTCCTGCGGTGTGAGCGGCTCCGGCTCAGACGCCGAGCGTGGTCAGGTCGACGTCCGGGTGCAGGCCCGCGCGATCCACGAGCGTCTCGTAGTCCTCGAAGCGGCGGGCCACCGCGCCGGCGTCCCGGCGCCGGATCTGGACGCGGTGGAGCAGTGCGTGCGCGGGAGCGTCGCCGTGCGCCGAGCCGTGCGAGAAGACGTACAGGCCCCGGCACGACATGATGCCGCGCGACGCCGAGCGGTCGTGGTCCCACGTCCGGGTCAGCGCTTCCCAGAGGAGCGCCAGGTCGCCGTCGCCGAACCCCGTGCCGCGGGCGAACAGCGGCGACACCGACCCGCACGCCACGTAGACGCCGTACGGGACGCACGGCTTCCGGCCCATCTCGATCGTCCTGCCGTTGACGGCGGCGTCGGGCCCGGACTCGTCGTCGCGGGCGTGCTCCCTGGTGACCGCCACGCGGGTGATCGCCAGGTCCAGCACCGCGATCGGGTCCACGGAGCGCGCCATCCCGAGCTGGACGGGACCGCGCACCTGGCCGCAGTTGACCCCGGTCGTCATCACCGCCCCGAACGTGCGGATGTCGTAGAACTGCTCGCACATCCAGCGCCGGGTCTGGTCCACGTCCTGGCGTCGCTGCCTCGTCCCGGTGGGTCTGATCGCCAGGGCGTCGTACGCCTCCAGGTGGAGGCGGTTCAGCGCGATGCCGTGGTTCTGCACGTAGATGCGCCACGGCGCCTGGCTGTCCCTGGTGGCGGCGACCCAGTTGCGGACGCGGCGTTTGATCGCGACGTCCGTCACGAGGCCCTGCATCGTCTCGGGGTCGATCCGGGGCATGTTGCACGCGTCCGGATCGCCGTTCGGGTTGCCGTCCACCACGTCGAACACGAGCTTGAAGTCGTGCCTGCGGGTCGCGTCGGTGCATCTGGCGGCGCTCACGGTTCCTCCTCCTCCGCCGCCGGGGTCGAGCCGGGCGGTCGCGCGGCCGCCCGGTCGGCCGCTCGCTGGTGGTAGTAGCCCAGGCCGAACCGGGCCTGCTCCTCGAGCGCCAGGCGCGCCGGCAGCCGCGAGGGCAGCCGGCCGGCGATGTCCACGATGCGGCTCTCGATGGCGTCGTACGCGGGCCACCGGCTGCGCCGCAGCGCCGTCAGGTGGCTGCGGGCGCTGCCCAGCAGCGCCGGGAGCGCGGTCGCCGGCGAACAGCTCACCGCGCGGTAGGAGCGGTCGGTCAGCGACTGCTGGAGGCGTCCGCGCGCCGCCCGCTCCGCCGCCTCCAGCGCCGCCAGCAGCCTGCCGCAGAGGTAGGCGGGGTCGCCTTCCTCCGGATCGAGCTGGATCATCGCCACCTCCTCGTGCGTGCCCGGTGCTCCGTCGAGCAGGGCCATCCTGGTCAGCGCCGCCCTGGCCGGCGTCACCCGGCGTTCGTTCCGGCTGCGGCGGACGACGGCCGCGAGCAGGCGCGCGGGCACCCGGCGGCCGGTGAGCGCGACGTCCACCAGGTCGTGCGCGAGCTGCTCGGTCCCCTCGTCCCCGTCCTGGGCGGCGCCCCGCAGCAGCTCGCGCAGGCCGGCGGGGCGGGGCTGCGATCCGTCGGGACGGACGACAGCCAGCCGGCGGAAGTAGCGGACGAGATGGTCGCGAACGGCCGGTGCCGTGTCCTCGATCCACGTGCGGACGGCGACGCGAGACCCGCTCGCCGCCAGCTCGGCCGCGAAGAACTCCGCCGGGCCCACCGTGGCTCGCTCCAGCGCCGCCACGGCGGCGGGCCGCGGCTCGGCCAGCAGGGGCAGCACGTCGAGCCGCCCCGGGCCGATGGTCCACTGCACGAGCACGCCGTGGGCCAGCCGCAGGCACCGGGCCGGTCGCTCCAGCAGCCAGTTGAGCGCCCGGGCCGCGCTCGCGGCGCACTCGACGCACGTGGGCGACGTGCGCGAGCTCTCGAGCCCGTACGACTGGAACGCGCGCCGGCTCGCCGAGACGAGCTGCGTGCCGGCGCTCTGGCCGTGCGGGATGCCCTTCACGGGCACCGGCCACGACGCGGCGACGGGCGCGCGCCGGCCGCACACGAGGCATTCCATGGGCTCCGCGGCCGACTCTCGACGCACGTCGCGCCAGAACCCGCGCACCTCCGGGAGGTCGGTCACCGCGGTCCCGTCCACGGTGAACGTGATGACGTCCGCGGCGGGATCGATGCCGGGGGGGACGCGGCCCGAGCGCAGGAACCGCTCGACGGCGGCGACCTCGGGGCTGCCCGTCGCGAGCGCGCAGTCGGCCACCAGCCCGAGGAACGCGTCGCGGCAGCGGCGCGCCCGGCCGTCCCGCGCCGGCCGGTCCCCGCCGGGAGGCAGCCCGAACAGGTAGTCGGGCCCGTCGGCCAGCAGGGTGGGCGCGACGTCCGAGGTCCTCATGACCGCGGGCACCTGCCGCAGCGCGCCGCGGGCCCCGCCCGGGCCGTCCTGGGCCAGGTCCGTCACCCCCAGCGGCCGGCCATCGCCGGCGAGATCGATCACGTGGCGCACCCGCCGCAGCTCGTACCCCTCCGGGGCCATGCCGGCGGCGACCTCGGGCACGGTCGCGAGGCGCCGCAGCTGGTGGATCAGCACGGGACCCGGCCCTGGCGGGGGGAGTCCGGGACGTGCAGGACCCCGCGGCGCAGGCGGGCGGAGAAGAAGCGGGGCGCGCCGCGGCCCGATCCGTCGCCCGCGTAGGCGATGTCGAGCAGCATGCGGCCGAGGTCTGTGTCCACGGGGATGGGGTGGTCGTCCGGCCGGCGGTCGCTGAAGCTGGCCATGCACTCCCGGGTCCCCAGGTACGGG
>VBJR01000165.1 GCA_005880175.1 Chloroflexota bacterium
CATCGGCGGAGGGCTTGGCAAAGACGTGAGCGGGACGCAAGAATGGACGTGGCCTCGTTGGACGTGGTGAGAAGCGCCCACGAGGCTACTTTTTTGCGCCGCCCCCCTTCCGCCGCGCCGTCTCCCTGCACGCGCTCCGCGCGTTACGGACACAACTTGTGCCTACCTGCTTAGGCGCGGAGAACGGCCCCCGCCGCCTCGCGGCGGCAGGGGCCGTGAAGTCCGGTCAGATCACGAAGTGCCAGATGGCGTTGTCGGGGCCCACCGCGAACACGTCCAGATGGCCCGACCCCGGCTGCGACACCGCCGCCGGGCCGAGGTGCCAGACCGTCGAGGGGCCGACCGCCGAGAAGCCGGTCCACGCGGTCCCGGTCCACGACTTGCGCCAGACCCCGGCGTCGAGACCGGGGATCAGGATGTCGAGGTGGCCGGACGCGGTGGACGCGGGCGCCGGCGCCGACGCGGCCAGACCGCCGCCCAGCGGCTCCGGGCCGCCCCAGGCGGAGCCGTCCCAGAACATGTGCCACAGCGCGGAGTCGATGCCGCGCACGAACACGTCGATGCGGTTGGGGCCCCAGGACACGGCGCCCGGCGCCGCCGAGAGCAGGCCGCCCAGCCCCTGCCAGCCCGACCAGTGGGAGCCGTCCCAGGCCTGGTGCCAGAGCGCCCCGTCGATGCCCCGCACGAAGGTGTCGAGGCGGTTCGCCGCCCAGGAGGAGACCGCCGGGGCGCTGGTGATGCTGCCGCCCAGCGACTGCCAGCCGAACCAGGTTCCGCCCGAGAAGGGCAGGTGCCAGAGCGCGCCGTCGATGCCGCGGGCGAACACGTCGATCCGGTTCGGGCCCCAGGACACGGCGGCCGGCGCCGAGGTGATCGTGCCGCCGAGGCTCTGCCAGCCGCTCCACGAGCTCCCGTTCCACGAGTCGTGCCAGAGCGCGCTGTCGAGGCCCTGGGCGAACACGTCCAGGCGGTTCTGGGCCCAGGACGCGACGGCCGGGCTGGACGCCAGGCCGCCGCCCAGCGACTGGACGGCCGGCGTGGTCCCGAACTCCAGCGCCAGGGCGTTCCACAGCTCCGGCGAGCCGCCGCCGAAGTCCAGCGTGAAGATGCCGGCGCCGCGGAAGCCGCGCTGGTTCACCAGGTCGTACTTGCGGACCAGCGAGACCTGGTCGTCCCAGTACGCCTCGCGCCAGCAGTTCAGCGACGGGTCCGCGTCGAAGTACGTGGCCCACAGCTCCTGGCCGTTCGGGTCGAGCGCGTCCCGGTGCTCCTGGAACGAGCTGATCACCGGGTTGGAGGGGAGCGTCGGGAACACGGTGTACGGCACGCCCGCGTAATGGGCGCCGCCGTTCGGCAGCACGGGCGCGTTGGCCGGCGGGTTGGGCCCGCTCACGCAGCCGGCGACCCCGTAGTAGGGCAGGCCCATGATCGTCTTGCCGGCCCACGGCGCGTAGTCGTTGGCGGCGCGGGTCACGTTCCACGTGTAGTTCGGCGCGGCGCCGTCGAACGGCGACGTCGGGCCCATGCAGGTCGCGCACGGGCCGTTGCTGATCTCCAGGCTGTACGCCATCACGAAGAAGGCGTCGAGCGTGCCGGCCAGGTTGGGGATGTCGAAGAAGCCGCCGCTGTCCTCCGCCGAGCTGGCGAACGTGTCCACGACCAGGTAGCCGAGGTTCGCGGCCCGAAGCTTCTGGACGAACGCGACCAGCTTCGTCCGCAGCGCCTGCCCGTCCGGGCACGTCGCGTTGCTGGCCTCGTAGTCGACGTCGATGCCGTCCGCGATGCCCTGCACCAGCGGCTTGACCGCGTTGATCGTGGTGGTCGTCGCGGCGTCGGCGAGCGCCTGGCAGGTGGTCCCG
This sequence comes from Chloroflexota bacterium, assembly GCA_005880175.1. The sequence goes on from VBJR01000165.1 coordinate 1,860, forward strand.
TTGTTCGCGGCCGTCGGCAGGAACATCAGCGTCAGGAGGACGCGGGTGCCCTGCGCGTGAGCGGCGTTGATCAGGTTGCTCGCGGTGGCGGACTGCCAGATCTGCAGGCCGGAGTCGTTCACCAGCGTGCCGTCCGTGTTGACGTTGACGCCGAAGTACGCGACGTCGGACAGCAGCGCGAAGTCCCAGGTCCGGAACCCGGCGCTGCTGTCGTCCAGGCTGGCGGCGCTGGCGAAGCCCATGACCTCGCGGTTCAGCGTCGGGCTGGCGGCGGGCGCCGTGGGCGCGGCCGCGGCGGTGCGCGCCACCTTGGGCCGGAGCGGGATCACGCCCTGGCGGGGCTGGAGCGCGCCCACGTGGGTGGACGCGACCTGGCCGGCCACCTGCTGGGTGATCCACGGCCTGGTGACGTCGTGGCCCCCGGCGGGCGGGGCCGGCCGGGCGCCGCCCTGGGCTCCGGCCGTGCCGGCGGCGCTGGCCGTGCTCGGCAGCAGGACGGCGAAGGCGAGCGCCAGCGCCAGGGCGACCGGTCGGAGACGGGAGAGGAAGCGGGGCATCTTCGCGATCACTCCTATGAGATGCACGACGAAGGCCCACCGGTTGCGTCCCCGGCCGGGCCATGCGGGGGTGACCCTAGCACACGGCTCAGCTGCCGGTGAGCAGGCCGCCCAGGCCGCCGCCCTCGCCGGGGTGGGGCATGTAGTGCGCGATCGCGTGCGCCAGGTGGGGCAGGCTCATCGACTGCAGCCAGATCCGGCCCGGCCCGGTCAGCGTGGCCAGGAACAGGCCGTCGCCGCCGAACAGCGCGTTCCGGATGCCGGGCATCGTCGTGACGTTGAAGTCCACGCCCTCCTCGAACATCGCGACGTGGCCGGGGTGGATGCGCAGCGTGTTGCCGGCCTGCAGCTCGTACTGGACCACCTCGCCGTGCATCTCGATGAACGCCATGCCCTGCCCGGTCAGCCGCTGCATGCGGAAGCCGGTCCCGCCGAAGATGCCGGCGCCGAGCCGCTGCTGGACGCCGACCCCGAGCTGCACGCCGCGGGTGGCGCACATGAACCCGTGGCGGTGGACCAGGTAGCCGCGGCCGGGCTGGATCTCCAGCGGCAGGATCTGGCCGGGCAGCCTGGCGCAGAACGAGGCCATGCCGACGCCGCCGACGGCCGTGTACTCGGTCATGAAGATCGTGGCACCGGCCAGCGCCCGGCCCAGCGTCGCCATGAAGCCGCCCTGCTGGCCGCCGACCGCGGTGCCGGTCTGGAGCTGGATCGCCCAGGAGATCCAGGCCAGCTCGCCGGACTCCGCGAAGACCTGCTCGCCCGGCTGGAGCATCAGCTCCAGGACGGGCATGGTCGTGCCGATGATCCGATGCTCCAAGTCCCTGCACCCTCCTCAGTCGGGTCCGATCGACGATGCGCGAGCGCAGTGTAGAGGGTGGGACCGGCTACTGGTAGTGCACGTGGTCGAGGACGCGGCGCCGGGCCGGACGGCGGCCCCGCGCGCACTCGTTGCACACGCCGACGACGAGGACGTCCGTGCGCACGGGTCGGAAGCGGTGCAGCTCCTGTAAGTGCTGCTCCAGCTCGGCGACCAGGCTGTGCTCGATGTGGAGGACGCCGCCGCAGACCTGGCAGATCGCGTGCTGGTGGTCCTCGCCCGACACCTCGTAGTGGATCGGGCCGTCGCCCAGGCGGACCGCCCGCAGCGCACCGGACGTGGACAGCGCCTCCAGCGCGCGGTAGACGGTGCTGCGCGGGAAGCCTGGCTGGGCGCGCTGCAGCTCGGCAGTGATCTCGTCCGCCGTGCAGTGCCCGCCGAGCCGCTGCACCACCTCCCAGACCTGCTGCCGCTGGCGCGTCTGGCGCATCCCCGGCCTGAGCGGCGGGTTCGCGGCTTGTGCCTGCCCGTCTGCCATCGCGGAGAAGCCTACGCCTGCCAGGGGCGCATCAGCCGGCGACGCGCAGCGCCCGGTCGGCCCGGGTGAGGAGGCGGGCGCCGCCCGCCTCCACGACCACGTCGTCCTCGATCCGGACGCCGCCCCAGCCGGCCAGGTAGACGCCCGGCTCGACGGTGACGACCATGCCCTCCTCGAGCACGGCGTCGCCGCCGGGGTCGAGGCTCGGGTCCTCGTGCGCCTCCAGCCCCAGGCCGTGGCCCACGCGGTGGATGAACGCGTCCGCCAGCCCGCCCGCGCGGATCACGGCGCGGGCCGCCTCGTCCACCCCGCCGACGGTCGCGCCCGGCCGGATCGCCGCCACGGCGGCGTCGTGGGCGGCCAGCACCAGGGCGTGGACCTCGCGCTGCCGGCCGTCGGGCTCGCCCATCACCAGGGTGCGCGTCGTGTCGGCCCGGTAGCCGCCGGACGCGGCGCCGAAGTCGAGCAGGACCAGGTCGCCGGCGGCCAGCCGCCGGTCGCCGGGGCGCAGGTGCGGCTGGGCGGAGTTCGGGCCCGACTGGACGATGGTGTCGAACGAGGGCCGGGCGCCGGCCGCCGCGATCGCGTGGTCGATCGCGGCGGCGACCTCCAGCTCGCTGCGGCCGGCCTGGAGCTCCTCGAGGGCGCGCTCGGTGACCGCGTCCGTCAGGCGGGCGGCCTCCTCCAGCCGGGCGAGCTCGGCGGCGGTCTTGCGCGCGCGGAGCCGGCGCACCTCGGCGCCCGCGTCCACCGGCCGGGCCCCCGGCGCGATCCCGCGCAGGCGCTCCCAGCGGGCCAGGCTGAGGTGGTCCATCTCGACGGCCAGCGTGCCGCCGGCGCCGTCCAGGGCGGCCGCGACCGGCGCCCACGCGTCCTCGCCGTCGCGCCAGGCGCTGACCGTCACCCCGGAGGCGGCCGCCGCCGCGCTGTCCGCCTCCAGCGACGGCACGACCAGCACCGCGCGCGGGCCGCGCACGACCAGGGCCATCAGCCGCTCGTGCGGGTTGGACGCGAAGCCCGTCAGGTACGCGATGGACACCGGGTCGGTCAGGACGGCGGCTCCGGCCTCCCGGGCCTCCATCCAGGCCCGCAGGCGGTCCAGGGTCACCCCTACTCGACCTTCAGGATGCGGATGCTGTAGCGGCCGCCCGACGGCGTCCGGACCTCGACCTCGTCGCCGACCTTGTGGCCCATCAGCGCCCTGCCGATCGCGGACTCGAAGCTGACCCGGCCGGCGCTCGGGTCGGCCTCGGTGGAGCCGACGATCCGGTACGTCTCCTCGGGCTCGCCCTCCTCGGCGAACGTGACCGTGCTGAGCAGGTCCACCCGGCCGTTGCTGGCCCGGGACTCGATGATGACGTGGTTCTTGACGATCGCCTCCAGCTCCTGGATGCGCGTCTCGATGAACGACTGCTCGTTGCGCGCGGCGTGGTACTCGAAGTTCTCGGACAGGTCGCCGTGCTCGCGAGCGGCCTTGATCTTGGCCACGATCTCGGGACGGCGGGTGCCCACCAGCACCTCGAGCTCCTGGCGCACCTGGGCGAGGCCCTCGGCGGTGATGGGGACGTCTCGTTGCTGGGTCATCGCATTCCTCCGGGCATCAGGGCCTGGACCTCGTCGTACAGCCGGCGCTGGAGCAGGTGGGAGACGCCGAACACGGCGCCGGCCAGCGCGGCGCCGGCCACGATCGCGGCGATCCCGTGGAGCAGGTCGGGCTTCAGCGGCAGGACCGCGACGACGTCCACGCCGATGATCGCGGCCGCGGCCAGAGCCACCGGCGTGAGGATCGGCATCAGGCGGAGGCGCTTGAGCACCTCGGGTACCGGCTGCTCGGGCCGCCCCACCATGCGCTGGCCCATCACGCCCACGCTGCGCACGTGCCGCAGCTTCGGCGTGACGGTCAGGATCACGTTCACCTGGTTGCCCGGCACCTTGCTCATGCGCTCGGGCGTGACCAGGTACTGCTCGACGCCGCCCCTGGTCTTGACCATCAGCATGCCCAGGCCGATCGACGTGCTGGCCTCGCTCGCGCCCATGAGCTGGCCCTGGACCATGCGCGGCTCCAGCTTGCGATCCTGCAGCGCGAGGCGGAACCCCGGGGCCAGGAAGCTGAGTCCGAACACGATCGGCGCCGCCCACACCACGCCCGCGACGGTGGCCACGAACCAGCCGTACGGCCGCAGCAGGAGCAGGAACAGCCCCACCGCGATGAGCACGCAGGCGAGGGCGACCGCGCCGGAGATGTAGCCGATGCGCACCACTGTCTCGGGCGCGTAGCCCTGGAGCATGCCACCCGACTCGACGTAGCGCTGGCGCTGCTTCCGCTGGTCGCCGCCGGTGGCCGCCGGCGCCGGCACGTTCTTGGGCCGGACCTGGCGGACCTGCCGGACCTGGCGCTGGTTCCGCGACTGCGCCTGGATGCGTTTCTTTCCCATTCACTCGCGAGTCTATCGAGGGGGAGGCGCGCGCGCCGGTCGGGCCGGGGGCGGAGCCCCGAGGCCCCGCGCGTCCTCAGAGTGTGAGCCGCTCCTGGACCGGCCCCGGATAGGTGATCCGGCCGCCGTCCACGCGGGCGAACGGCGTCAGCGCCGCCGGCTGCGTGCGGCCCGGCCCGAGCACGTGCGTGACGGCGAGGCCGCGGGCGAGCAGGGCGTCGGCGATCAGGCTGCGGTGGCACCGCCAGGGCACGGCCTCGGCGCACATGACGGCCACGTCGCGGTCCCGGCTCCACGCCACCAGGCGGTCCAGCCCGACCGCGAAGTCGGGGTCGGCCATGTGGTCGGCGTAGCCGCGGAAGCTCTCGTTGTGCCAGCCGGCGTTGGGCGAGTCCGGCCGGGGCCGGCGCAGGCCGCCCAGCTCGGGCAGGTGCGCGTACTCGATGTCGCGGGCGGGGAGATCGGCCGCCAGCGCCGCCTTCGCGAAGTGCGGCATCCGGCGGGAGCCCGGCGCGGTGCGGACGTCAGCCAGGAGCGTGGTCCCGTGCTCGCGGAGCAGCTCGACCAGCTCGTCGAGGCTCCGCGTCGAGTGCCCGACGGTGAACAGTGCCAACCCGGTAGGTTTTACCGGTCATGGCACCCTCGTGGCCGGACCGCCTCGCCCGCGTCGTGGCCGCGCTGGCGGCGGCGGCCGCCGCCCTGGCGTGCGGCGGCCCCGGCACGGCCCGACCGCCGTCCCCGCCCCCACCGTCGCTGCCCGCCGGCTACACGGCGTACGACGGCGGCAAGCTGGGGTTCCGGTTCGGCCTGGCGCCGGGCTGGCAGCGGGTCGGCGAGGTGGCCGCGGACGGCGTCAGCTTCGCGGACCCGTCCGGCCAGGGCACGCTGCTGGTCCACGTGGAGCAGGCCCGCTCCGCGGACCTGGACGCGGCCACCGGCGTGGTGATGTTCGAGCTGACGGACGGCGGCGGCGTCCCCCACGCCAGCATGGCGGACTCGCGCCTGGCCGGCCGGCCGGCGAGCTGGGTCAAGGGCGACTTCACGGCGGCGGGGCCGGCGCAGCGCATCGAGGCGATCGTGATGCTGGAGGGCGGCCGCGCCTGGGTGCTGGCCCTGGCCGGGCCCGCCGCCTCGCTCGCGACCGACGAGGCGGCGTTCGACGCGATGCGCGCCTCGTTCCAGCTCCGCTCGGCGCCCGTGCTGCCGCCGGCGCCGGCGGAGGTGGCGCTGGACCGGCCGGCGCCCGGCTTCGCCGAGCTGGACCGGATCAAGGGCCCGGTCGTCCTCAACTTCTTCGCCTCGTGGTGCGGGCCGTGCCGCGAGGAGATGCCGCTGCTGGCCCAGCGCGCGAAGGCGGCCGGGGGCCGGTTCACGGTCCTGGGCATGGACACCCAGGACGACACGTCGAAGGTGCCTGACTTCCTGAAAGGCCTGGGCGTGGGCTTCCCGACCGGCTACGACCGGGACGGCCACCTCTACCAGGCGTACCTGCTGCCAGGCGTGCCGGGGACGTTCTTCCTGGACGCCCACCACGTGGTGCGGGACCTGGTGTACGGGCCGCTGACGGCGGACACGCTGCAGCGCGGCCTGCACGCCGCGGGGGCGGCGTAGCCCTCAGTTCGCGATGCCGAGGGCTGGCCACTCCGCGACCAGCGCCACGGCCAGTTCTCGCAGGCCCACCTTCCAGGTCGGGGGCGCGTCCAGCCAGTTGAACCGGCCCGCGGCCACCTGGCGGGCCGCCTGGACATCGTTCCGGATCGTGATCATGCCCCGGGCGTTCGGGACCGCCGCGCCGAACGCGCGCAGGTCGAGGTCCGTCGCGATGCCCGACTTGTTCATCACCACCCACGTCGGCAGCCCGTCCCGCGCCAGCAGGGCCGCCGCCTCCGCCACCAGGCTCGCGGTGGCCGGCTCCAGGTCCGAGACCAGCACCACCTGGTCCGCCGTCGCCATCGCCGCCCGCGCCGCCGGCTCGTGCAGGCCCGTGCCCGTGTCGAGCACGATCACGCCGAGCATCTGCTGGAGCCGGCGGACCACCTGCGTGTACGCGTTGGCGTCGAGCCGGCCGACGCGCACAGGGTCCGTGGGCGCGGGCAGCACCATCAGCCCGTGCGCGGCCCGGCCCAGGTGGTTGTCGAGCGCGGTGGCGGTCAGCTCCGGCGCCTCCAGCACCTCGAACAGGTCGTCCACGAAGATCGTGTGCTCCGGCGCCAGCTGGCGGCCCAGCGAGCCGAAGTCCGGGTTCGTGTCGATGGCCACGATCCGGTCCCGGCGGAGCAGGGCGAACAGCGAGCCCAGCAGCGTGGTCGTGGTCGTCTTGCCCACGCCGCCCTTGGGCGACATCACGGCGATCGTCGCGCAGCGGTGCAGCTGGGGCGCGACCACGCCCGCGTCCAGCCGGTACAGGTAGTCCGTCGAGCGCCACGACAGTCGGGCGCGGTCGGTGAGCCCGGGCGCGGTGCGGACCGTGAGGCTCGACGGGTTCACGATCTGGCCGGGCTGCGGCTGCTGCGCCGGCAGCGGCTGCGCCCACGGTTGGGGCCGGAGCACGGCGCCGGTCGCCGCGATCAGCCGGTCGAGAAAGGAGACCCGCGGCGGCAGCACCAGCCGGGTCCGGTCCTGCGGCAGCAGGCCGTCCCAGGGCTCGAAGACCAGCGCCGCGTCGCGCAGATGAAGCAGCGCGCCGTCCATGACGCCCACCTCGTGCAGCGTGCGCGCCCCGTCGAACGCGAGGCCGCCCAGCGCGGCCAGCTCCCACCGCGCGTCCTCCGACTTGTGGTTGGCCGCGCAGACGTCCACCAGGAGCGGCAGCAGCTCCGTGACGGGGCGGTCGCACGGCAGCTGGAGCTCGACGCGCTGCTCAGGGCCCTGGACGGTGACGAGCACCGACGATGCCGTTTCCGTTTCCATCCCCCTCTCGAACCTGGCGAGCATAGCACCTCAGTTCGCCAGGGCCGCGAACACGACGACGTTCTGCAGGTAGCGGCGCTGGGCGAAGCTGTACTGGCCGCCGCACGTGATCAGGCGGATCTCCGGGTCCGTCGTCAGCCCGTAGACCTGCTCGGTCGGGAACGAGTCCACCGCGAAGCTGGCCACCCGCTGGACGACGAACGTGGCGGTCGAGCCGTCCTCGCGGGACACCAGGACCTGGCTCCCCGCCCGCAGCGTGGACAGGTGGAAGAAGATCGCCGGGCCGGTCACCGAGTCGAGGTGGCCGAGGATCACGGCCGGCCCCTGCTCGCCGGGCGCCGGACCGTTGGTGTACCAGCCCACCTGGTTCGGATCCGACGGCACCTCGATCGTGTTGTCGGAGTTGAGGCCGAGCCGGACCACCGACGCGTCGATCTTGAGCGCCGGGATGGCGAGCCGCGTCGGCGCCGGCGCGGTGCCGCTGCCCGAGACGTCGGGCGCGGGCGGTGCCCCCGCCAGGTCGAGCGACCGCGTGATCGGCGTGGTCTGGATCATGACCGGCGCCGAGGGCGACGGCCGCGCGGCGGCCGGGTGGCCGGTGGACACGCGCGGAGCGCCCCCGGCGCCGCAGCTGGCCACGGCCAGCCACAGCGCCGCGAGAACGGCCCCTATGCAGGTGAGCGGCGGGCGAACAGGAGCAGCAGCGCGCATGCGACCATCGAGCCCGCGATCAGAGCCAGAGGGATCAGGCCGCCGAAGACGGCTCCGCCCTCACCGGTACCGGCGCCGCCGACCGGCTCCTGGCCGGCCGCCGTCGCGTCGGGGATGGCGACCAGCTGCACGGGCTCGTTGACGCCGCCGGCGCCCACGAGGGTGACGACCGTGCCGGGCGTCTGCACGTCGGCCGTCGTCTGGAACAGCTGGGGGCTGGTCGTGCCCGTCGCGACGAGCGCGACCGGGTAGCTGCCCGTCGGGAACGTGGAGTAGTCCGAGCCCTGGAAGCAGGACACGTTCTTGAACAGGACGGTCCCGGCGCTGTTGTTCAGGATCACGTCCACGCCCGGGACCTCCGGCGCCATGTGGATGAACCGCGCGGCGAACTTGCCGGCGGGGGCGCTCGGGAAGTTGTCGCCGAAGATCACCGCCTTGATCGGGCAGGTCGAGCTGCCGACCTTGCCGCCGATGAAGACGCTGTAGTAGCCGGCCGCGAGGGACTGGGTCACGGTCGCGTCGGGGGAGGCCGTCGCCGGCGAGCCCGCCTTCCGCACGTCGAACGTGTGCTGGCCGGTGGTGAGGCCCTGATACGGGGTCCGGGAGTCGAACACCGTGTCGGCGAGGGCCTTGCGACCGTCGATGTACAGGTCCACCTTGCCTTCCGCGTCGTCCGGGGACAGGTACACGAGGCGGACCTTCGCGTTGGTGGGCGCGGCGCTGGCAGGGACAGCGCCGACGGCGAGCAGCAGCGGGATCGCCGCCAGCGCGAGCGCGATTCTCTTCATGCTTCCTCCTGATGACGCACCGGCCGCGGCCTCCGCTCCGCCTGCGGCCCGGCGACGCTTCCAGTCCCTTTCCTGCCTCTCTCGGTGGGCTCCAGGTCCTCCACCTCGCGCCGGCGGCCCACCCCGCGCAGCACCAGGTCCCATTCCAGGCCCGCCGACGCCAGCTCGGCGCACGCGGCCGTGCCCGCCAGCGCCACCGCGGCCAGCAGGTCCGGCGCCAGCGTCTGCCACCGGACCAGCGATCCGAGCAGGCGCAGCAGGTCGTCGCCGCCCAGCGCCCAGGGCGGGAACGGCCCGGCCACGCCGGCCAGCGCGAACACGAACAGCGACACCACCGCCACCCCGACGCCCCAGCGCAGGGAGCGGAACAGCGTCGCCACGGCGACCAGGCCGATCGCCAGGACCGCGAACGCGGCCAGCGCGGGGGCGCTCAGCGCCACCACCGCCGCCGACGCCAGTGCCATCCAGCCGACCAGCACCATGACGAACGACCTGGTCCGGACGGGCGGCGTGTTCACGCCGGTACCACCCCCCCGACAGAGAGCCCGGGCGTGCCGTGAACAAGGGCTTGGCCCGAGTGGGTCGGAAAGAGGGGGGGTTCCGGAAGGGGGGGCCTGCCCCCCCTTGCGCAGGGCCTGGTCCGGACGGGCGGCGCGTTCACGCCGTGGCCCTCCGCGGCCGGAGCAGCTGCAGGCCGACCACGGCCAGGATCAGCAGCGCCGCCAGGCCGCCGGCGACCTGCGCGGTGCTGGGGCCGAACGGGCCGAACACCCCGGAGCCGCCGCCGACGCTGGACAGGTGGCCGGTCGCGTCCACCATCGCCGCGTTGCCGGTCAGCCCGGGGTCGTAGAGCGCGATCGCGGCGCCGTTCAGCACGTCCGGCCCGGTCCCGGACAGCCAGAGCACCTGGCGGCCCGCGGCGTCGAACGTGCGCAGCTCCTCGACCGCGCCGACCGAGCTGCCGACGCTCACCTGGCCCCGCATCGACACGTTGCCGCTGCGGTCGAACACGACCGGGAGCCGGGCCCCGATCCCGTCGAGGGCGCTGTTCGCGGGCGGCCGGCCGATGACCAGGATGTCCTCGTCGCCGGAGCCGTCCCAGGCGTTCGCGAACGTCACGTCCAGGCTCGGGGGCGGCTGCGTCGAGCGGCTGCCCAGCGCGACCATGGCCTGCGCGGCCGCCCCGAGGGTGCTCGGCGTTCCGTCGGCCAGCACCATCTCGAGCGGGCGGCCGGCCTCCAGGAACGGGAACGGCAGCAGGCGCAGGTCGCCGGCGGTGGGCAGCGGGTCGGGCAGCGACAGCGCCGCCGTCGCCTGGTCGGCCCCGCCGGTGGTGAACGGCCCCTCGACCGGCGGGATCGGCCCGTTCGAGCCGGCGATGTGGAACTCCAGTGACAGCGAGTTGCGACCCGGGCGCAGGATGCGGCCGGGGAAGCTCGCCACCAGCCGGCTCGACCGGGCGCCGGTCGCGTCGAGGTCGGTCGCCGCCACCCAGCTCCCGTTGACGTTCGCCTCCACGCTGGCCGACGAGACCGCCGAGCCCAGGGCCGGCACGTCCAGCTCCATCACGGCCGTGTCCCCGGGATCCACGGCCGGCGCGGTGAAGCCGACCGTCGCCCGGTAGCGGCCGGCGCCGAACGAGGCCAGGTCGCGCGGGCTGAGGACGTTCACCTGGATCGCCCGGGGCGGCCCTGTGGTCGTGGCCGTGGACGCCGACGAGACGATCACGTACTGGCCGGCCAGCGCCCCGCCGCCGCTGACGAGCGCCGCCGTGGCCCGGTCCACCGCCGCCGGCGTGACGCCGGTGACCAGCACGAGGGCGCTGCGGTGGTCCCACGGCGAGACGGCCGCCAGGACCAGGCCCTGGTCGGGCCCGAGCGCCCGGCCGTCCGGGGCCGCCCAGCCGGCGCCCACCGGCTTCCAGCCGGCCGCCTGCAGGATCGGCTGGGCGGGGGGCAGCGCCGCCAGCGTGCCGACCAGCAGCGCGCTCTGGCCGCCGCCGGCCAGCCACTTCGTCTGGTCCGCGGTCACGACCGTCGGCCGCACGTGCTGCGAGGCGGCGCGCCGGCCCAGGTCGCCGAGCACGCGGAACGCCGCCGCCAGGTCCCGCGGGGCGGGCGCGGACGGCAGCACGAGCCCCAGCCCGGGGCTCGAGGCGCCGGTCGCCAGCAGGGAGTACGGGTACCTCTCCAGGTCGGGCAGGCCGGTCGGCGCGGGGGCCAGCTCGTAGTGCAGCATCGTCTGGCCGTCGATCCGGCCGTACAGCGTGGCGGCCGGGCCGGCCAGGGCGAACCGGACCTGGAGGCGGGTGGCCTGCCGGGGCGCGAACAGCCCGGACGGGATGCGCGTCTCGACCACGCCGCCGCCCGCCGTGCCGGGGCCCAGCGGCACGGTCAGCAGCGGCTGGCCGCCGACCGCGATCAGCATGCTGGAGCCTGCCGTCGCGTCCACGCTGTGGGAGAAGAAGACCCGGACGTAGTTGCCGGCGAGGGCGAGGTCGGTGGCCGGGGCCGGGAGCGTCACCTCGACCGCGCCGTGGGCGCCGTAGACCGTCTGCGCGCCGATGCCGAGACCGTCGAGCGTCACCTCCTGCGCAACCGCCGCCGGCGCGTCGGCGGCCGCTGCTGGAATGGCCGGAACGACGCTCAGAGCGAGCAGCACGGAGACGATTGCAACAGACTGCGCCCTCAGCGCAGGCCCTCCTTTCTCACACCGGCGGATGGGCGAGATGCCCTATCCGGTCATGACACCGAAGCTTGACACGTACTCCGGTGTACTCGTCCGGGCAAATTGGGAGGGGGGTGCCGGGCGGTCCTAGTTCTGGACGACGCCGGCGAAGTACCCGTGGAACCCGAGGTCCTGCAGGCGGGTCGGCCGAGCTAGCTGGACCAGTGCCATGTCGCCCTCGCCCTGGTCGGTTTGCAACACGCCGACGACCGTCGTCGGGTCGAGCCAGCCCTCGGGTTTGAAGGAGGCCGGGAGCTGGGTCGTCTTGCCCGTCGAGTCGGTCACCTGGGCCTTGCCGCCGGTGGGCAGGTAGACCACCCGGGAGGCGTCCGGGGCGAGGACGAGGTCCAGGTACTGGACGTCGCCGGTGGTGTGGATGCGGTACCGGACGCTGCCGTCCCGGCCGCGGACGGAGAAGTTCCGCTGCTGGCCGTCGTCGTCGCACAGCACCGTCTCGTCGGGCAGCACGGACCACGGGTCGCAGCTGTAGCCCTCGAGCGGGGGCCCCGGCCGGCCGGCCGTGTCCAGCACCGCGACGTGGCCGAACATCGCCCGGCCGAGGCTGCCCTCCTGGGTGCCGAGCGCCGTGTCCACCGTGGCCAGCGGCCCGTCGGCCGTCCAGCCGACCATCGACAGCGCGTCGTGGGGCAGGCCGCCGGACTGTGGCCAGTTGCGCCTGGCCAGGACTGTAGGGCTCTGCTGGCCGGCGCGGGCGGACAGCACCTGGAGCATGAAGTCACCCGGACCGAACGGCGGGTCGATCGGCGTCTGCGGCGGCGGCACGTGCACCGGCGGGAAGCTGAACAGCGTCGCCAGGACCTGCGTGCCGTCGGGGCTGACCACGAACGAGAGCAGCTGCTGGGGGCCCGTCAGCGGGAGCGACGTGACGCTGGCCACCGTGCCCTCGGGGCTCAGCGAGCGGACCGCGCCGGCCGCGTCCACGAAGTACACCTTCCCCGCCGCCACGCGCGCCTCCGGCTGGGCCAGGGGCAGCGCGTTGCCCACGCGGGGGAGCTGGCGCGCGCTGAACCGCGTCTTGGCCCGCGCCGTCCCGTTCGTCTGCACGATCGCGACCGCGGTGTCCTTCATCGCGGTGAGGTCGCCGCCAGGCTCCAGCGCGGCGAACAGGACCTCCTTGCCCGAGCCGGTCGCGCTGCTGCTGGGGGCGGGGCTGGCGGGCGCGGCCGACGGCTTCGTGGGGCCGGCGGTCGGGTTGCCGCAGGCGAGGATCGCGAGCGTCGCCGCGGCGGCGACCGCGAACCGGCGCCTCACCTGCCGTCCACCAGCAGGTCGAAGCGGTCCGGGCCGGCGGCGGGCTCGCAGCCCGACTCCCACAGCTCGGCCACCGCCGCCTCCCGCGGGCCCCGCCCCGCGGCCCCGGCCAGCAGGCCGGAGATCCACGCCTCGGTGAGCGTGAACGCCAGGCGCCGGGCCGAGCGCTGCGCCACCTCGAGGTCCGCGCCGGGGAGCCCGACCAGGAGCGCGGCCACCTCGTCGCGGCGGGGCGACTCCAGCCGCTCCAGCTCGGCCAGGAACGCCTCGGCGGTGTCGGGCCGGGTGACGGTGCGAAGGGCGTCGAGCGAGAGCACGTTGGTCGTCCCCTCCCAGATCGGCAGCACCTGGGCGTCGCGGAGGTGCCGGGCGATGCCGGTGTCCTCCATGTAGCCCGCGCCGCCGAAGCATTCGATCACCTCGGACGCGCCGGCCACCGCCTGCCTGGCCGTGTACAGCTTGGTCAGCGAGGCGCCGAGCCGGAAGCTCACTGTCTCGTCAACGCTGGCGGCGCCGCATTCGATACGGCCGAGCAGGGTGGCCAGGCGCATGGTAAGCGCTCGTCGAGCGGCCGGCCGAACGCGGTCCGGCAGCCGGCGTAGCCGCGGGCCAGCTGGAGGCCGCGGCGCAGCGTGCCGGCCGACGCGATCGCGTTGTGGAGCCGGGTGACGTTGAGCATCGCGGTCATCTGCGCGAAGCCGCGATCGAGCTCGCCGACGAGCTCCGCGTGCGCGCCCTCCAGCGTCACCTCGCCGGTGGCCATCGCCCGGGTGCCCAGCTTGTCCTTCAGCCGGTCGATCCGGTAGTGGTTGCGTGCGCCGCCGGGCAGCAGGCGGGGGACCAGGAACAGGCCGAGGCCGCGCGTGCCGGGACCGGCGCCCTGCGGCCGGGCCAGGGCGAGCACGACGTCGCCGCCCACGTTGGAGCAGAAGTACTTGCGGCCGTGCAGGCGCCAGCCGGCGCCGTCCCGGCGGGCCTCGACGGTGTTGGCGCCCACGTCGGAGCCGCCCTGCTGCTCGGTCATCCACTGCCCGGCGGTCCACGCGGTGGCGGGGTCGCGGCTGACCAGGTGCGGGAGGACGTCGCCGCGGAGCTCGTCCGGACCGTGGTCGGCGAGCACGCGGGCCGCGGCGTCGGTCATCGACACCGGGCACAGGTACGTGGCCGTGTCGGGCTGGAACAGGTAGCAGAGCGCGGCGTGGACGACGCGGACCTCCGGGCCGGCGCGGTCCAGTGCCTCCGCCTCGTAGGGCAGGCCGGTCAGGCCGAACCGCGCCGCGACGGCGCCGAGCCGGCGCCACTCGTCCGGGTACACGACCTCGTCCACCCGCTCGCCCCAGGGATCGACCGGGCGCAGCCAGGCGGGCTGCCGCTCGCACGCCTGGCCGAGCGCCGCGAGCTCGTCCGCGGCCAGGCCGCCCAGCTCGACGAGCTGAGGCTCGGCCCACGCCAGCGTCTCGGGACGCAGCGACGCCCGCAGCAGGGACGTCAGCGCGGGGTCTGCGGTGTACGTGTTGGCGGGGAGCAGCCGCACCGGATCACATTGTAGACCCGAGGGATTGATGGCAAAATGACGTCGATATGAAGTCAACTACGGTTCGCTTCGCGGATCCCGTGTACCAGGAGCTGGAGGCGGCCAGCCGGCAGACGCGGCTGCCGATCAACTCGATCGTGACCGTGGCGTGCCTCGAGTGGCTGCGCCGCAACGTGGCGCCGGAGGACGCGGTGCCGATGGTCGCCGGCTCCGGGCGCCGGTGGATCGCGCAGCAGCTCCGGCGGGGCGAGAGCGAGTTCCTCCGCACCGTCCGGATGGTGCCCCAGGCGGAGGTGAGGGCGGCGACCGGGGCCGGGGCGGACTCCTGGGTGTTCACGACGGCGGCGCAGGACGCGCTGGCGCGGGCCAAGGAGGCGGCCGAGCGGACGCGGCGGCCGTGGATCGGGACGAGCCACCTGCTGCAGGGCCTGGCCGAGGTGACGGAGGGCCGCGCCGCGCAGGCGCTGGGCCGCCTCGGCGTGGACGCGGTCGCGCTGGCCGGGGCCGAGACGGAGGAGGCGGCGGAGCAGCCGGGGCGGCTGCTGCCGACCCGCCAGGTCCGCCGGGTCACGCGACGCGCCCAGGACGAGGCCGACGCCGAGGGCGCCGCCCAGATCGGCACCGACCACCTGCTGCTGGCCCTGCTCCTGGAGCACAGCCGGGTCGCGGAGGCCCTGACGGCGGCCGGCCTGACGGAGCCGGCCGTCCGCGACGCGCTGGCGGAGTCCCCGCCGGAGAGCTAGGCCCCGCGCGTTGCGCGTCAGCCCTTTTCCCCGACCCAGTTGGCGTAGAACGCCGCCAGGCGGGGGTCCGGGACCAGGAACAGGTCGCCCGCCTCCCGGCCGAGCTGCAGCACCGCCAGGCCGTCGTCGTAGACGTCCATCGCCAGCATCGCGTCCAGCGGCACAGAGACCGAGCCGGCGCGGCCCGCGAACAGGATCCGCCGGCTGGTGACCAGCAGCGCGCCGGTGTCCACCGGCTGGCCGCCGGCCACGGGTGCCGGGCCGCCCCGGAGCGCGCCGACCCAGTGCTGGACGCCCGTGTGGGCGAGCGTCGGGCCCGCGGCCGCGGCCGCGTCGGGCCCGGCCACCGGCACCGGCGGCGCCAGCGCGGCGTCGAGCACCAGGTGCGCCGCCTCGTCCCGGGCCAGCGTGACCGGGCTCTCGACGACCGGCAGACCGTGCGCCCGGATGTAGGCGGCCAGGTACAGCGCGTCGAAGCCGAGGTGGCGGTGCGCGTCGTCCCGGAGCGCGATCTCGTGGTCGAGCTGGGCCAGCGCCGCCGCCTCGGCTTCCAGCGCCGCCCGGACCTGCCGCGAGCGCTCCTGGAGCGCCATCGCCTCCTCCAGCACCGGCTCGACGTCCGGGACGCCGATCCCCGCCTCCGCGCCCCGGTGCGCGACCTCGAGCAGCACCTGGCGCAGGCGGGCCGACGCGCGCGAGCGCCGCCGCGTGCTCAGCCAGCCGCCGCCCTGGAGGCGCGCGATCCGCGCGACCAGCTGGTCCGCCTCCTGGAGGCGCGGCTCCAGGTCCGGGGGGACCGGCCACCACGCCCGGCGCGGCACCAGCAGGGCGCCGACGTCGGCCAGGCGATCCTCGGCCCGGCCCGCCAGGTCGGCATCCTCGTACGCCAGCCGGTCGACGCGCTCGCGCTGCGCGTACCCGGCCGCCCGCACCTCGTCCAGCGTGGCCAGGGACACCACGCCGACGCCCCAGACGCTCACCTGGTCGGTCACGGCCGTCAGCTGACGGTGATCGTGGCGCCCGCCGTGGCCTCGCCGCAGGTCACCTGGATGGGATACGTGCCGGGCTTGACCTGGTCGGCCACCTTCCAGCTCCAGCCCACGGCGCCCGCGCCGTTCGCGGTGGCCGCGGACAGCCTGGGGGCCGGCGAGTAGCCGACGGTGATCGTGCACCTCGCCCGGGGCGTGGTCAGGGCCAGCAGCGTGGCCCGGCCGCCCCGCGCTGCCTGGATCGTCGGGTCCACGATCGACACCGATCCCGAGGACGGGCTCGGCGACGGCGTGGACTTCGGGATGGGCGTCGGAGTGGGGGTGGGCGTGTCGGTGGGCGCGGCGACGAACGGGGTCGGCTGGTCCGACGGCGCCGTGGACGGAGTGACCACCGGGGACGGCGGCGCGAGAGCGATGTGCTGGGCGCCGGCGCCCGGTTGGCGCGTCGCCAGCACCGCCACGGCCCCGACCAGCACGACCCCGGCCGCGGCCACCGCCGAGATAGTGAGCGTCCGCGGCGACAGCAGGGCCGGCGCGGCGCCGGCCGGCTGGCGCCACGCGGGCGCCTCGGCCCGCGCGTAGAACGCGGCGGGAATCGGGTCCGGCAGCCAGCGCGGATCGTGGTCCTGGGGGAGCAGTGGACAGCACCTCCTGATCGACTAGCGGTCGGCCCATGATGCCGCAAGTCGCCCGGCCGATGTCGAGGGCCGGGCGTCAGACCCCGATCTCGATCGGTTCCGCCGGGAAGCCCGTCACCAGCAGCTCGCGGAGCATGGCGCCGAGCCGGCGGGGGCCGAACCGGTCCCGCGAGCGCTCGATCTCGGCCGCCGTCCACCAGCGGTGCTCCGGCAGCAGGTCCAGCTCCTGCGCCTCGAACCCGGCCCGGCTGGCCTCGAACGCCGCCACCCGCGCCCCGAAGATGTGCTCGCGCTGGCGGTAGCGCCGGCCGCGCCACGTGAACTCGAACTCGCGCAGCCACACGCACGGGCCCAGCGCGAGCTCGCTCAGCCCCGTCTCCTCCGCCACCTCGCGCCGGGCCGCCGCCTCCGGCGACTCGCCGGGCCGGATGCCGCCGCCCGGCGTCGTCCACCACGCGTAGTCCGTCTGGCGGTCCTCGAACCGGAGGAGCAGCACGCGGTCGGCCGGGTCGAGCAGCAGCACCCGCGCCGCCAGGCGCGGGACCGGGCTCACTGCAGCGCGGCCGGATCCAGCGCCGACACGAGCAGCTGGACCGGTCCGCCGCCGGCGGTGCCGGTGTAGACGTACACGGGTTCCAGGTAGCCCCGGTCGCCCGCGACGACGGCCACGTACGCCAGGCGCACCTGCGTGAGGGCCACCGACTGGCCCGCCCCGCCGGCGCCGGCCGCCGCGTCGACCGGCGGCCGCGACGGGTAGAAGCCGGACTGCAGCCCGGCGGGGACCTGAACCTGGTCGACGACGCTGCCCACGGCCGGCCCGGTCGCCGGGTCGAACCGGTAGACGGCCAGCCTGGACCCCACGACCGGCAGGCTCGCGGACCCGGTGTCCACGCGCTGGCCGCCGGGCGGCAGCGCGGACGGGCCGGACGGCCGCAGGGCCTGGACGACCCCGGCGCCGGCCGGCGCCGGCAGCCGGCCGAAGGGCAGTCCCGCCGTGCTGGCGGGGGCGGCCGCCGGCGCGTTCAGGCGACCCGTGGCCGGCGCCGCCGCGGTCGTGGCCGCGCCGCCGTGCGGCGTCGTGCTGGCCCGCACCAGGACGGCGGCGAGGCCGACCAGCGCGACCGTCGCGATGCCGGCCGCGACGCGGCCCCAGGGCAGCTGCAGCCCGTCGCCGAGGCGCCGCCACCAGTGCCGCCGCGCCCGCAGCCGGGCCCACAGCTCGTCCTCGAACCCGCGGCGCGGCCGGGTGGACTGGAACGCGGCGTCGAGCCGCCGCTCCAGCTCCTCCGTCCCCGGTTCGTGGAGGTCGCTCATGGCGTCTCCGCCGGCCGCCCGGAGCGCAGCAGCCGGAGCGCGCGGTGGTACAGCATCTTCGCGGCGTCCTCGGAGCAGCCCATCAGGTGGCCGACCTCGAGGAAGCTGAGGCCGGAGTGGCGCAGCCCGATCACCTCGCGCTGCCGGTCCGGCAGCCTGGCCACGGCCTCCATCAACTCACCGTAGAGGATGCGCTCCTGGGCCAGGTCGCCCGGGTCGGCCGCCGGCGCCGGCTCGCGGGCCAGCGTCCGCTCCATCCGCTGGCGCCGGCCGGACCGCCGGTGGAAGTCCAGCGCCGCGTTGCGGGCGATCTGGAAGAGCCACGCCGAGGGCGTCGCGTGACGCGGCTCGTACCGTGCGTACGCCTCGTACGCCTTCACGAAGACCTGGGACGTGACGTCCTCCGCGTCGACCGCGCTGCCGAGCTGTGAGCGCAGATAGGCGTAGATCCTGCCCACGTAGTCCCGGTAGAGGTCCTCGAAAGGTGGTTTCGCGCCGGGCACCGGCGCGTATGGTAACGACCCATTCGTTCACCCAACGTTCCGTACGTTGGCGGGTAACGAGCGCTTCGATTGCGTTTCTTCGCGCTGACCCTGCCCGGACTGGGTCCCCTGCTGCGCGACGAGCTGACCGGGCAGTTCGGCGCGGACGCGGTCGGCGACGTCGAGCACGACGGACGCAGCGATGTCGTGCCGTTCAGCGCCGGGCCCGTGGAGCCGGTCGAGACGGCGCTGACCGAGGACGTGTTCGTCGAGCTGGGCACGGGCGACCCGTCGGCGCCGCTGCGCCGGCTGGTCGCCCACCTGTGGAGCGCCGAGCGATACGACCAGGCGCTGCCGGCGTCCGCGCCCCGCCTCGGCCGGCTGGGGCCGCGGCCGGGCTTCCGCGTCGTGGCCAGGGTCCGCTCCGAGCGCGGCTTCCTGCGCACCGACCTGCGCGACGAGCTGACCCGGGCCGTGCTGCGGGAGCGGCCGCGCTGGCGCCCGGCGGACCCGGCGCCCGTCGAGCTCTGGGCGCTCCAGACGCGGGCCAGGCGGGTGCGGCTCGGCCTGCGCCTGAGCGACGCCCGGATGCGGCAGCGGGCCGGCCGCGAGGTGGAGCGCCCGGGCGCGCTGCGGCCCGTGCTGGCCGCGGCGATGCTGCGGCTGGCGGGCCCCACGCGGGCCCCGGTCCTGGACCCGTGCTGCGGCTCGGGCACGATCGTGCGCGAGGCGCTGGCCGGGGGCCGGCGCGCGATCGGCGCGGACCTGGCCGTTGACGCGCTCGCCGCCGCCCGCGCCAACCTGCCGGCCGGGACGGCGCTGGTCCGCGCCGACGCCGCCGCGCTGCCCGTGGCCTCGCGCGCGGTCGGGGCCGTGGTCACCAACCCGCCGTTCGGCCGCCAGCACGCGCAGGCGGCCGACCCGGCGCGCTGGCTGCGGGCCGCGTTCGCCGAGTTCCGGCGGGTGGCGGAGCCGGGCGGGCCGATCGTGCTGCTGCACCCCCGATCCCCCGCGTTCGAGTCGGCCGTGGTGCGGCCGCACCAGGCGCTGCTCCGGTCGCGGCACCACGTCGAGCTGCTGGGCCTGCGAACGACGATCTGGGTGTTCCGGGCCTGAGGCCGCCGCCGGCCCGGGCAACCCGGAGCTGCACCTGGGTCGCAAGTGTGCCGTTGGTGGCGCGAGTTCGCCTTCCCCGCGGCCCGGCCGTCAGACGTCGGAGCTCGAGGGCAGCGCGCCCTCCAGGATGCTGTCCACCAGGCGCTCGGCGTACGCGTCGGTGGGCCCCTCGCCGCGGAGCAGCATCCGGTAGTGCAGCGCCCCCGTGAGCTGGTCCACCAGCAGGTCCAGGTCCACCCCCGCCCGCAGCTCCCCGGCGCCCTGCGCCCGCTCGAGCATGGTCTGGGCGTCGGCCCGGCGCTGCGCGTACAGCCGGGAGAACGCGTCCGCCAGCTCCGGCCGCTGGGCCACCGCCAGGGTCAGCTCGGCCACCAGCCGGCGCGATCCGGGCACGCGCATGCCCGCCGCGAGCGTGCGGGCGAACGCGTACAGGTCGGCGCGCACGTTGCCGGAGTCGAAGATGGCCACACGCATGATGGACGTCAGCGTGTCCAGGACCAGGTGCGAGCGGCTCGGCCAGCGCCGGTACACGGTCGTCTTGGCCACGCCGGCGCGGTCCGCCACCGCGGCCATCGAGAACCCGTCGTACCCGCGCTCCCGGATCAGTTCCGCGGCGGCGTCGAAGATCGCCTGGTCCGTGGCCTGGAGGCGGGGGCGTCCGCGGCCTTTCCCCTCCACTTTCGCTACGGACATTTCGAAACGAACTGTATCAGTTGGTACCGCGCCAGCACCGTCCGGTCATCCGACCTCCCGCGGCGGCGCGACCCCGAACCGCTCGCCGATGGC
>VBJR01000282.1 GCA_005880175.1 Chloroflexota bacterium
CTCGACCGCACGCCCTCAGCCCCTCGGCGAACTCCACCGACGTCTCCAGCAGCTCCCGACCCATCCCCGCCCACTGCCCGCCCTGGCCCGGGAACACGAACACCGCCCGACCGCTCCCCGACCGCCCCTCGCACACCTCCGCCGACGCCTCCCCTGACGCCAGCGCTCGCAGCCCCGCCAGCAGGCCGCCTCGGTCACCCGCCACCACC
>VBJR01000283.1 GCA_005880175.1 Chloroflexota bacterium
GCCGCGGACGCTCCGACGCCGGCCACTCGCTCGCCTCCGTCAGCAGCTCGACCTCGCCCGACTCCCAGTCCACGTGCGGCGAGGGCGCATCCACGTGCAGCGTCCGCGGCAGCACCCCGTGCCGCATCGCCTGCACCATCTTGATCACTCCCGCCACTCCCGCCGCCGCCTGGGAGTGGCCGATGTTCGACTTGATCGAGCCCAGCCGCAGCGGACCATCCGTCCGCTCCCTCCCGTACGTCGCCAGCAGCGCCTGCGCCTCGATCGGGTCCCCCAGCCTCGTCCCCGTCCCGTGCCCCTCCACCGCGTCCACGTCCGCCGCGCCCAGCCCCGCGTTCGCCAGCGCCTGCCGGATCACCCGCTCCTGCGAGGGACCGTTGGGCGCCGTCAGGCCGTTGCTGGCGCCGTCCTGGTTGACCGCGCTCCCGCGCACCACCGCCAGCACCCGGTGACCGTTCCTCCGCGCCTCCGACAGCCGCTCCAGCACCAGCAGGCCGACGCCCTCGCCCCAGCCCACGCCGTCGGCGGCCGCCGCGTACGCCTTGCACAGCCCGTCCGGCGAGACGCCGCGCTGGCGACTGAACTCCACGAACACGTTCGGCCGGGCCAGGACGGTCACGCCGCCCACCAGGGCGAGGGAACAGTCGCGCGCCCGCAGCGACCGGCACGCCAGGTCCACGGCCACCAGCGACGACGAGCAGGCCGTGTCCACCGACACCGCCGGGCCCTCGAACCCGAACGTGTAGCTGATGCGGCCCGACGCGACGCTGGCCGCGGACGCGATCGTCAGATAGCCCTCGATCTCGGACCGCCGGTCGCTCGCACCGGCGACGAACCCGTAGTCCTGGTACATCACGCCGCAGAACACGCCCGTGTCGCTGCCCCGCAGCGACGTCGGGTCGATGCCCGCGTCCTCGAACGCCTCCCATGCCGACTCCAGCAGGAGGCGCTGCTGCGGGTCCATCGCCAGCGCCTCGCGCGGGCTGATCCCGAAGAACGCCGCGTCGAACTCGCTCGCCCGCTCCACGAACCCGCCGCGGTTCGTGTACGCGGTGCCGGAGTGGTCCGGGTCGGGATGGTAGAGGTGCTCGACGTCCCAACCGCGATCGCGGGGGAACTCCGAGATCCCGACGCGTCCCTCGGCGACGAACTCCCACAGGCCGGCCGGTGACGTCACGCCGCCCGGGTAGCGGCAGCTCATGCCCACGATCGCCAGCGGCTCGCTGGCGCTGGCCTCGAGCTCCCGCAGTCGGGCGCGGGCCTCGTCGAGATCCACCGCGACACGCTTCAGGTACCGGACGAGCTTCTCTTGCTGTGGGTCGCTGCCTTCAACGCTCACGGTTCATGTCTCGCATTACGTGTTTGGTTACAGTCCGCGCGACTGTGAACGTTCACAGTCGCAGACCGCTGCTGCACTCTGCGAAGACGGCGTCCTCAGTCAGCGCGAAGGCCGCGCGATCCATGAGTCCCTGGTCCTGGATCGCGGTCGGTTCGCGCTGGCGCGAAGGCGGAAAACCCTCGCACTGCGAACATGCCCCGGCGGTCGGGGCCTGACGCCGCCCGGTGCTCGGGCGAACCTAGTGCGTCAGATCCGAGTACGACGACACGTGCGCGTCCTACGCATACATATCCCTCCCAGTCCAGTCCAATCGGTGAAACGACGGAGCGGCAGCGCATGGACTACAGAGGCGTCGTTACGAAACGCGCCTCACCACAAGCGCTCCTGCTCAGCAACGACTATAGGTCCGCAGGTGCTCACATGTCCATAGGCATTTGCCCCAGACTTCCGACTCCTACGGATGTCCGTAGTGATCTCGTTTCGCAGTGGCAGTCGTACAAAATCCGCGCGTCCACTGCGACATTGTCACCTGTGCCACGTGACGTCACGTGACGTCACGAGTCGCCGTACTCCGCCTCCATCAGCTGCAGCACCTCGGCCACGGTCGTGGCCGCCTCGATCCGCTCGCCCGTGCGCCGCTCGCCGTCGCCGCCGATCGCGACCAGCAGGCCGCGCAGGCGCGCCGCCACCCGCTGCTTCTCGCCGTTCGCGAGCGTGGCGAGCCTGCGCTCCAGCCGCTCCAGGTCTTCGTCGATGGGCGGGGATTCCACAGTGACGGCGCCGCCGACCTCGGCGAGCAGCAGCCGTGCCACCGCCGCGCACGTCGGGTGGTCGAAGACCAGCGTGGATGGCAGCCGGACGCCGCTGGCCTGCGTGAGCCGGTTGCGGAGCTCGACCGCGCCCAGCGAGTCGAAGCCGAGCTCGCTGAACGCCCGCTCCGGGTCGATCGCGCGCGGCGACGCGTGGCCGAGGACCGCGGCCACCTGCGCCTGCACGAGCTGGAGCACGACCCGCTCCCGGTCGGCCTCCGCCACGCCCGCGAGCTGGCGCGCGAGCGACTCCGCCTCCCGGGCGCGGCGCGGCGGCACGCGCACCAGCCCGCGCAGCAGCGCGGGGAGCATGCCGGCCTGTGCGCGCGCCCGCAGCGCGCCGAGGTCCAGGCGCACGGGCGCCAGCAGCGCCGCGTCCATGCGCGTCGCCTGGTCGTACAGCTCGAGACCCAGCGCGGTCGGGAGGGGCGCCAGCCCGCTCCGCTCCAGCCGCGCGAGGTCGGCCTCGGCGAGCGTGCCCGCCATGCCGGCGGTGTCGGCCCACAGGCCCCAGGCCAGGGAGGTCGCGGGCAGCCCGGCGGCGCGCCGCCGCTGCGCGAGCGCGTCGAGCGTGGCGTTGGCGGCGGCGTAGTTGGCCTGGCCGGGGCTGCCCACGAGCGCGGCGACCGACGAGAACAGCACGAACGCCGTGAGCGGTTGGTCCGCCGTCAGCTCGTGCAGGTGCAGCGCGGCGTCCACCTTCGGTCGCATGACGCGATCGAGCCGCTCCGGGGTCAGCGACTCGATCACCCCGTCGTCGAGCACGCCGGCGGCGTGGACGACGGCCGTGAGCGGGTGGGCCAGCGACCCGAGCAGCGCCGCCAGCTGGTCGCGGTCGGCCACGTCGCACACGGCCACCCGCGCCTCGCAGCCGAGCGCCTCCAGCTCCTGGACGAGCTCGGCCGCGCCGTCCGCGGCGAGGCCGCGCCGGCTGACCAGCAGCAGGCGGCGCGCGCCCCGCGCCGCGGCGAGGTGGCGCGCCACCACCGCCCCGAGGCCCCCGGTGCCGCCGGTGACCAGCACGGTCCCGTCCGGGTCCGCGGCCGGCGGCTCCGTGCCCGGGGCCGGCGTCCGGGCCAGGCGGGGGGCGAGCAGCCGGCCGCCGCGCACCGCCAGCTGCGGCTCGTCGAGTGCGACCAGCGAGGCCCAATCGGGCTCGCCGCCGCCGTCGAGGTCCACGAGGACGAAGCGGCCGGGGTGCTCCGACTGGGCGCTGCGCACCAGGCCCCAGACCGGGGCCTGGGCGAGGTCGGGCGCCTCGTCGCCGGCGCCCACGCCGCGCCGCGTCGCGACGACCAGCCGCGCGCCGGCCAGCCGCTCCTCGGCGAGCCACCGCTGCACGAGCGCCAGCGCGCACCGGGCGACGGCCCGCGCGGCCTCCGCCGGGTCGAGCTCCGGCGCCGGGGCGGGCATCGCGGCGATGACCACGTCGGGCGCCGGGGCGCCGTCCGCCAGCGCGCGCCGCAGCGCGTCGAGGTCGTCGAACCGCTCGCCGCCGGCGAGCGCGCCGAGGTTGGCGACGCGGAGCGCGGCGACGGCGTCCCTCGGGGCGGGCGCCACCGGGGCCCATTCGACCCGGAACAGCGACCGGGCGGCGCCTCCCCGAAGGGCCTCCAGCCGCGCCGGCTCGAACGGGCGGAGCGACAGCCGCTCCACGCACGCCACCGGCTCCCCGTGCTCGCCCGCGACCCGGACCACGCGAACGGCAGCTCCAGCGCCGTCCCCGTGTCCAGCAGTCCGGCGTGCAGGGCCGCGTCGAGCAACGCCGGGTGGATCACGAACCCGTCGCCGCCGGCGTCCTCGGGCAGCGCCACCTCGGCGTACACGTCCGCGCCGGCCCGCCACGCCGCGCGCAGGCCCTGGAACAGCGGGCCGTACTCGTACCCGGCCCCGGCCAGCCTGGCGTACAGGCCGTCCACCGCCACCGGCTCCGCGCCCGCGGGCGGCCACGCCGCCGGGAGGGCCGGGGCCGGGGCGGGCGTCTCGAGGACGAGCGTGCCCCGGGCGTGGCACGTCGCCTCGCCGGACTCCGGCCGGGAGTAGATCGCCACCTCGCGGCGCCCGTCGTCGCCGGGCTCGCCGACGGTGACCTGGAGCGACGCGGCCCCGCCGTCCGGGAGGA
>VBJR01000284.1 GCA_005880175.1 Chloroflexota bacterium
ACTCACGAGGCGACCTTCCCCACAACCCATCCTGACATCCGGCCTGACCCCGATCAAGCAGATCCTGAATGACCTCCAGGAGCGAATCAATGTTCGCCCTTGACAAGCACATCGTCCTTAGGGAATCAGCTGAGAATCTTCTCAGATCGCGAGGTATGGACGATCGCGAACCGCCGCTCCGTCCGGCAGCGGCGCCGGATCGTCAGCAGTTCCCAGAACATCCGGGGCACGTCCACCAGCGGCCGGACCCGGCTGTCGGGCGAGTTGCGCCACTCGACCGGCACCTCCGCCACGCGGTGGCCCAGCCGCCGGGCCAGGGACAGCGCCTCGACGTCGAACGCGAAGCCGTCCGACTGGCAGCGGTCGAACACGGCGAGCGCCACGTCACGCCGGAACAGCTTGACCCCGCACTGGGTGTCCTGGAGCCCGGGCAGCAGCAGCACCCGGACGAGCAGGTTGAACACGCGGCCCATGACGCGCCGGTCCAGCCGCTGTCGGACCGCGACCCGGGCCCCGGCCACGTTCCGGGAGCCGATCGCGACCTCGCAGAGCTCGAGCGCCGCCACCAGCAGGTCCACCTCCTCGATCGGCGTGGACAGGTCGGCGTCGGTGACCAGCACCAGGTCGCCCCGGCTGGCCAGCACGCCGTCGCGCACGGCCGCCCCCTTGCCCCGGTGAGGCAGGCGGAGCACGCGGACCTCGGGGCCCGCCTCACGGGCGAGGCTGGCGGTGGCGTCGGAGCTGCCGTCGTCCGCGACCACGACCTCGAACGGCCGCCGCCGTCCGCGCAGGTGCGCCAGGACGGCGCTCAGCGTCGCCGGCAGGCGCCGCTCCTCGTTGTACGCCGGGATCACCACGGACAGCCACGGACGCCTCCGCGGCGCCGGCGTCGTTCCCCCTGACCAGGTCATCTATGGCATTCCCTCACACCAGAGATGCGGGGGCTCCCCTTCCACGTTCCCCCACAACAACAGCGTATGTTCCCCGAGGCCGTTTGCGACGTTGTATTTCGCATGCGAACCGCACTCCGTGCCGCGGCGATCGCGGCGGCCGGGCTGCTGACCGCGTGCGGGGCGGTCGGGGCCAGGCCCGCCGGCAGCACCGCCGCTCCCTCGCCCACCGCATCGGTCGCCGGTCAGGCGACGGCGCACCCGGTGGTGCCGCTCCGGACGCCGCCCACGAGCGCCCCCCGCACGGTGGTCGTCGGCGAGTCGGACAACGGCCACGCGATCTCCCTGCGATCAGGCGAGCGCCTGGAGGTCGTGCTGGCCAGCACGTACTGGGAGGTGGACGGCAGCTCCAACCCGAACGTCCTGCGCCCGACCGCGCAGCCGACCACGTCGCCCCAGCTCAAGGGCTGCGTCCCGGGCGAGGGCTGCGGGACCGTGACGGCGCTGTACGACGCCGTCGCGCCGGGCCGCGCCGACGTGAACGCGAAGCGCACGTCCTGCGGCGAGGCCATGAGCTGCACCGGCAACCTGGGCTTCTACCGCGTGACGGTGGTGGTGGCCGCGTGAGGCCGCCGCCAGGCGCCGCGCCGGAACCCTCCCCCACGTTGGGGGAGGGCCACTCCTACCTCAGTCCCGGTCCCCGCGAGGCTGTTCGGCCGCGGCGTGGGCGCGGTGGTGCACCGCCGCTACGCCGAGGGCGCCGCCGATCACGGCGCAGACGATGCTCATCGCGAGCCATCCGATGCTCTCAGTCATGAGGTTCAACTCCCTCTATCCATGCACGTTCTCACACCCGGACCGCCGTGCCGCTCACGGTGACCATGAGCGCGGTGCCCTCGCTGCTCACCGGAATGGACTCGTAGCCGAGGTCCACGCCGATCACCGCGTTGGCGCCGCGCTCGGCGGCCTCGCGCAGCATCTCAAAGATGGCGGTGTCGCGGGCGTCGCGCAGGTCGATCGCGCGCGGCCCCGAGTCGCAGGCGCCCCCCGGGCGCCGCACACCGGCCGCCAGGGCGCCGCCGGAGACGACGCCGAGATACCACTGGACTGGCCGCCCCTCGATGGCCGGCACGGTCGCGACGAGCATGGACGCCTGACTTGCCTGCATCACCATCTGAGGGACTACGCAGCGGGCGCCCGTACGAGGCGCCCGCTGCCGTGGGGGGAAGGAACTGCTGAGTGAACCATCGATCCGCACCCGAACCTCGACTATCGTGGGGGTGCGGACGCCCCCCGGACATCGGGGGAACTACTCAGTTACTACTCATTCTCCGCGGCCTGCAGCGTCACCCACCGCGTGAGCTGGGCGCGCGAGCGCAGGCCGAGCTTGACCAGGATGTGGCTCACGTGATTCTCCGCCGTCCGGACGGAGATGTGCAGCCGGTCCGCGACGTCGCGGTTGGACAGCCCCTCGGCCACCAGGTCGGCGATCTCCCGCTCCCGCTCCGACAGCGGCGACTCGACCGCGCGCCGGGCAGCCCGCGCCGGCGACACCGGCCGCCCCGACGCCAGCGCCAGCGCCGACTCCCGGTCCAGCCCCGCCCCCCGATCCCACGCCCGCTGGAACGCCGCCTCGCCGATCGCGGCCACCGCGGCGGCGCGGCAGCGATCGGTCCGCTCCCGGTCGCTGCCGTACTGGCTGGCCGGCTCGTCCCCGCGCACCGCCGCCGCCGCGCCGAGCAGCACCGCCGCGTCCTCGCCCCGGCCCTCGGCCGCCCGGGTCCACGCCAGCCCCTCGATGCTCCACACGATCATCCGGTCGTCGCCGAGGTCGCGCGCGATGCGCAGGCTCTCGCTGCCCAGCCGGTACGCGCCCGCGTGGTCGCCGAGGTCGGACATCGCGATCGCCAGCGGCAGCAGCGCCCGCTGGCGCAGCCACCGCTCGCCCGCGTCCCGGCAGAGGTCCACGCACTCCTGGTAGAGGATCATCGCCCGCTCGGGGTCGCGCCGGCCGATCGCGACGCGGGCCGCCTGCGAGAGCGCCGTGGCCAGCGTCTCGGCGTGTCCCGTCCGGCGGGCCACGGCCACCGCCTCGGCCGTCGTCGCCGCCGCCCGCTCCAGGTCGCGCCGGGCCGCCGCCACCATCGCCAGCCGGCCCAGCACCTGCGCCGTCGTCCGGTCCTCGCCCAGCCGCCGGGCCAGCGCCTCCGCCTCCTCCAGCAGCGGCACCGCCAGCACCGCGTCGTTCTGGAGCATCAGGATCGCGCCCAGCGCGGTCAGGCCGGCCGCCCGCCGGGGGGTCGGGTCGGGGGCGCGGTCGAGCAGGACGGTCAGCCAGCGCCGGCCCTCGCTGGCGTGGCGCTGCGCGTGCCAGAAGAACCACGTGTCGGCGCAGATGGCCAGGCCGCCCGCTGCCTGGTCGGCCTCCTCCTGGCAGTAGGCCAGCGCGACGCGGAGGTTCTCGTGCTCGGCGTCCAGCTGCTCCAGCACCTGACGCTGCCCGGGGCCCCACCAGCGGGCCGCCTGCTCGGCCGCGAACCCGGCGCACCAGTCGCGGTGCCGGCGCCGCAGCGCAGCCTCCTCGCCGGCGGCGCGCAGCCGCTCCCGGCCGTACTGGCGAACCGGCTCCAGCAGGCGGTACCGGGGCCGCGCGCCGCTCGCCTCGCCGGGGTCCCGGACGACGACGGAGCGCTCGACCAGGCCGACCACGCCGCCCAGCACGTCCGACGTCGACAGCTCGTCGTCCGCCGCCACCCGCTGGGCGGCCTCCAGCTCGAAGCCGCCGGAGAACGCGGACAGCCGCCGCCAGAGCACCCGCTCCGGCTCGGACAGCAGCTCGTGGCTCCAGCGCATCGTCGCCCGCAACGTCTGCTGGCGCTCGGGCCGGCCGTAGCCCGTCGGGCTGGGCACCTCGACCGCGCCGGCCAGGTGCTCCACGATCTGCTCCAGGCTCAGGGCCCGCAGCCGGACCGCGGCGAACTCGATGGCCAGCGGGATGCCGTCCAGCGTCCGGACCAGGCGCCCGACCACGTCCTGGTTGTCGGGCGTCACCTCGAACCCGGGCATGGCGGCCTGCGCCCGCTCGCGGAACAGCGACACGGCCTCCGCCGTGGCCAGCGGCGACAGCTGGTAGACGACCTCGCCCTCCAGGCCCAGCGGCTCGCGGCTGGTCGTCAGCACGCGCAGGCCGGGGCCGGCGCGGAGCAGGCGGCCCACCAGGCGGGCCGCGGCGGGCAGCACGTGCTCGCAGTTGTCGATGACCAGCAGCAGGCGGCGGCCGGCGACGTGCTCGGCCAGCTCGTCCTCCAGGTCGCGCGGGCGCTCGTCGGCCAGGCCCAGG
>VBJR01000285.1 GCA_005880175.1 Chloroflexota bacterium
TCGCCGAACTCGCGCTGGAAGTCGCGGAACTTCTGGTTGCTCAGCGCCTTGAGGGGCGTCGTGTAGATCACCTTCGTGCCCTCGCGGCGGGCCCGGAAGTTGCAGTAGTCGGCCACGACGGTCTTGCCGCTGGAGGTGGGGGCGCTGACGAGGACGCCGCGATGGGTGTCCAGCTTTTCGATCGCCTCGACCTGGAACGGGTCCAGCGGCCAGGGCCGGGTGGCGCGGAACTCGTCCAGCGAGCTGCGGGTCTCGGTCTCGATGCGGATGATGCTACAAGGACGCGCGTATGAAGGGCCTCGCATGCCAGGCCACGCGGCTCCACGGCGTACGCTAGCGAGAATCGTGACCCAGGACGAGTCGAACCCCGCCCCTCAGCCGCTCGCCGGCGTCCGTGTGCTCGATCTCACGCACGCCCTCGCGGGCCCCTTCTGCACGATGCTGCTCGGCGACCTGGGCGCGGACGTGATCAAGGTGGAGTCGCCCGGCGACGGCGACCACTCGCGCCGGTGGGGCCCGCCGTTCGTGAACGGCGAGTCGTCCTACTTCCTCTCCGTGAACCGGAACAAGCGGAGCGTGGCGCTCGACCTGAAGCTCGACGCCGGCCTGCGCGCGGCGATCGACCTGGCGCTGGCCAGCGACGTGCTGGTCGAGAACTTCCGGCCGGGGACGGCGAAACGGCTCGGGCTGGGCTGGGAGACGCTGCACGAGCGCCGGCCCGAGCTCGTGTACGCGTCGATCAGCGGCTTCGGCCAGGGCCGGCCCGCGCTGGCCGGCTACGACCAGATCGCGCAGGGCACGTCGGGGCTCATGAGCATCACGGGCGAGCCGCAGGGTCACCCGGTCAAGAGCGGCGTCCCGGTGGGCGACATCGTTTCGGGCATGTTCGCGGCGCACGCGATCCTGGCCGCGCTGTACGAGCGCGAGCGCACGGGCGCTGGCAGGTACGTGGACGTGGCGCTGAACGACAGCCTGCTCGCGATCCTGACGTACCAGGCCGGCCGCTACTTCGCCACGGGGACGCCGCCGGGCCGCGACGGCAACCACCACCCGACGGTGGCGCCGTACGGCACGTTCGCGACCCGCGACGGCCACCTGAACCTGGCCGTCGGCTCGGACGAGCAGTACCGCCGGTTCTGCGAGGCGCTCCAGGCCCCGGAGCTGGCGGCCGACCCGCGCTTCGCGACCAACGCGGACCGCCAGGCGGCGCGGGCGGTGCTGACGGTCGAGGTGGAGCGCCGGCTGACCAGGCGCTCGACCGGCGAGTGGCTGGCCCGCATGGAGGCGGCGGGCATCCCGGCCGGCCCGATCCTGGACCTGGCGACGGCGTTCTCGGACCCGGTCGCGGTGGAGCGCGACATGCGCGTGGAGGTGGAGCACCCGGTCGCGGGCGGCATCGGCCAGGTCGGCTCGCCGTGGAAGCTGGACGGCCGCTCGTCGCCGATCAGGCTGGCGCCCCCGTTGCTCGGCCAGCACACCGAGGAGGTGCTGACCGGGGTGCTGGGCTACACCGCGGAGCAGGTAGCGGCAGTCCGCCCGGACTGAGTCGCCGACCTTCCTCTCGCGCAAGGGGGAGGACCGTGGGGCAGGCCAACCAGACAACTCGCTTGACGCGCGCACCGGCGCCATGCATGCTGCGCCCCGAGAGGGGCGGAACGGCAGGGCCGTGCCATCCCGGGTCCTGGTCCCGGGTGGTCCGCACTAACCCGTGGGAGACGTCGAGGTGGTTAGGCTGAATTGGCGCCGACGGTCGGAGAGGCCCTATGGCCCAACCAATCGGGACTTTTGACGTTCCGGGCCCCGAGATCCATAATCCGGCGATCTCCGGCCGCACCCCTGCCGGGGTGGTAGCGCGAAGGGAGGGTAGCGTACGTGAGCAAGAACGACGCGGACAGCCAGTTCGACCGGTTCCTGGATGAATGGTCCCGCCGCGACTTCCTGCGCGGCATGGGTGGCGCGCTCGCCTTCTCGGCCTTCCTGGCCGGAGGCGTCGAGTTCCTGGAGGCCTGCGGCGGCAACTCCACGCAGAGCAACACCCAGAACGCGGTGAAGGGCGGCCACATCGTCGAAGGCGTGATCTCCGACATCGGCAACGTCAACCCGATCTTCATCAACGACACGGCCAGCGCCACGGTCGGCTACCTGGCTTACGCCCGCATGGTCACCGTGGACGCCAATACCGGGAACCTGATACCGGACCTGGCGACAGCCGTCCCCAAGGTGGACTCGGACCAGGTCTCGTACAAGGTCACGCTGAAGGACAACATCAAGTGGTCCGACGGCCAGCCGATCACGGCCGACGACGTCGTCTACACGTACCAGCTCATGTACGACCCGCAGTACAAGGCGGTGACGTCCCGGTACCGCTCCCAGCTCGAGCAGCACCTGGAGAGCGTCACGGCGGTGGACCAGAGGACGGTCGTCTTCAAGACCAAGGGCCCGTACGCGCCGTTCATCATCAGCTTCATCAACTTCGCGATCCTGCCCAAGCACGTCTGGTCCACGCTCCAGCCGGCCGCCATCAACTCGAGCCCGATGAACCAGGTCCCCACCGTGGTCAGCGGCGCCATGATCCCGGTCAAGTGGGACAAGGGCACGCAGTACCAGATGAAGCGCAACGACCTGTACTACAAGGGCAAGACGTACCTGGACAGCTACTACTTCAAGGTCGTCGCCGACGCCGTGCAGGTCGCCAACCAGCTGAAGACCGGTGAGATCGACGTCGGTCAGCCGGACCTCAGTCAGTGGGACTCCCTGGCCAACGTCCAGAACATCGATCGCCTGAGCTACGTGGCGCCGGCGTTCGACTACTACATCCAGAACCTGGACCCGGCCAAGACCCCGAAGGCGGCCATCTTCGGCGACGCCCAGGTCCGCAAGGCGCTGCTGACCGCGCTCGACCGGAAGGCGGTGGCGCAGCGAGTGTACTTCGGCCTCGCCGCCCCCGCGGACTCCTCGGTCAGCGGGGCCCAGTGGGTCCACACCACGCCCAAGACGCAGTACCCGTTCAACCTGGCCAAGGCCAACCAGATGCTCGACGCGGCCGGCTGGACCAAGGGCGCGGACGGCATCCGGGCCAAGAACGGCGTGCGCATGGAGTGGGAGCTGCGCACCAACACGGGCAACAAGGTGCGCGAGACGCTGATCACCGTGCTCGCCGACCAGTGGAAGCAGGTCGGCGCCAACGTCACCACCAACCCGGTGCAGTTCCCGCAGCTCGTCACCCAGCTCAGCCAGACGCGCGAGTTCGAGATGATCCTGCTCGGCATCTCCGAGGGCCTGGACCCGGACACGACCCAGCTCTGGAGCTCGAAGTCGATCGGCGGCGGGGCGCTGAACGGTGCCGCCTACAAGAACCCCAAGGTGGACGACCTCCTCGACCAGGCGGTCGTCACGCTCGACCGTGAGAAGCGCAAGGGCCTGTACCAGCAGATCCAGGAGATCCTGATGGAGGACCTGCCGGCGCCGCTGATCACCTACCCGAAGGCGGTCTGGGGCGTCAGCAAGCGCGTCAAGAACTGGAACGTCGGCCCGTGGAACGGGGCCTCGCCGCGGCCCTGGTTCAACACGGTCTACGTCACGGACGGCAAGTAGCCGGAGTAGACGAGCCCATGCTCGCCAAGTTCATCGTGCGGAGGGCGCTGGCCGCGATCCCGGTCGTGGTCGGCGTCACCGTGATCACCTTCGTCCTCATGCACAGCACGGCCGGGGCGTACGTCCCCGGCCTCTCCCTCAACCCCAACCTGACCGCGCAGGAGGTGCAGCTGCTCCGCTCGCAGCTCGGCCTCGACCAGGCGCTCTGGATCCAGTACCTGAACTGGATCGGGGTCCTCGAGGGCAGCTTCGGCCAGTCGATGGTGGACGGCACGGCGGTGACCAGCCAGGTCTTCGACCGCCTGCCCAACACCATCCTGCTCACCGTCACGGCGATCCTGATCGGCATCGTGCTGTCGATCCCGCTCGGCGTCATCGCCGCCGTCCGGCGCGGCACCCGCACCGACCACCTCCTGACCGGGGTGTCGGTGGCGGGCGTCGCCGTGCCCCAGTTCTGGCTCGGGCTGCTCCTGATCCTGGTCTTCTCGGTCCAGCTGCACGCCTGGGGCCTGCCGTTCCTGCCCTCGGGCGGCGTGATCACGCCGTTCACCGGCGGGGACCTGATCGACCGGCTGGCGCACCTGCTGATGCCGGCGACCGTCCTGTCGTTCGTCTACCTCGCCATCTGGTCACGGTTCACGCGGTCCAGCATGGTCGAGGTCCTCTCCCAGGACTACATCCGCACGGCCCGCGCCAAGGGCATGGGCGACCGCCGGGTGCGGTACGTCCACGCGCTGCGCAACGCCGTCATCCCGCTGGTGACCCTGGTCGGCCTGGAGCTGCCGGGCCTGGTCAGCGGCGGCCTGGTCGTCGAGGTGGTGTTCAGCTGGCCCGGCATCGGGCTGCTGGCCTACCAGCGCGCCCTCGCCTACGACTACACGATGGTGCTGGGCATCGTGACGCTCGCGTCGATCCTCGTCGTCGCGGGCAACCTCGTGGCCGACGTCCTGTACGCGGCCCTCGATCCGAGGATCCGGCTGGCATGATCGGTCAGGGAACGGTCGAAGAGCTCCAGCTGACCGGCGCGATGGAGGCGGGCGTCGCCGGGCGCCCCGCCCGCAGCTACTGGTCGGAGTCGCTGGAACGCATGCGCGGCAACCGCGTCGGGATGATCGCCGGCTACGCGATCCTCTTCCTGGCGGTGGTCGCGGTCCTGGCGCCGCTGGTCTCCCAGTTCGTCACGCACTACGACCCGACGCGGCAGGACCTGGACAGCCAGTTCATGGGCCCGAGCGTCCAGCACTGGCTGGGCGCCGACGAGACCGGCCGCGACACGTTCACGCGGCTGGTCTGGGGGGCGCGCGTCTCCCTCGGGGTCGGCTTCCTGACGGTCGCGATGCAGATCCTGTTCGGCGGCGGCGTCGGCCTGCTCGCCGGCTTCTTCGGGGGCTGGGTGGACAACGTCCTGATGCGGTTCGTGGACATGGTCCTGGCGATCCCGGCCATCTTCCTCTTCATCCTCATGAGCATCCTGTTCACGCCCAACACGCTGACGCTGTCCGCGATCATCGCGTCGGTGGGCTGGGGCGGTGTGGCCAGGCTGGTCCGGGGTGAGGTGCTCTCGGTGCGCAACCGGGACTTCATGCTGGCGACGCGCTCGCTGGGGGCGTCGAACGG
>VBJR01000286.1 GCA_005880175.1 Chloroflexota bacterium
GGTACGGCCGCATGAAGAAGATGAACACGAAGGCCGGGACCGTGAGACACAGGCCGCCGGCGAACCGGAACTGGAGCGGCGAGTCCGAGAGCTGCTGCACGAGCGCGGCCGGCAGGGTGGGATTGCGCAGCGTCAGGATCACCGCCACGAACACCTCGTTCCACGACGTGACGAACGCGAACAGCGCGGCCGCGGCCAGGCCGGGCACGCTGTTGGGCAGCACCACGCGCAGCACGGCGCCGACCCGGCTCGTGCCCAGCGACATGGCCGCCTCCTCCCACTCGGCCGGCACCCGCAGGAAGACGCTGGCGGTGATCAGGATGGTCAGCGGCAGCGTGATCGCGCCGTGGACCAGCGCCACCGACCAGACGGTGTCGTTCAGGTTCCACTCGATGAACGTGACCAGCAGCGGGATCGAGATGATGACCATGGGGATCGCGCGGACGTTGACCAGCAGCAGCTGCGTCAGGTCCTTGCCCCGAAACCAGTACCGGGCCAGCGCGTAGCCGGCCGGGCAGCCCAGCACCAGCGAGATCACGACGGTCAGGCCGCCGACGGCCAGGGAGCGCAGCAGCGCCGGGATGATGCCCTGGAACGTCAGGAAGAAGCGCACGTTGTCGAACGAGAGGCCCGACGTCGGGACCAGCGCGTGCGGGTAGTCGAAGATCGCCGCGGCGGGCGAGAACGCCGCCAGCGCGATCAGGTAGACGGGCGTGAGCATGAACAGCGTGATCAGCACGGCGCAGCCGTACATGAGCAGCCGGCCGGGGGCCACACCTCTGGCCCGGGTGGCGGCGACGCCGCGGGTCGCGACGGCCGTCGTCACCGTTGGAATACCTCACGTGGCGTGCGAAGGAACGTCAGATAGGCCACGGTCGCCAGCGACGACAGGAGCAGCAGCAGCACCGCGTACGCGGCCGCCATCTGGTAGTTGCGCGCGCCGTACGCCCAGCTCGCCGTCTTCGTCGCCAGCACCGGCAGGCCGGAGCCGGTCAGCGCCAGCACCACCGCGAACACCTGGAACGCGGTCGTCGTCCGCAGCATCAGGCCGACCTGGAGCGTCGGCTTGAGCAGGGGCAGCGTCACCTTCGTGAACCGCTTCCAGCTGCTGGCGCCCAGGATCTCGGCCGCCTCGCCGAGCTCGGCCGGGATCGCCTGGATGCCCGACATGATCACGACCATCACCAGCGAGATCGAGCGCCACGTCTCGGCGACGACGACGGCCAGCACCAGCCCGGGCAGGTTGTCGTAGTTCAGGAAGCCGATCGGGTGCTGGATCACGTGCAGGTTCTGGAGCGCCGAGTTCAGGTAGCCGTGCGACGTGAAGATGGACAGCCAGACCAGCCCCGCCGCCAGGTCGGAGATGGCCAGCGGGAAGCTCCACACGTACAGGAAGAAATCGCGTCCGCGCAGCCCGCTCTGGGCCAGCACGGCCATCACCAGCGCCACGGCGAACTCGATCGGGATGATCAGCGCCAGCAGCAGGAACGTGTTGCGCACGGACAGCCCGAAGTCGGTGTCGTGGACCAGCGCCTGGAAGTTGGCCATGGTCCACTGGCCCTGCGCCGTCTGGAACGCGACGCCGAACGCGCCCAGCGCCGGCCAGAACAGGAAGTACGCGAGGAACAGCAGGGCCGGGGCGATGAGCAGGTACGGTGTGAGCGACCGCAGCCGGGCGGCGGCGCCGCCGCGCGCGGGGCGGCGCCCCACGCGCGGGATCGGCGCCGCGCCTACCTGACCCGAGATCGCCCGGCAGGGGCTTCAGACGCGGAGCGATGCGCCGCAGGCGCCCCGAGCGTCCCGAGAGGAGGGGGGGTTCTGGAAGGGGGGGCCTGCCCCCCCTTGCCTACTTGATCTGACATGTTCCCGTGCTGGGGGGATCAGGCGGCCAGCACGGTGCCTTGGCGGTGTTGAGCAGCGTCTGCAGCTTGCTCGCCTCGTCGCCGAGCACCGTCTGGATGTCCTCGTTGCGCAGGATGATCCGCGTGAACGTGTCCTGGTAGACCAGCGTGAACTGGTCGCTGGTGGACCCGAGTCCGACCGGCAGCAGCGCGACGACCGAGTTCTTGTTGGCGGCGTACTTCGCCGCCACGCCAGCCTCGGTGTTCAGGTACGCCGGCGCGGAGGAGCCCGTCATCTTGACGCCCTCCACCGTCGGGAAGAAGCCGATGGCGGCGGCCGCGGCGATCTGGTTCTTGGGCTGCGTGAGGTAGTCGATCAGCGCCTCCGCGCCGGCCTTGTTGGGCGCGGTCTTGGGGATCGCCAGGCCGACCGCGACGGACATGTAGCCGAGGCCCTTGGGGCCCTTCGGCGCCGGGACCGCGATGAACTGGTCGGGCTGCTGCTGGAACGCGTTCTGGAGGCGCGCCTGGTGGTCCCAGCCGTACAGCACGTCGCCGCTCAGCAGCGGGTCCTGGAGCTGCGAGTACGTGGTCGACTGCGGGTTCGTCACCGCCCACAGCCGCTTCAGCATCTGCCACATCTGCACGGCCTGGGACGACTTGAAGCCGGTGACCTCGCCGCCCGTGTACGAGGGATACGCGTACCCCTGCAGGAAGCGGTGGATCAGGCTGGCCTGCGTGCCGGGGGCGGCGGGCAGCCCGAACATGCGCTCACCGGTGGCCTTCTGGATGTCCTGGCCCCACGTGACCACCTGGTCGTACGAGAGGTTGTTCACGTCGTAGCCCTTGGGCAGGTACTGGAGGGCCTTCTTGTTGACGGCCATCATGTACGTCGCCTGCAGCCAGGGGATGTAGTACTGCTTGGTCGACCCGAGCTTGCCGTAGTCGATCAGCGCCTGGGGGAACTGGCGGTCCTTCTGCAGGCGCTGGAGCAGCGGGGTCAGGTCCGTCAGCGCGTCGCTCGCGCCGAGCGTGGTGAAGTCGCCGTGCTGCAGGGCCAGCACGTCGATCGTGCCCTTGCCCGCCTTCTGCTCGGCCGTCACCTTGTCGATGTCCTGCGCCGCCGTCGGGCCGCTGACGAAGTCGGCGTGACCGTTGAAACCGGTCAGCACCTGCGTGTTCATCTTCTGGCCTTCGTTCGCCGGCGTGCCCTGCGAGGACACGAACTCCACGTTGCCGACGTTCTGTGCCTGGCCCGACGTCGGTGATGCCGCCGGCGCCGGCGTCCCCCCGCACGCGGCACCGATCAGGATC
Organism: Chloroflexota bacterium; assembly: GCA_005880175.1. The sequence goes on from VBJR01000286.1 coordinate 3,156, forward strand.
GCCGCTAGCGCGGCCGGCCAGAGTCTGCTTGGCATGCGTCCTACTCCCTTGTCAGATCGGTGGAAGCGGTTAGTGGAAAGTACACCCGTCACGATCTCATGTCTAGTGAGCTGCATGGTCTCACCTGCGACCTCGTCGGGCGGTCTCCCGGGCCAGGAGGGCGATCAGCGCCGCGCCGATCTGCAGCAGGTCGGCGAGGTTGTGCATCCACCTCGGCAGATCGAGACCGACGATCGTCCCCAGCGCGGACAGTATGGTCGGCAGCGCACCGGCGGCGCCGGCCGCCGCGCCAGCGGCCGCCGCGGCGCCCCGCGCTGGTTCGGCGCGCGTTTGGGGATGGCGAGGTCCCGCTCTCTCCCGCAACGGCAATGCATACCCGCTGTACGGGCAAAGGGGCGGACCGGGTTGCAGCCGGATCCGATCAGGCCTGGCAGGTGGGACACCAGTACGTGATCCGCGCCTCGGGGCCCTGCGCCCTCGCCCGGATCACGGTCCGGCAGCGCGGGCACGGCCGCCCGCGCCGGCCGTGCACCGCGGCCGGGTGGCCGTCGAAGCGGCGCGGCGCCGCCCGGGTCACGTTGTCGCGAAGCGCGGTCCGGGCCGCGGTGAACAGCGCCGCCAGCTCCTGGTCGCTCACCTGGTCGCTGGCGCGCCAGGGATCGAGGCCCATCTGCCAGAGCGCCTCGCACTTGTACACGTTGCCGATCCCGCTGCACACCCGCTGGTCGAGCAGCAGCTCGCCCAGCGCCACCGGGCCGGCCGACCTCGCCCTGGCCACGACCTGGTCGAGTGGGAAGTCGTCGCCGAGCGCGTCCGGGCCGAGGTGGCGGACCGGCTCGCGGCCGTCGCGCACCAGCTCCAGGACCGGCGCCGCGAAGCACACCGCCTCCCACTCCTCGAACGTGAGGACGATCCGCGCGAGGTGCCGCGGCCGGCGCCAGCGCTCGCCGGGCCGGTAGAGGTGCCACGAGCCGGTCATGCGCATGTGCGAGTGCAGGGTCCAGCCGCCGCTGAAGCGCATCAGCAGGTGCTTGCCGACCGGCTCGACGGCCTCCAGCCGCCGGCCGACCAGGCGCTGGAACCGCACCGGCGCGGCGGCCCCGACGGTCCCGCCGCCGACGCGCTCCCGCAGCCCGGCGGCGGTGCGCCAGATGGTGTCGCCCTCAGGCATGGCGGTGCCGTCCGGGGTGGTTTGGCGCCAGACCACCCGAACCCGGGCCTGTGAACGAGCGAAATGGCGCCAAATCGCCCATTCAGCGGCGCCACAGGACCAGGCCGCGGGGGGACTGGCCGAACCCCGCCTCCAGCAGCGCCGGGGCCAGCGGGGACTGGCGGACCGGCGTGCCGTCCACCCGCTGGACCTCCACCCGGCCGGTCCGGATCGCCGCCGCCGCCAGCGCTCGCACGTGCTCGACGTTCACCGGGCCGCGGGTCAGCAGGGAGCGGCCGCCCCGCTCCAGGTACAGCCGCAGCTCGCCGCCGTCCAGCACGACGAACGCGCCCGCCGCCCGCGCCATCCGGCCCGCCTCCGCGTCCCCGGGCGGCCAGGGCAGCGCCGCGCCGTACGGGTTGGCCGGGTCCGTCGCGGCCAGAGCCACCACGGTCGGCTCCGCGTCACGGGCCGCCCGCAGGCGATCGACCGCGCCCACCAGCGCGAACTGCGAGCCCCCCAGGCCGTCCACGAAGTAGCCGCGCCGGGCCCGGCCCGCCTCCTCCATCGCCCGCAGGACCGGGTACAGGCCGGCGAACCCGCCCGGCCAACCCTCGCCCACCACGGCCTCCCGGGTCAGCACGCCGTGGCGCTGGAGCAGCGTCAGCGCCTCGGCGTGCAGGCGCTCCGTCGCGGCCGGCTCGGGCACGAGCAGGTCCCGCACCAGCGACCAGCGGCCCGCCGCCCGGGGCTGGCCCAGCCGCAGCAGCGGCGCCCGGCGGGCGGGCGCCGCGCGCTTCGCCGCCCCGACCGGCGCCCGGAGCGGCGCGAACGTGTCGTTCGTGACCTCGCCGGCCCACACCATGTCCCAGAGCGCGTCCAGCACGGCCTCCTGGTCGCCGCCGCCGGCCCCCAGGTACAGGTCGCGGAAGAACGAGGCGCCGCGCCGCTCCAGGTGCTCGCGCAGCTTGTCGTGCACCTCGCCGGCGACCGGCTCGGCCGGCGGGGGCGCCAGCCGGGGCGCGTCGGACCGCAGGTACAGCGCGACCCGGCCGTCGCCCGCGCCCAGCGCGCCGCGGCCGATCCACACCACCTCGCCCATCGCCACCAGCTCGTCCAGCAGGCCGGGCCCGTAGCCGGCGACGCGGACGCTCAGCACGTCGCGCTCGATCACCGACGCGGGCAGCGCCAGGCCCTGCAGCGCGTGGACGCACTCCAGCATTCGGTCGAGCCCGCGGGCCTCCGAGCCGACGCCGTGCCAGGCCGGCAGGAAGCGCGCCAGGACCTCCGGACCGACCGGCTCCGCCTCGCGCCGCAGCAGCGCGAGCGAGCGGCGGCGCAGCGTCCGCAGCACGTCCGCGTGGCAGTACTCGCGTTCGGCGACTCCGTGGCGGAACGCGCCGGCCACGATGTCGCCGCGCGCCGACAGCCGCAGCAGGGCCTGCTCCACGGCCGGGATCGGCAGTCCCCACCGCGCCGCCGGCTCGACCGCCACGAACGGCACGTGCGTGCGGGCCCAGCGCCGCAGCAACCCCTCCAGCGGGTCCGCGACCGCCTCCAGGAACGCGGCGGGCAGCCCCGGCGGCGGCGTCGCGCCGAGCGCGTCGCGGTAGCGCCCGGCGTCCTCGGCCGGGATCCAGCGCTCCTCGCCGCCGAGGCGCACCGCGCACGCCCGCCGCTCGGCCTCCAGGGCCCGCCGCCACTCGGGCCGGACGCCGCGCGCCTC
>VBJR01000121.1 GCA_005880175.1 Chloroflexota bacterium
CGCCGCCGGCTTCGCCTCGCGGACGAACCGGCCCCGAACGTCCCTCGCCCCGCTCGCCAGCGTCATCAGGCGATCTCTCCCGCCCGGTCGTCGTCCGCCCCGTCTACCGCGTGCTGCTCACCGCACATGCACATGTGCCACTCCGAGTGGCCCTGCTCCTTCGCGCAGCAGTGCTCGTAGGCCAGCCGCCCGTCTGCCCGGTATCCCGGCCACGTGCTACCGCACTCGATCTCGAAGTCTCGCACGTTGAGCTTGCCCATCACGCGGCCTGCTCCAGCCGCTTCGACCGGCGCGACCTCAGCTCCCGCGCGACCATCGGGTACGACTCGCCCCGATCCCGTCGCGGACCACCATCCGCACGCCGAGCCGTGAACCGCTGAGCCGTGTTCCGCACGTCCGGCCGAAGGTCTTTCCACGTCCGCGACACCCCCGATCACCTCCGGTAGTGGATGCGGCCGCTCTAGCGCGACCGCTCTAGACCAGTATGACGGATGGAGCACGCCTTGTCAAGACCGATCTATCTAGTCCAGTTGCGTTACACCGACCGGGACATATGGGTATGCTCGGAGCGGTATGACCAGCAGCCACGACACCCCCAGCGGCGACACCACCCCGGTCTACCAGCGAATCGCGAACGACCTCCGCGCGCTCATCAAGAGCGGGCAGTACGCACCTGGAGTCGCGCTGCCGTCCGAGCGGAAGCTCATGGAGCGATACAACGTCGCGCGCATGACCGTGCGCGAAGCTCTCGCCGAGCTGCGCACCGAGGGACTAATCAGAAGCGAACCCGGCGCCGGCGTCTTCGTGCGCGAGCGTCCTATGCTCCTGCGCATCAGTGGACCCGAACGCTTCTCGCGAGCCGACCGCGAGCGCGGCCAAGCGGCTTTCGCCGCCGACATGGCGCGCTTAAACAGGCGATGGACACCCGACGTCATCGACGTATCGCGCGTACCAGCAGACGACGAGATCGCCAGCTATCTACGTGTCGAACCCGGCACCATGGTTGTCCGACGCTACCGCGTGTTCAGCGTGGAGGGACACCGCCAGCAAATCGCCACCTCATACATCCCCCTCGACCTGGCCGAAGGAACGCCGATCGAGCAAGAGAACCCCGGGCCCGGCGGCACCTACGCCCGACTGGAAGAACGTGGACACACGATCGACTCATACCGGGAAGACATCACCGCAAGGATGCCGACCCGGGCCGAGCGAGACACCTTGCAACTCGACGGCGACGGCATCCCGGTCTTCCGAGTCGTCCGCTTCGCCATCGGCACAACCGGCCGGGTCCTAGAGATCACCGATACGTTGCTCCCCGCCGATCGCCACCTGCTCTCCTACCCCTGGCAGGCGACCTGACCGTGTGCCCGTTCGTGTGCCACAGACGACCAGACGAGGTCCAAACCCGACCGAAGAGACAGCACGTCCCAAACTCGGCGACCCGACGCCTGGCGCCTCCGCACACCCGTTCGTCACGCATTCCTAAACCGCGTGTCGGGAGTTCGAGTCTCTCCAGGGCCACTTCTGACCTGAATCCGTGAGTAAAGCGTGTGGAGTGGCTTTGGAGGACGGCGCACCGGGCGGTTCGCGACACGGCGTCGAGCCTGGCTTGTGAGTGTGACCTGCCAGGGCTGGTAGGGGTCGATGAAGAGGGCGTTGAAGGCGGGTTGGCGGTCGAGCTGGCCGTCGGGGATCGAGCTTGCCGTGGGAAGCGAGGCGAGCGAGCGTGACCGGCGCCGTCAGGCGCTCGAGGTGAACAGTCGCAGGCGTTGGTAGACGGCGGTGAAGGTCGCGGCCCAGAGCATGCTCTGGGCCAGCCGGAGCACCACCCGGCGTCCGCTGTGCAGCACCCGACCGGGAACGGCCAGGAGCCAGCGTCGTACGAGCTTGGTGTTGTGTGCGGCTACCCGCGCGGCGGCCGGCCGGGGCGGCGGCTCCGGCGACTGCTCCAACTGCTCGCGGAGGCGACGGTGGTTGACGTCGGCGACCACGGCCGAGAGGAGCGCGATCAGGTTGTGCGCGATCACGGCCGCGGTCTGCCAGGCACGATTGGCCTTCAGAGTGCCGAGCGGGAAGTGCAGCAGCCCGTCGCCGAGCTTGACCTCCTTGACGCGCTCCTCCATCTGTCCCCGCTGCCGGTGCCAGAGCTCGATCTCGGCCGCGGCGCCCTGCAGGTCGGTGAGGATGAAGGAGTAGCCGTAGACGTACTCGACGCGTCCCTTCAGCGCCAGCGCGAGCTGTTCGGCGGGCACCGTCCGCCGGCGCCGGCTGCGCGGGTCTTCGCTCAGCTCCTCGACCGGGATTCGCACCCGCCGCACGATCAGACGCAGCGGCTCGTGCTCCCAGCCCGTGGGGGTATGGGTGGTCTCGGCGATCTCGGCCTGGGGCATCAACAAAGCCGGCCGCCAGGCGCGGCTGGAGATCTCGGTGCGGAGCCGGTGCAGAGCGGGCGTGCGCTTCAGCGAGCAGGTGAAGCCCACCTCTCGGCGCCGCATCTCCTTGAAGAAGGCGACGCTCTCGAAGCCGCTGTCGATGCGCGCCCGGACCGGTCCGTGCCCCTGCGGCAGGGCCTTCAGCGCCCGCCGCAGCACCTTGATGGCAGTGGGATGGTCGGTGAGGTTGCCCGAGCGCAACTCGGCGGCCAGGATCCGGCGCCGCTCCGCCCAGGTCGCCAGCTGGCTGTCGTACGAACGCTGGCCTCGGTGGTTGAACGCCGCCCCCTGCTTGAGCCTGCCGTACACCTCGGTGTCGCTGGAGTCCAGGTCCAGCGTCACCGGCCCGGACGCCGTCAGCCCCAGCTCACCGTCCACCTCTTCGGCGATCTTGGCCAGCTCCGCCACCACCCCCTGGCACTGACGGGCGTTCAGCCGCCGCATCAGCTGCCCCGCTGTGGTCGGCGCCATGACCTCTCCCACCGCGCGCAGCTCGGCCCCGGCCTCGTCCTCACGCAGCTCGTTCAGGTGCACCAAGTGGTCGCCGCCCACCGCCATCATCTCGGCCAGCGAGACCAGCAGCTCGCCGCCGCTGCTACCCCTTCGGCGCTGCTTGAAGGGACGGACGCCGTCGATGGCGCGGTCCAGCCGCGCCACCAGGTCGGTGCGGGTGGCCAGCTCTCCGGTCAGCAGGAGGCCGGCGTGGCCGGTCAGGGCGTGGTCGTCGACTCGGATCTCGACGTTGCTGGGACGTGGGCTACGATGCACGTGACGGGTGTCCTCCCGACTGGACGAACGGACGTGTGAGCAATGCCATTCTCCAATACGGGAGGCGCCCGTTTCTGTGCCTCGGCCTCCCTACCCATCAGCCATGGTCACGCTCGAAGCCGCGATTGCGGGATTGATCGCCAACTGGAACGGTGACACCACCGTCGAGCAGCGCGTGTTCGCGTCCGGCGACCCGGCCGCCATCGCCGCGTGCGTCGAGGGGGTCTGTCGCGCCGTCCTGGGTGCCGGCGTCGAGGGCTCGATCTTCGCGGAGAAGTCCGTCGGCATCGTCGTCGGACTGCGGCTGGAAGACGGCAGGGACGTCGTCGTCAAGGCCCATCAGTCTTGGCAGCGGACGCTCGAGCAAGAGGCGGCCTGCGTGCGTGCCCAGGCGGCGCTGCATGCGACCGGCTTCCCGGCGCCGCGCCCGCTGGCCGGTCCGGTGGCAGTGCCGTCGGGCCCTGGCCACCTCACGTTCGAGGAGTACATCGACGGGGATCTTGCCGACGCGCACGAGCCGTCGGTGCGCATGGCTATGGCGAATGCGCTGGCCGAGCTGGTCCGGCTGGCCGTACCCCACGCGAGCAGCGAACTCGCCAGCACGTGGTGGGACTGGTTCGCGGGCCCGTTGTGGCCGCGACCACACAGCACGCTGTTCGACTTCTCGCAGCCCAGTGGTGCCTGGATCGACGACCTCGGAGCACGTGCGCGAAGCAGGCTGACCGGCTGGCCTGGCGAGCGCGTGGTCGGTCACGGGGACTGGAGCGTGAAGAACCTCCGCTTTCGCGACGGCCGGATCGCCGCCGTCTACGACTGGGACAGCCTGTGCCTGCTGCCCGAGGCGTGCATCGCTGCCGCCGGCGCCGTCCACTTCCCCGCCACGTGGTACCTGCCGGTGCCGAAGGCACCCACCATCGAGGAGATGGAGGCCTTCTTGGCCGAGTACGAGGCTGCCCGAGGTCTCGCGTTCACCCGAGCCGAACGACGCGTGTTCGACGCCGCGACC
>VBJR01000122.1 GCA_005880175.1 Chloroflexota bacterium
ACTCCCCGGCCTGCATCCCGACGCCAGCGGTCCGGGTCCCGGCGCCCGCGAGCTCTGCGAGCGGGTGCCGGGTGGCCGCCGTGGCAGCCTCCCCCTCCTCATGGCGAGCCGGGACGGGCTCTGGGGGCGGAGCCTGGAAGCACGCGGCGGGCGGAGTCGCGGCCGGTCAGTTGCCTCTGACGGGCCTTCATCGCGCCGGTCTCCAGGGCTGCCCCGATGTTCAGCAGCTTCCTACACGCCGGCGAGCAGGCGCGCCTCCTCCAGGTACGGCTTCGACGGGTCGTTCGTGACCAGGTTGAGGACGACCTGGTCGGCGCCCGCGTCGCGGTGCGCCTGCACCCGCTGGCGGACCTCCTCCACGCCGCCCCAGGCGATCAGGGCGTCGAACAGCGCGTCCGAGCCCGGAGGCTCGATGTCGGCCTCGGTCCAGCCCAGGGCGAGCAGGCTGTTGCGGTAGTTCGGCGCGCGCAGGTAGAAGCTGGTGTGCCGGTCGCCCGCCACGCGCGCCTCCTCGCGGGTGGCGGCCAGCACCACCGCCTGCTCGGGCGCCAGCAGCTTGCCGGGCCCGAGCGCGGCGCGGGCGCGCCGGGTGTGCTCGACGGGCACGAAGTACGGGTGGGCGCCGGCGGTGCGCTCGGCGGCCAGCGCCAGCATGCGGGGCCGGAGCGCGGCCAGCACCCGCGGGGGCGGCGCGGCCTCGGGCCCTCGCCAGCGCGGCTCGGCCTCGTCCATCGCGTCCAGGTACGTGCGCATGGTCGAGACCGGGCGGCCGTAGTCGTGGCCGCGCACGGTGACGTTGCCCTCGTGCGCGACGCCCAGCCCGAGCACGAAGCGGCCCCCGCCCAGCTCGTTCAGCGAGCGCGCGCCGAGGGCCATCGCGGTGGCGTCCCGAGCGTAGATGTTGGCGATCCCGCTGGCGACCGTCATGCGCTCGGTCGCCATCAGGAAGATGGCGCCCTGCACGAACGTCTCCCTCGCGAACGACTCGCCGTACCAGATCGTGTCGTAGCCGAGCGCCTCGAGCTCCGCCACGACGCGGCGCTGCACGTGCGTGGGAAACGCGGCGAGTTCACCGCTGAAGATGCCGAGCCGTCCCAGCCCTTCGTGTTGCATGGCCGCACCCACACCGGCAGCCTGCCGCGGCCGAAGGAGCTGGCGGCGCTGCTCACCGCGCACGACCGGGGCGAGCCGGCGCCCGAGCTGGAGGCGCGCGTGCGCAGCGCGGTGGCCGACGTGGTGCGACAGCAGGCCGAGACCGGCATCGACGTCCTCAACGACGGCGAGATGGGAAAGATCGGCTACTCCACCTATGTGAAGGAGCGGCTCACCGGCTTCGGCGGCGAGTCACAGTGGGCGGCGCGGCGCCGGCCCGAGCTGGACGACCATCCGGACTGGGCGGAGCGCTGGGCCGCGCGCCTCGACCGCGGCGCGATCACCGCGCCGGCGTGCACGGGCGACGTGCGCGTCGCGGACCCGGACGCCGTCCACCGCGACATCGCCACAGTGAAGGACGCGGCCGCCGCGGCCGGTGTCCCGGATGACAGATTGTTCATGAGCGCGGCGTCGCCCGGTGTCATCGCGCACTTCTTCGGGAACGAGCACTATCCCGATCGGGAGGCGTTCCTGGCCGCGCTCTCCGATGCGATGCGCGCCGAGTACGAGGCGATCGCGGCGGCGGGCATCACGCTGCAGCTGGACTGCCCCGACCTGGCCATGAGCCGTCATTCCGTGTTCGCCGACGTGACGCTCGAGGAGTTCCGGCGCCAGGCGACGCTGAACGTCGAAGCGCTCAACCACGCGGTGGACCGCATCCCCGCGGAGCAGATGCGCCTGCATCTTTGCTGGGGCAACTACGAGGGGCCGCACGACCACGACATGCCGCTCAGGGACATCGTGGACGTCGTCCTGCGGGCGAAGCCGGCGGGGATCTCGATCGAGGGCTGCAACCCGCGCCACGGTCACGAGTGGCAGGTCTGGGAGGATGTGCCGCTGCGGGACGGCCGGTACCTGGTGCCCGGCGTGATCGACTCGACGAACAACTACGTGGAGCACCCTGAGCTGGTCGCGCAGCGGCTGCTGAACTACGCGCGCATCGTCGGGCCGGAGCGGGTGATCGGGGGGAGCGACTGCGGGTTCGGCACGTTCGCCGCCACGGCGACGGTCGTGCCGAGCATCACGTGGTCGAAGCTGCGCTCGCTCGTCGACGGCGCCCGGCTGGCCTCCGGGGCTCTGCAGCCCTGAGGCGCCGCCGGGCGCCGTTCACAGAGACGACGGGAGGGAGCGGTTACTGAGCCGACTCGGCCGCTGCGGCGGCCTTCGCCGCGGCGAGTCGCTCGGCGCGCGCGGCGCGAGCCTTGGCCAGGGCCTGGTTGCGGCGCGCGAGCACCTCGGGGTCAGTGATCGGCCGGCGCGTGCGGCGCGGCTTCACCTCTGCCAGCGCGAGCGGCTCCGAGCCCCGGCGTCCGCGGCGTCCACGCGGCCCACCGGTCAGTCGCCCGAGCGCCGACCCGATCTCAGTCAGCTCGTTGCGCAGCCGCTCGTTCTCCTCGGTGAGCTCCTTGTTCTCACGCTGGAGAGACTCGTTGGCTGTCACGAGCTGGGCGATCTGATCGACGATGGCCCGGGTGCCGCCCGCGGCGCGAGTGCTCCGCCGCCTACCCCTGGTCGTCGTCCGGTTTCCTGTCGCAGTCCTTGGCATTCCTTACCTCACGGGTGTAGATGTGGCGGACTGTATCACAGCCTGTAAAGCCGCCGCCGCTGTGCGATACAAGGTGGGTCGTCACAGTCCACATCAGCGTATGCGGCGGCGCGGTGGGACTGAACGTTTTGTAAGGCGGCTGACACGGGCGCTCTGGTAAGCGCGCCCACGTCACTTTGTGGCCGGCCGGTGCGAGCGGCTGCCGGCTTCCAGCGTCCGCGGCGAGGTCTCCCGCGGCCCCGCCGGCGACAGTGGCCCGGCCCGCCGGCGCCGCCCCGCCCGGCGCTCCGGGGCACGCGCGGAACGGCAGGCGAGGGGTTCAGCGTACTGAACGGCCGGCTCGACCGTTGCGTAGATCATGGGACCTGGCGGAGAGGGTGGGATTCGCACCCTCGGGCTTGGGTTCTGAACTCGCCGGGGGATCGTCCCATCCGTCTCGTCCGTGTTCGGAGGTCGCCTGCGCTGCCGGGGAACGTGTCAGGTGGGTGTCAGGTGCCATGTCGAGGCGTATCGCCACGCTTGACGAGTTCCTACCTCGGATCGGCGCTCGCGCTCGGACAGCGGACAGGACAGGACAGGCGGGCGGACAAGTCGGTGCTCAAGCCGAATGCGGTCCCGACTGGTGGGCGTCGGCCAGGACGTAAAGTCTTCTCGCGAGTGCCTGTCGGCCCGCCTGTTCCCTGTCGGCTGTCGTGGCCGGGTGATAGCGCGTTTAAACGTGCTGTTCGATGGCCAAGACGTACGCATGTTCGACCCGAAGGAATACGGCAGTCCCCCCGTTGGCTGAAATCCGTGAGGTCGGTGGCACGGTGTCAAGGCTCGCTCGGAGAGCGACGGCGAAGCCGCTCGGCCTTGACGGCGGGTCAGCGATCTCACAGCATGTCCGCTTGCGGGGGGACGAGTAGGGGGTCGTCTACCGCTTTACTCAGCCGGTCGATCGCCGAGAAGCTTCTGCACGTCGAGGCGGCGGATGCGGAGCTGGCCGGACGGGAGACGGATCGCTGCGAGGTGGCCGAGTCGGACCCAGCGCGCGATGGTCTTCTGGCTGACGCGGAGCATCTGGGCCGCTTCGGCCGAGGTGAGCAAGTCGTCCGGCATGGTGGCATCGAGGCTACGTCTTACCTTCTAAACCTTGTGGGCATGATGGGCAAGATGGCCACGATGGGCGCAGATGGGCTAAGATGTCCCTCGGGGTCCGGTGTCCGTGAGCAACGATCCGGACTCGCGCGGGGTGGGAGACGAGCTGACGGTTTCCTCGGGGTAGCAGTCGGCTCTCTCCCCATTCGACGGCATTCATCGAAGACAGGCTCGTTTTTCTGGTGTGGGAGGCGGGCCGCTCGCGCGCGGCAAGATTTCTCGGCATGTTGTCATGACGTCTTGATATGCTCAACGTCATGAGTCCACGGCCGGTGATCGACGCACCGTTGCCGGACGGCACGCTGGACCCGCAGAGTGGTCTTCCGCTGTATCGGCAACTCGCCACGCTACTCCGACAGGAGATGAAGCGTGGCACGTATCCGCCTGGCGCTCAGCTTCCGACGGAGCAAGCGCTCATGGATCGGTTCGACGTGACGCGGCCAACGATCCGCAGCGCGTATGACGAGCTGCGGGCAGAGGGCCTTGTGGTCACCTCACGTGGCAAGGGAACGTACGTTCGTGAGAGTCCCACGATGGTCCGCATCGGTGGTCCGTGGCGGCGGACGGGCGAGTACCAGGGCAAGACGGCAACGTTCGAGGAGATGGAGCGCGCTGGCCACAAGCCGGGTGTGTACTACCTTGGCGTCGGTCAGGAGAGCGCGGCCGCTGACGTGGCCCGCTGGCTGGACGTGCCGCTTGGTTCGCCGGTCGCGGCTCGTCGCCGGGTGCTGCTGATGGACGATGAGCCTGTCCAGATCGCCGCGAGTTGGGTGCCATGGGACATCGCCGAGGGCACGCCACTGGAGGACTGCGAGTGCGAGCCGGAGGGCTCCTACCCGCACCTGGAGGCGGCGGGTCATCAGATCGTCATGCTGGAGGAGGAGCTGTCCGCGCGGATGCCGACGCCGGATGAACGAAGCGTGCTCCGACTTCCGTCCGGCACGCCAGTTCTCCGGATGGTCCGCACGGCACTCGATGCTGTCGGGCGCGTGGTTGAGGTCGCTGACACAGTGAACGCCGGCGACCGATACCGCATGGTCTATCCCTTCCCCTATCGGGGTCGGACGGCCAAGCTCCTATCTCTTAGGAAATAAGAAGCACGCAAACTCGCACGGTACTGGATGTGCACTCGGGTTATTGTCATGATAAGATGTAGACATGACGAGAACCGACCGAGGCGAGTGGACGGCGAACCGTTCGCCCGTCCCGGTGTCGATCCATGCCGTCAGTGTCGAGAGGTCTTGGGCCGATCGGTGGTCGGACGAATCCGGCGAGCGGGTGGGGCGAAGACAGGAACCCGCTCTCGCTCGCTCGAAGTCGCTCCCGATCCACGAGGGCGGACCGAAGGACGTATCGCTCACTGATCGGCCGTTGAGCGTCAACGCCGGGTTGAGGGGAGTGGACCGGGACGGGCGTTCCCGCGACTCGGCGGTGGTCGTCAACGCGGCGCCCAGCGTAGGGCGCGGGCGCGTAACACAGTGCCCTACGTGTCCTATAGAGGTATCGGCGAACGGGCGTGAGGCTGGCGGGTGCGAGCGCGTAACACAGCACCCTACAGGTGCAGCGGGAGGTG
>VBJR01000166.1:0-23433 GCA_005880175.1 Chloroflexota bacterium
CGTCGCGCAGCACCAGCGCGATGCCGCGGCCGGTGGCCACGCCGCCCTTCGTGCTCGCCCCCGGCTTCGGCGACGGCCGCGACTCCCAGCCCGCCGCCCTGGCGGCCGCCTGCAGCACCGCGATCGCCCGCGGGTCGGTCAGGTACCGCAGCCGGAACGCCAGCGAGTCCTTGCCCGCCTTCGCGGCGATCTCGTCCACGAAGGCCTCCTGGGCGAACGTGATCTGGTACTGCCCCGGCGAGCGCAGGAACGTCGTGCGGAGGCCGAACCCGTACGGCGAGTCGGCCGCCCCCAGCTCGGGCAGGCCGTGCGCGAGCTCGAACGCGCTGGGGAACGTGTACAGGTCGGGCCCTGTCCAGCCGCCGACGCCAGTGGTGTTCAACGGCTTGCCGGCCAGCGCCGCGCCCAGCTCCGTGCTGTCGCTGTTGGTCGGCATCCACGCCTCGTGCTTCCACGCCACGACCGAGCCGTCCGGGCCCAGGCCGGCGGCCAGGTCGTGGACCGTTCCCGGGCCGTGCGGCTCCCAGACGTGCTCGTCCTCCCGCATCCACTGGACCCGCACCGGCCGGCCCACGGCCTGCGAGAGCACGACCGCCTCGGTGGCCGCGTCGTCGTAGTTGGCGCTCAGCCTGCCGTAGCACCCGGCGCCCTCGAACCGCATCACCTGGACCCGCTCGGGCGAGATGCCGAGCAGCGTCGCCACGTTCTTCTGGAGCCCCTGCGGGTACTGCGTGGCCGACCACACCGTCACGCTGCCGTCGGCGCGGACGTCGGCCACCGCGCAGCTGGGCCCGATCATGCCGTGGTTCTCGAACGGCGTCTGGTACGTCGCGCTGACCGTCTGGGCGGCCGCGGCCAGCGCCCCCGGGACGTCGCCGCGGCTCAGCTGCACGCGATCCTGCGCCGGCAGCGCGCGCAGCGCCGAGTACACGGCGTCGCTCGTGGGCAGCTTGCTCCAGCTCGACCACGTCACCTCGAGCGCGCCCGCGCCCTTGATCGCGTCCCACTCCCGGTCCGCGACGACCGCGACCAGGTTGCCCTTCGTCACAGCCCGGGCGCCCGGCACCTTCGGCGCGAAGTCGCCGACCGAGACCAGCGTCGAGCCGATCCCCTTGGGATGGATGACGCGCGCGTGCAGCATGTTCGGCACGCGGACGTCCTGGACGTACGTCGCCTTCGCCGTCACCTTGTCGGGCACCTCGACCCGGGGGACGCTCTTGCCGACGGTCCCGTACCGGGACGGGTCCTTCGGCTTCGCCGTGCCGGTGACGCTCATGCGGAAGCCGCCGTAGCCGCTGACCGTGATCGGCGCGACCGCGGTCAGCACGCGCCCCTTGACCAGCTCGCCGTAGCTCAGCCGGCGCGCGCCGCCGCTGACCACGCCGTCGGTCACCGTGAGCGCGTCCACCGGCGCGCCGAGCTGCTGCGACGCCAGCTTCAGCAGCGCCGCCCGCCCCTCGGCCGCGATCTGGCGCAGCTGCGCGCCGGCCACGCGGATGGACGTGCTGCCCGCCGTGTCGCCCTGGTCGGGCGTCTGGTTCGTGTGGCCGAGGATCATCGTGATCCGGCCGATCGGCACGTCGAGCTCCTCCGCCACGATCTGGGCCAGGCCGGTCTGGACGCCGTGGCCCAGCTCGACGTGGCCGCTGCGGGCGGTCACCGACCCGTCGGCGTGGATCGTGAGCCACGTGGCGAGGGCCGTCGGGTCGAGCGCCGGGTACGGCACCGCCGCGGCCGCCGCCTCGGTGAGAGCCCCCACCACCGCTCCGGGCACCGCCGTCGTGACGATCAGGGCGCCGCCGGCCTTGAGGAACGTCCGTCTGTCGAGCTCGTGCGTCATGGCCGCCTCACCCCATCGCCTTCGCGGCGCGCTGCACCGCCGCGATGATGCTCATGTACGTGCCGCAGCGGCAGAGGTGCGGCGACGGCGGCGTGTTGGTGTAGGCGTCGCGGATCTGCGCCTCGGTCGGGTTGGGGATCCGCTCCAGGAGATCGACGGCGACCATCATCATGCCGCTCTGGCAGTAGCCACACTGCGGCACCTGCTGGTCGATCCACGCCTGCTGCACCGGGTGCAGCGTCTTCGCCGCCTGGTCGCCCGACAGGTTCTTCGCCTGCGCCCACCGCTCCGGCAGGCCTTCCAGCGTGATCACGTCCTGCTTGACCGTGGACCAGGCGGTGATGCACGAGCGGACCTCCCGCCCGTTCACCAGCACCGCGCAGGCGCCGCACTGGCCGAGGCCGCAGCCGAACTTGGGGCCCTTGAGGCCCATCTCGTCGCGGAGCACGTACAGCAGCGGCGTGTCGGGCGCCGCCTGGACCTGGTGCGTGCTCCCGTTGACGCGGATCGAGCCGGCCGGGATGGTCTGGCCGCTGTGCCTGACCACCTCGGCGACGGTGGCGGCGGCGGCCACCGCCACGACGGCCGCCCCCGCTCCGGCGGCGATCCGGGCACGGTCGGGCGGCGGGTCTGGGCTGCTGCCGGCAGGGCGCGCGTTCTCGTCAGCCATCTCTGGCAACTCGCCTCTCCTTTCCCCCACCCACCCGCAGCCCGCAGGTGCAGAGCAACGATGATGCTACGCCACCAGTTGTGAGCTGCAAATAGTTCGGGGACTCTACGCCATCGTCAGGCCGCCGCTCACGGACAGCGTCTGGCCGGTGACGTACGCCGCCTCGTCCGACGCGAAGAACGCCACCGCCGCCGCGATCTCCTCGGGCCGGGCCAGGCGGCGGAACGGGATCGCCTTGACCAGCGCGTCGCCGAGCCGCGGGTTGGCCTGGCGCGTCGCCTCCATCATCGGCGTGTCGGTCGGGCCCGGGCAGACCACGTTGACCCTGATGCCGTGGCGGGCCACCTCGCGGGCCACCGCCTTGCTGAAGCCGATGATGCCGGCCTTGGCGCCCGAGTAGACCACCTCGCCGCTGGAGCCCACGCGGCCGGCGTCCGAGCTGATGTTCACGATGGCGCCGCCGCCGCGCCCGATCATCCCGTCCAGCACCGCGCGCGTGCACGCGATCGTCCCGCGCAGATTGACCGCGATGACGCGGTCCCACGTCTCCTCCGTGCTCTCCAGGAACGGCTGGACCAGGTCCCAGCCGGCGCAGCAGACGAGCACGCCGACCGGGCCCAGCTGCCGCTCCGCCTCGGTCACCGCGGCCCGCATCGCCGACAGGTACGACACGTCGGCCTGCAGCGCGCAGCCGCGGTCGCCCAGCTCGGCGGCCGTCGCCCGGGCGCCCTCCAGGTTCAGGTCCACGGCCGCCACGCGGCAGCCCTCCTCGCCCAGCCGCAGCGCCACCGCGCGGCCGATGCCGCTGGCGGCCCCGGTCACGATCGCCACCTCGCCGTCGAATCCCCTCATGTCCGCACTCCGTACTCGCGTTCGGCCGCGGCCCGGCTGACCAGGCCCTCGGCCACGTCCTCCGCCACCTCGTCGGGCGGCCGCTCCCGGGGGTCGTGGTAGCCGCCGCCGCCCGGCAGCTCCAGCGTGAACGTGGCGCCGGCCGGCAGCGTCATGCTGAGCTTCGGGCTGCGCCGCACCCCGGTCGACCCACCCCGCGAAATCCGCACCCCGCCACCGCGATTTCGCGGGGACCCCGGGGACGTCCGGAAGCCGGCCCGAGCCCCCGGCCGCCCGCCCTCGTAGCCGGCGGCCGCCTGCGTGAACCGGTCGGACAGGACCGAGACCACGTACGGCTCGCCGGTCCGCACCTCCACCTCGATCACCTGGCCCAGCCCGCCGCGGCGCCGGCCGGGACCGCCCGAGTCGCGCCGGTACTCCTTGCGCCGGATCACCAGCGGGCTCGTGGACTCGATCACCTCGACCGGCGAGGCGGCCACGCCGCTCGGAAACGCGGTCGTCGAGAGGCCGTCGGCGGCCGGCCGGGCGCCCGTCCCGCCGGCCGAGAAGAACACGCCGACGAACCGCGTCGGGCCCGCCCCGCGGACGGTGGTCAGCCAGATGCCGCCCGCGCCCTCCGCGATGACCCGGCCCGGCAGCACCGGCTCCAGCGCGCCGAACACGGCATGGGGGATGTAGTGGCCCGCGATCTGGCGCGCCGCCACGGCCGCCGGGAACCGCGGGTTGAAGATCGAGCCCTCCGGCGCCGTCACGCGCACCGGCCGGAAGCTGCCGTCGTTGTGCGGCACCTCGGGCGCGACCGCGCACTTGAGCGCGTAGTTCGTGTACGCGGCCGTGTAGTTGAGGACCACGTTCATGCCCCGGTCCACCTGGTCCGAGCTGCCCGCGAAGTCGGCCGTGACCTCGTCGCCGCGCACCGACAGCCGGCACTGGATGCGGACCGGCTCGTCCAGGCCGTCCACGAAGCACGTCCGCTCGTAGTCGCCGTCGGGGATGGCGCGCAGCGCGTCGCGCATGGCCCGCTCCGAGCTCCAGGTACGCGAGCAGGCGGTCGGCGCCGACCTGGTTGCCGGCCACCTGGGCGTGCAGGTCGCCCAGCACCTCCTCGGGCGCCCGCACGTTGGCGGCCAGGATCCGGTGCAGGTCGCGGTTCGGCTCGCCCCGCTCGTACAGCTTCGTGATCGGGATGGCGAGGCCCTCCTCGTACACCTCGCCCGCGTCGGCCGACAGCCCGCGCCCGCCGATGTCGATGGCGTGGCACGTGTTGCCGAAGAAGCCGACCAGGCGGTCGCCGCGGAAGACGGGCGTGACCACCGACAGGTCGTTGAGCTGGCCGGACGTCATCCACGGGTCGTTCGTGATCAGCACGTCGCCGGTCGCCAGCGTCTCGGGCGGGTGGGCGGCCAGGAAGTGGCGCATGCCGGTCGCCAGCGAGTTGATGTGGCCCGGCGTGCCGGTCACCGCCTGGGCGAGCATGCGGCCGCGCGCGTCGAACACGGCGGCGGAGAGGTCGCCCACCTCGCGCACGATCGGCGTGAACGAGGTGCGCATCAGCGCGGCCGCCTGCTCGTTCGTGACCTGGATCAGCCGCGTCCAGAGGATCTCCAGCGTGACGGGGTCGATGCTCATCCGGGCAGCTCCACCACCAGGTTGCCGTGCGCATCGATCTCGCCCGTGCCGCCGGGCCCGATCACCGCGGACGACTCGCGCTCCTCGACGACCGCCGGTCCGTGCACGCGCGCGCCCGGGGCCATGCGGTAGCGGTCCCAGACCTCGGCGTCCACGAACGCGCGCCGCTCCTCCGACCACACCGGGCGGCGGCCCTTGCGGGCGGGGCCGGCGGCGACGCCGGCGAGCCGCCGCCGGCCGTAGAGGTGGCTGTACGCGGCCTCGAACGCCTCCCGCACCTGGCCGGCCGGACGCCGGCCGTCCAGGGCGGCGCCGAGCGCCACCGTCACGCCCTCGCCCTGGCCGCGGTAGCGCACGTCGGCGGCGAGCGCGACCGTCACCTGGTCCGCCGGCACGCCGGCCCTCGCCAGGTGCGCGGCGCCCGCGGCCCGCATCGCCGCGAGGGCCTGGTGGACGTCCGCCCACCCCACCTCGCCCAGCCCGGCGGGCAGGCTGCGGGCGAAGTCGAACGCGGGCGGCGCGGTGAGCATGCCGAACGCGGAGGCGACGCCAGCCGCCGGGGGCAGGACCAGCCGGCGGACGCCGAGGCGTCGTGCCACGCCCCACGCGTGGACCGGCCCGGCGCCGCCGGTGGCGACGAGGGCGAACCGGCGCAGGTCGCGGCCCCGCTCGATCGCGTGCATGCGGGCGGCGCCGGCCATGTTCTCGTCCACGACCTGGTGGATCGCGGACGCCGCCTCGGCCAGGTCCAGCCCCAGGCTGGCGGCCAGGCCGCCGACGGCCGAGCGGGCCGCGTCCACGTCGAGCGCCATCTCGCCGCCCAGGAAGAAGCCCGGGTCGAGGTTCGGCGCCGGCGCTCTCGGGGCCGACCTTGGGCAGGCCGAACCGGTCCACGCGGGCGATGCTGCCGCCGCCGGCCCCGATCTCGATCAGGTCGATGACCGGCACGCGCAGGGGCAGGCCGCTCTCGGGCGCGAAGCGGTAGACCCGGGCCACCTCGTGTTCCCGCGCCAGCAGCGGCTCGCCCGCCTCGATCAGCGCGGCCTTGGCGGTGGTGCCGCCCATGTCGAAGCCGAGCACGTCCCGCTCGCCGGCGGCCGCGCCCGAGAAGGCCGCGCTGAGGGCGCCCGCCGCCGGCCCCGACTCGGCCAGCCGGACCGGGAACCGGCGCCCGGTGTCCACCGCGGCCAGGCCGCCGGTCGACAGCATCAGGTGGAGCGGGCAGCGCAGGCCGGCGTCCTCCAGGCGGCGCTCCAGCGTGGCCAGGTAGCGGTCCATCAGCGGCCTGACGTACGCGTTGGCGACGGTGGTGCTGGCGCGCACGTACTCGCCCAGCTCGGGCACGACGTCGCTGGAGGCGGAGACCGGCACGCCCGGCAGCTCCTCGGCCAGCAGGGCCGCCGCCCGCCGCTCGTGGTCCGGGTGCCGGTAGGAGTGGAGGAAGCAGACGGCGACCGCCTCGACGCCGGCGCGGCGCGCCCGGCCGGCCAGCCGGCGCACCTCGGCCTCGTCGAGCGGGCGGTCCACCGTGCCGTCCGCGAGCACCCGCTCGTCGACCTCCCAGCGCAGGCGGCGGGGCACGAGCGGCTCGGGCAGCTCGAGGAACAGGTCGTACAGGTCGTAGCGGTGCTCGCGCGCGATCTCGTAGGCGTCACGGAAACCACGCGTGGTGAGCAGGGCAGTTCGAGCGCCCTTGCGTTCGATCACCGCGTTGGTCACCAGGGTCGTGCCGTGAATGACGTGCTGGACCTGACCGGCGACGGCGGCGACGCGGCCCCCGACCAGCAGGACGAGGTCGGTGAACGTGCCGCCGATGTCGACGCCGATGCGGGCCCCGCCGGGCGCGGGTTCAGCGGGCACGCCGGCCGGCAGCCAGCTCCGCCGCGACCGCCGCCTTCAGTGGAGGCAGCGCGTCCGTGACGATGGCCCGCACCTGCTCGAGGCGCATCCGCTCCCGCTCGTCCCTCACAGCGCGACCGCGCCCCTCGACACCCGGGCGGTGAACTCGGGGGACGGGTCCTCGGTAACGTGCACGGGGCGGCCGAGCACCGTGCCCAGCTCCTCCTGCAGCCCGTCGAGCAGGCCGAAGTACGCGAACCCGCGCGGCTTCGGCTCGCGCAGGTCCACGAGCAGATCCACGTCGCTCTTCTCGTCCGCCGTGCCCCGCGCGACCGACCCGAAGACGCGCGGATTCTCCGCCCCCCTGGCCCGGAGGCTGCGCAGGATCTCCTCCCGCCGCGCCCGGACGTCCTCGATCGTGATGCGGCGCGCGCTCATCGAACCCATTCTCCCTCAGCCGGAGAGCGGACTACCCGGCCGCCGCCTCCCGGGCCGCGGCCAGCGCGGCGGCGTAGTCCGGCTCCGTCGTCAGCTCGCGCACGTACTCCACGTGGCGGATGCGGCCCTCGCGGTCGATCACGAAGACGGCGCGGCCGAGCAGGCGGTTCTCCTCCATCAGCAGTCCGTAGTCGATGCCGAACTGCTGGTTCATGTACGCCGAGGCCGTCGTGTGCGTCACGTCCGCCGCGCCGCACCAGCGGGCCTGCGCGAACACCAGGTCCATGCTGACCGTCAGCATCTCGACGTCGCCGCCCAGCGCCCGGCGCTCCTCTTCCCAGTGCCGCGTCTCGCGGTCGCACGTGGGCGTGTCCAGGGACGGCACGCAGCTCAGGATCAGCACCTTCCCGCGGTAGTCCGAGAGGTGCACCGGCGCCGGCACGAAGCCCTTGCCGGCCAGCTCCGCGTCGGGCGCCAGGTCGCCGGCCCTCAGCTCCTCGCCGATCGCCGTCAGCTCCTGGCCCCGCGCGGTGAACGCGCCCGGCCGCGTCGTGTAGGTCGCCAGGTCATCAGGCATCGTCACCTCCATTCCGCGTGCGCGGCGTCCGCTCCCACCAGCCCGGGACCCGGGCGTCCGGAGAGTAGCATCCGGGACCATGGCGTACGCGACCGCGGCCGACGGAGTGCGACTCTGGTTCGAGGAGACCGGCTCCGGCTCGCCGGTCCTGTTCATCCACGAGTTCGCGGGCGATCACCGGAGCTGGGAGCCGCAGGTGCGGGCCATGGCCCGCCGCCACCGCTGCGTCACGTACGACGCCCGCGGCTACCCCCGCTCCGACGTGCCGGAGGAGCGCACGTGGTCGGGCTGTCGATGGGCGGCTTCTGCACGCTCCACCTGGGCCTGCGCCACCCCGAGCGGGCGCTCTCGCTGACGGTCGCGGGGTGCGGGTACGGCGCCCAGCCGGGCCTGCTGGAGCGCTGGCAGGCCGAGACGGAGGCGAGCGCCCGCTCGTTCGAGACCGACGGCGCGGCGGCCACGGCCGAGCGCTACATGGTGGGCCCGGCGCGGGTGCAGCTCCAGCGCAAGGATCCCCGCGGCTGGGAGGAGTCGAAGCGCTGGCTGGCCGAGCACCCGCCGGCCGGCTCGGCCCTGACGCTGCGGGGCGTCCAGATGCGGCGGCCGTCGCTGTACGACCTCACCGACCAGCTCGCGCGCGTGCGGGTCCCCATGCTGCTGGTGACCGGCGACGAGGACGAGGGCTGCCTGGAGCCGAACCTCATGCTCAAGCGGACGATCCCGACGGCCGCGCTGGCGGTGCTGCCGCGGACCGGGCACGCCTGCAACCTGGAGGAGCCGGCGCTGTTCAACCGCCTGGTGCTGGACTTCGTCGCGGCCGTCGAGGCGGGCCGCTGGGAGCCGCGCGATCCGCGCTCCCTGGGCGCCAGCCTGACCGGCATGGAGCGGTAGGTGCGCTACGGCTGGGTGCTCCCCTACGGGGACGCCCGGACCGCCGCCGACCTCGCCGCGCTCGCCGAGCGCCACCGCTGGGACGGGTTCTTCGTCTGGGAGGCGGTCTGGGGCATCGACGCCTGGGTCGCGCTGGCCGCCGCCGCCATGCGGACCGAGCGCATCCGGCTGGGCACGATGCTCACGCCGCTGCCGAGGCGCCGGCCCTGGGACGTGGCCGGGCAGGTGGCGACGCTGGACAACCTGTCCGGCGGCCGGACCATCCTGAGCGTCGGGCTGGGCGCGCCCGACGACCGCTGGTGGCTGTTCGAGGACGATCCGGGCCGCCGGGTCCGCGCCGAGCGGCTCGACGAGGGCCTGGAGCTGATGGGCCGCCTGTGGAGCGGCGAGCCCGTGAGCTTCGAGGGCGCGCACTACCGGGCCCGCCCGGCCGACCGGCTGGTGCCGCCGCCGCCGGTGCAGCGGCCGCGCGCGCCGGTCTGGGTGGTGGGCGCCTGGCCGCGGCCGAAGTCGATGCGCCGGGCCGCGGCGTGGGACGGCTGGATCCCCAACTACGCACCCCGCGAGGGCGAGGGGGAGCTCACGCCCGAGCTCCTGCGGGCCGGCGTCGAGTGGGTGCGCGAGCGCCGCGCGGCCGCCGGCCTGACCATGGACGGCTACGACGTGGTTGCCGAGGGCACGACGACCGACCCCGGGGAGCCGGCCGAATGGGCCGCCGCCGGGGCGACGTGGTGGCTGGAGGCGGACTGGTCGAGCATGGACCCGGACGCGGTGCGCGAGGCCGCCCGGGCCCGGTTGAGCGCAGGGCCGCCCCGCTGAGCCGGATTCCGCCGACGGAGGCGGACGCGGCGCCGAGTCGCCGACTGTTCGGTGGAATCCGGCTGAGAACGGATGCGGCCCCTCCGGGGGAGCGGAGGGGCCGCGACTGTGGAAGGGATGTTCGCTACGGGTGGGCCGAGGGCTTGCCGTGGCCGTGGTCGCCGTTGTTCCCGTTGCCGACCTGCCCCCCGGCGTTCTGGGCCGGGGCCTGGTTCTGACCCTGACCCTGGGCACCCGACTGGCCGTTGTCGCTGCCGGCGCCCTTCGGCGGCTGGCCGTTCTCCTGGCTCTCGCGCTGGCCGGGCTTCGGGCTCGGGCTGGCGCCGGTGTGAGTGGTCGACTGGCTGTGCTGGGCGCTCGTCTGCTCGCCGTGCTGCCGGGCGAAGGCGCTGACGCACTGGCCGACGTTCGTGTCGGCGGCCTTGCACTGCGCGACCACCTGGACCACGTGCTGCCCCCAGTTCACGGGGTTCGCGCTGTGGGTGCTGGCGGTGCCCGCGGCCGCACCCGCGGCCAGAGCGACGACTGCGCCCCCCAGCAGAGACTTTGCCCCCAGGGCTGCGCCAATGCCGAATCGAATCGGTGTCACGCGGCCTCCTTGGTGTCGGGGAGCGACCCGGTACCGGGCCTCGGCCGGCCGGGGCACCGGTCCCAGCTCCGGATCGAGGGCGGTGCGAAGCTGTCCGCGGAGCCAGCGGTCGAAGTCGGCGCCCGGATCGCTACCCGTCGGTGTCATTCGTCCCAGGGAACGCTGGTGACCAGCGCAGTACGCCACTCCCGTCCGTCGGCGAGCCGCCGCTGCAGCTGCGCCCGGGCCCGGATGAGCCGCGAGGCGACCGTCCGCTCGGGGATGCCGAGGGCGTGCGCGATGTCGCGGTTGGAGTAGCCGTGGTAGTGGCGGAGGACGAGCGCGGCCGCCTGCTTGGGCGGCAGGGCGCGGAGCTCGCGGAGGAGGTCCCAGCGCGCCGCCAGGTCCGTCGTCTCCGACTGCTCGGGCGCGCCGAGGCGGCGGATGAGCTCGCCCACCTCGCGCAGCCGCTCCCGGCGGCGCCACGAGATGGCCATGTTGATCGCGATGCGGTGCAGCCACGCCTCGGCGGGCGCGGCCGGCTTCCACTCCGCCCAGGAGCGATAGGCGCGCAGGAACGCCTCCTGGGCGCAGTCCTCGGCGGCCGCGCGGTCCCGCAGCAGGGCGAGCACGGTGCCCAGCACCCGCTGGTACGTGGCGGTGTACAGCCGGTCGAAGTCCTCCCGGCTGCCGGGTCGGTAGCGAGGCGGTTCGGTGTCGATTCCACCAGGGACAACGCGCGAGGACCCGCGACTACGCCCGGCATCATGGCGAACCCGGCGCACCCGAGGCACGGCGGGCTCGGCCAGATGGGTTCCCGGATCGCCGAGCGACTGCTGGAGGCCGGCCACCGCGTCACCGGCTGGAACCGGACGCGAGCCAAGGCGGAGTGGCTGATCGAGCGCGGGATGCGTTGGGCCGACACGCCTCGCGACGTGGCGCTGGCCTCCGACGTCGTCTTCAGCATGGTGACCGACACGGCGGCGCTGCGGCACGTGACCGGCGGCGAGCACGGCCTGCTGGCCGGCCTCGGCGAGGGCAAGGTCTACGTGGACATGAGCACCGTCAGCCCGGCCGCCAGCGGCGAGCTGGCCGTGCGCGTGCGCGAGACCGGCGCCCGGATGCTGGACGCGCCCGTGTCCGGCTCGCTCGTGACGCTGGAGGAGGGCCGGCTGTCGCTGATGGTCGGCGGCGACCCGGAGACGTTCGAGCGGGTGCGGTCGGTGCTGCGCGACATCGGGCCCACCGTCACCCACGTCGGCCCCAACGGGCACGGGGCGCTGATGAAGATCGCGACCAACCTGGGCCTGGCGGTCCAGATGCTCGCGTTCAGCGAGGCCGTGCTGCTGGCGGAGAAGGGCGGCATCGCGCGGGAGACCGCCGTCCACGTCCTGACCAACTCGGCGATCGCCTCGCCCATGGTCAGGTACCGGGGCCCGTTCGTCCTCCAGCAGCCCGACGAGGCCTGGTTCGACGTCGGCATGATGCAGAAGGACCTGCGGCTGGCCCTGGAGGCCGCCCTCGAGACCGACGTGCCCCTGCCCACCACCGCCGTCACCAACGAGTTCCTCACGGCGGCCCGGGGCATGGGCCTCGGCGACTACGACTTCGCGATCGTGTTCGACGTGCTGGCCGCGATGGCGGGCGTCGAGGTCCGCAGGGACGGAGGGGAGCGATGAGCGCGAAGACCCGGACGTACGGCGCGATGGGCGTGGACTGGGAGGCGCGGGTGGACTTCGAGCGGCTCCGCACGCAGCGCCTGGCCCGAGCCAGGCGGATGCTGACGGAGTCGTCGCTGGGCGCCCTGCTCTGCTTCGACATGAACAACATCCGCTACCTGACGGCGACCCACATCGGCACCTGGGCGCTGGACAAGGCGGCCCGGTTCGCGCTGCTGCCGCAGGGCGGGGAGCCCATCATGTGGGACTTCGGCTCCGCGGCGCGCCACCACAAGCTGTACTGCCCCTGGCTGGGCGACGAGCGCTCCCGCGCCGGCATCTCCACCATGCGCGGGACGTTCAGCCCCGAGATGGGCAGGGCCGAGGACGTGGCCAGGAAGATCCGGGTCGAGCTGGAGGCGCACGGCCTGCTCGGCGAGCCGCTGGGCGTGGACATCGTGGAGCCGCCCGTGCTGTTCGCGCTCCAGGCCGAGGGCATCCAGGTGGTGGACGGCCAGCAGCTCATGCAGGACGTGCGCCTGATCAAGACGGGCGACGAGATCACGCTGCTCTCGACCGCGTGCGCGATGGTGGACGCCGCGTACGACCACCTCTACCAGGCGCTCCGCCCCGGCATCCGCGAGAACGAGTGCGTGGGCCTGGTCACGAAGGTGCTGCACGACATGGGGTCGGAGTTCGTGGACGGCGTCAACGCGATCACCGGCGAGCGCGCGAACCCGCACCCGCACGTGTACACGGACCGCGCCCTGCGGCCGGGCGGCAGCGCGTCGCCGGCGCTGGTGGACGCGTATCGCCGCTGCCGCGACATACTCGACCAGGCGATCGCGATGATCCGGCCCGGCGTCACCACCGCCGAGGTGGCGGCGACGTGGCCGGCGGCGACCGAGTTCGGGTTCCCCGACGAGGAGTCCGCGTTCGCCCTGCAGTTCGGCCACGGCTGCGGCCTCTCGCACTGGGAGAAGCCGATCTTCAGCCGCCTGGTCTCCCTCGACCACCCGCAGGTGATCGAGGAGGACATGTGCTTCGCGCTGGAGACGTTCTGGCCCTCCACGGACGGCTGGTCCGCCGCCCGGATCGAGGAGCAGCTGGTGGTCACCGCCGGCGGCTGCGAGGTGATCACGCGGTTCCCGGCGGAGCAGCTGCTGGTCGCGGGCCAGCGCTACTGGACGGTGACGGGCCCGCTGGCGACGACGCGCGAGGTGCAGTCGAACCTGAACGCGTAGCCGCCAGCGGTGGGCCTCAGCGGACCGCCGCCTGGCGAACGTGGCGGGCCAGCAGCACCGGCCGGCGGAGCTGGTGGATGACCTCGTGGCCGACGCTCCCCAGCACCAGGCCGCCCAGGTGCGACGGCCGCCGGGAGCCGAGCACGACCAGGTCCGCGCCATGCCGCCGCGCCGCGGCCACGATGGCGCCGGCCACAGAGGGGTCGGTCACGATCTCGCCTGTGGCCCGGGCCCCGCCGGCCTCGACCGCATCCACGCCCCGGCGCAGGATGCCCTCGGCCTCCTGGTCCGTCTCCGTCACGCCGGCGGCCGCCACGGTCGCCAGCGGCACGACGTGGAGGACGCGCACCTCCGCACCGAACCCGGACGCGACGCGGGCCGCCTCGGCCGCCGCCTCGTCCGACGTCGGCGAGCCGTCCACCGCCAGCAGCACCGTCCGCGGCTCGGCCGGGGCCGGGGGCTGGAACGGCGCGTGCAGCACCAGCATCGGCGCCTCCAGGCGGCTGGCCGCCGACTGGCCGACGCTGCCCAGCAGCAGCGCGCCCACCTCCGAGCGGCCGTGCGAGCCGAGCACGACCAGATCGGCATGGGCGCCGGCCTCCGCCACGACCGCGCCCACGTCGTCGCCCGGGCCGAGCGGCCGGATCTCGCCCTCGGCCGCGATGCCCTCCTCCCGGAGCGTGTCCACGACCGCCGTCACCAGCCGCCGGCCGGCGCCATTGGGAGCGTCCGGACGGGCCACGTGGAGGACCCGGACGCCGGCGTCCCACCGCCGCGCGTACGCGCCGACCACCGGCAGGGCGGCCGCCAGCATCTCGTCGTCGTCGATCGCGAACAGGATGGTCCGTTCCATCACCGCCTGCCTCCGGGGGTGCGCCTCGCTGGCTCGACGGCCGGTGCCGGGCACACCCCGGAGGGCTCTACCAGCCGTCTGTTGCTCGATCCGCTGCGCAGCGATCGTCATTCACAGGAACCGGCGCGCCCGCCCGGTCATTCGGCTCAGACGACGCCGCGGCGGCGCAGGTCGGCCACCCGCTCGGGCGAGAGGCCCAGCTCCGCCAGCAGCTCCGCCGTGTGCTGGCCCGGCTCGGGGCTGGGCGCGCGCACGCTGGCCACCGCCCGGCTGGTCGTGACCGGCGCCCGCACCAGGTCCAGGTGCCCCAGCACCGGGTGCTCCACGCCGGCCACCATCTCCAGGTGGCCCACCTGGGGGTCCGCGAACGTCTCGTCCACCCGGTAGACGGGCCCCGCCGGCACCCCGGCCTCGTTGAGAGCGCTCACCCACTCGGCCGTCGGGCGCTGGCGCAGGCGCCCCGCGATCAGCGCGTTGAGCTCGGGCCGGGCCGCCGTCCGCTTCGCGACCGTGTCGTAGCGCGGGTCGCGGGCCAGCTCGGGCAGCCCGACCACGGCGCACAGCGCGTCCCACAGCCGGCCGCCCGCGCCCGCGACGTTGAGATGGCCGTCGGCGGTCTCGAAGCAGCCCATCGGCGTCATCGTCGGGTGGTTGTTGCCCTCCTGGCCGGGCACCTCGCCCGCGACGGTCCAGCGCGCCGCCTGGAAGTCCATCATCGCGATCATCGCCTCGAGCAGGGACGTCCGGACCCACTGGCCCTCGCCGGTCCGGTCGCGCTCGTGCAGCGCGGCCAGGATGGCGACGGTGAGGTAGAGCCCCGCCGCCAGGTCGGAGACCGGGATGCCCACCCGGGTCGGCCCCGTGCCCGGCAGGCCGGTCACGCTCATCAGCCCGCCCATGCCCTGGGCGATCTGGTCCACGCCGCCGCGGCCGGCGTACGGGCCGGTCTGACCGAACCCCGAGATCGACGCGTACACCAGCCGCGGGTTGCGCGCCCGCACGGTCTCGTAGTCGAACCCCAGCCGGTGCTTGACGGGCGGCCGCATGTTCTCGACCAGCACGTCCGCGCCGTCCACCAGCCGCATCAGCAGGTCGCGGCCCTCGGCCGACTTGAGGTCGAGCGTCAGGCAGCGCTTGTTGCGGTGGAGGTTCTGGAAGTCCGGGGTGTGCCGGCGCTCGTCCATCTGGTCGCCGGCCGCGACGCCGGCCGGCGGCTCGACGCGGACCACGTCGGCGCCCCAGTCCGCCAGCTGCCTGACGCAGGTCGGCCCGGCCCGCGCGACGGTCAGGTCGATGACGCGCACGTCGGCGAGCGGCAGGCCGTTGTCCGCTGGCATCTGAAGGGCACTGTACACGGGAGCCGGCCGCGCCCCACGTCGGGGCGCGGCCGGCCAGCCGCGCTACCGGATGGACGTCACGGGCGCGGCCCAGTCGCCGGCCGGCCCGATCTCGCCGCCGCCCGACACGTGGACCAGCGGCACCACGCTGCGCGGCGCGTCCCCCGCCACGCCGACCCCGAGCGTGACCGGGCTCCGGGCCGCGACCGCCAGCGAGACGCCCGGCCGCGTCACGCACGTGACCGTGGCGGTCGAGCACGCCCAGTCCGCGCCGCCGGACAGGGACCGCGCGGACAGCCCCCCGGGCAGCTCCACCGCCAGCGTGACCTGCCCGCTCGTCGCCGCGAAGCCGGCGTTGGCCACCGTGATCGTGTACTGGTTGGCGCCGGCGCCCCTCGCGAACGGCGCGTACGGCACGCCGCCCGCCGACTGGAGCACCGTGACGCCCAGGTCCGGCCGCTGCCGGACCGCCGTCTGGTCGGTCGCCGTCATCGCGGCGGGCGCGGGCCCGCCCCCCAGCACCGTGACCGCGTTGGTCAGCGACGGCTGGGCGCCGTCCTCGACCGCGGCCGTCAGCGTGATCGGCGGGTACGCGGCCCCGGCGGCCAGCGGGTCGGAGCGGCCGCACGTCGCGAGCGGCGAGGAGCTGTTCAGCGGCCCCGGCAGGGCGGCCGGCTGCAGGCTGCACGACCAGCCCTCGCCGGTCATCCGGACGGCCGACATCCCGGCCGGCAGGGTGTCCACGACCGTCACCGTGCCCTGGCTGGCCCGGGTCGCGGACGTGTTGCGGACGGTCAGCGTGTAGCGGTCGGCCCCGTCGCCCTGGGCGAAGGCGCCGGCGTGCGCGCTGGCGACGGCCAGCTGGCCGGCCGGCAGCGTTGCCGCGGCGGGCGCCGCCACGACCGGCGTCGGCGCGCTGATCGTCCGCGCTCCCCTCCGCTCCCCGCCGCCGGAGACGGTCACCTTCTGCGTGACGGTGGCCGGCGCGTTGGCCGCCACGCGCACGACCAGGGTGATCGCCGCTGCCGTACACCGCCACGGCCTGCTCGGCGGCCGGCAGCTTGAATTCAGCGACGATCGGCGCGGTCGTCGCGCCGGCGCCCTGGTTGATCACCGTCACCTGGTAGCGGTCGGCGCCGTCCCCCTGCCGGAGCGCGCCCGCGAGCGCGTCGTCGGCCGTCAGGTTGGCCGAGCCGGTGACCGGGGTCGCGGCCGCGACCGAGGCGGACGGCCGCGCCGGGGCGCCGCCCGCGACCGAGGCCGCGTCCACCACGTGCAGGCCGGCCGCCGAGCTCTGGCTGCCGGAGCCGGCCAGGGCGGAGACGCCGACCTTCAGCGTCAGGGGCGGGAACGACCGGCCCGGCGCCAGCACCGCCGGCCGGCCGCCCGCGCCGCCGCTCTCCGTGCACACCTCGGTCGGGTCGTTCGACGTGTCGCACGTCCAGCCCGAGCCCGCGATCGAGACCAGGCTCAGGTCCTGGTCCACCACGTCGGTCAGGGTCACCGGCGTCGTCCCGTCCGTCGGCGCCGTGCCGGTGTTCGTCACCGTCAGCGTGTACGTGTCGCTCGCGTCGCCCTGGACGAAGCTGGCCGGCGACGGGCTGACCGCGACCTTCCAGGCCACGTGCGGCCCGGCGGGCGCGGCCACGGCGGCCGGACCGGGCCCGGCGCCGGCCGCGGCCGGATCGGGCGTGCCGGCGACGACCGGCGTCCCGTCGAAGCCGCCGAAGTGCTCGACGCCGGCCTCGGCGGCCGCCGCCCGCTGGGCCGTCACGGCCGCCGCGTCCTCGCCGGCGGGCACCGTCGCGGCCGGGACGTTCCAGCCGCTCACGCTGACCACCGGCTGGCGGCCGCCCAGCAGCGCCGTGTCGTACCGGGCGGTCAGGGTCTGCGACTGGCCGGGCCACAGCGTGACGTCGTTGTCGCTCCAGGTGATCGGCACGACCTGGTTGTCGCCGGCCTGGTCGCGGCGGACGTCGGCGCGCAGGAAGAACGCGACGGCCGGCGCCGGCGCGGGGTTCGTGAGCGTGACCCGGGTGACCGTCTGGCCGCCGTCGGTCTCGCTGCTGGCCACTGCCCGCACGCCCGTCCGCGCCAGGCCCTGGAGCGCCCGCAGGTCGCCGAACTGGGGCAGGCCCGACGTCGTGGCGCTGGTCAGCGCCTGCGGGTTGCCCTGCGTGTCCGTCCAGTCCACCACGTCCTTCTGCGTGGAGAGCCAGTACACGTTGCGGTCCACGACGGCGCCGCGCTGGCGGACGACCAGCTCCACCCAGTACGCCTGGGCGGGCGCGGGCGGCGCGGTGGTGGCCGGGACCCGCGGTGTGAGCACCGCGCCGTGGACGTCCTGGCTGGGCAGGCTGATCCCGCTCGCGACCTGGTCGTCCAGCACGGCGCCGGCGAAGTCGTGGACCCGCGCCTCGACCGAGACGTCGGGCTGAGTCACGCCGGACAGGTTGTCCAGCGCCACGGTGCCGGTGTCGTACGCGTAGATGGCGTGCAGCTCCGCGTTCGCCTTCTTGGCCCCGAAGAAGCTGCCGGCGGTGTCGTAGTCGTAGTTGTAGAGGTCCCACAGCAGCGTCGGCCAGCCCTTGTTGAGCTGCCAGTAGATCGTGCCGGTCGAGGGCGTCGGGCCGTTCGTCCAGTGGTCCACGAACGCCTCGAACTGGGCTCGCGTGTCCTCGTAGTTCTGGACCTGCGCCTGCTGCACGTACTGGGCCAGGCTGGACCACGCGCCATAGCGGTTGGTGATCGCCTGGTCCAGGTTGAACAGCGTGCCGAACGTGTAGCCGACGTGGCCGCCGTCGTCCGACTCGTAGTTCGAAACCGCTGGATCGAGTCCGGCGTCGGCACGGTCTGGCCGGCGCTCTGCTCGCTGTCGAAGCTCCACGCCCCGCCGACGTTCGTCTGCGTCGAATCGTTGTCCACGGCGTTCGAGCTGGTGTGCGTGGAGTCGTACCAGTACGCCGGCGGCACCCAGTCGTACGGGCCCTCCTTCTCGCCGGCCGGCCCCGCGATGGCGCTGCGGTTGGCCTCGGCCGACGAGATGACGGGCACGTCGAGCCCGGCCTGCGCGAAGCCCTGGAGCGAGACCGCCTCCTGCTCCGGGATGGGGTTGTTGTCGCTCCAGCTGTAGTTGATCACGCTCGGGTGGTCGCGCAGCCGGCGCCCGATCGTGAGCGACGCCTGGTACATGCCGTGGAAGTCACCGGCCGTCACCCCGGTGCCGCCGCCGTCCGGCTGCCAGAAGTCGCAGCACTGGAAGCCCGCGTCGATCAGGATGCCGGCGCGGTCGAGCTGCGCGTAGAAGTCGGCGGGCAGCTCCTTGCCCTCGGTGCGGATCGCGTTCAGGCCCAGGCTCCGGATCAGCGCGACCTGGTTGGCCGTGTCCGCCGCCGAGTAGTGGAGGAACAGGTTCTCGCCGAAGCCGCCGCCCCGGAAGACGAACGGCCGGCCGTTGATCGCGAAGACGCGGGCGCCGTCCCGGGCCATCGCCGACGGGGCGGTCAGGAACGTGGACACGGTTCGGATGCCGAAGTCCACGGGCGGCGCCGCGTCGGCGATGGCGCCGTCCTGAGACACCGACGCCGACAGCCGGTACAGCGGCTGGTCGCCCATCTGGTACGGCCACCAGACGCGCGGGTGCCGGACCGTGAGCTGCGGGAAGTCGGCCGGCGCCATCGTGACCGTCTGCGTGGCACCGGCGGGCACGGTGACGGTCCGGGAGACCTGGATCGGCGCCCCCCCGCCGGCCGGCGGCGCGATCGTGGCCGAGACCGTGCCCGTAAGGGCGGTCGCGGCCGCGTTCGACACGTCGGCCCGCACCGTCAGCGCGGCGCTGCTCAGGTCGGGCGCGTCGCTCTGCGTCACGTGCGCGTCACCGATCGCCAGCGGGCCGGCCGCGTGGAGCTGGACCGGGAACTGGATGCCCGTGTTGTTGTCGGGCGGGATCTGCGTCCAGTCCACGTTGTCCACGGTCAGCATCGACGTCGAGTCGTTGGGGTACAGCTCGAGGGCCAGCGAGTTGGTCCCCGGCCGGAGCAGGTCCGTGACGTCGAACGTGGTCGCCGCGAACGCGCCGCGCACGGTGGCCTGGGTCGCCACCTCGACGCCGTTCACCCACACGTCCGCCTGCCCGACGACGCCGTTGACGACCAGCTCCACGCGCTGACCGGGGCGCGCGGCCCGGCTGAAGTCGGCGCGGAACCACCAGGGCACGGCGAACTCGGGGATCGTGTCCGGGCCCACGGTGGTCATCTGGCCGTAGCAGCGGCGCAGGTTGTCCGAGAAGAACACGTCGTGGCCGTCGGCGGGCGGCCCCTGGTGGATCGCGAACGACGGGTCGTGGAGGCAGACGCCGTTCTGGAGCAGCGCCTCGACCTCGGTCCCGGGCGCGCCGGCGTCGTCCGGCCGGACGGCGAGCCAGCCGGCGGTCGGGAAGCCGGGCCGGGAGATCTCGGCGCCGGCCTGCGGCGCGCCGGCCGTGCTCTGGACCCGCCAGCCGTCCAGCCCGAGCGTCGTGAGGCTCCCGACCGCCGGGACGGCCGGAGCCGCCGCCGCCGCCGCCGTCGCCGCGGGCGCCCCCGCCCCGGCGGCGCCGGCCCAGATCGCGGCGGCCGCCACCGCCGCCGCCCACCTGCGCGTCCTCTGCATCGTCCCCTCTCCCTCGCCGCTCCCCCGCGGCTCGCTCAGATCGCCGCCGTCGTCATGCGCCTCCCGCTCTGCGCTCGAAGACCAGCTCCCGCGCCAGGTCCAGCGCGGTCGCGATGGCTCCGCGCAGCACCACGTCGTCGCCGAGCTGGCTGACCACCACCGCCGGCCGGAGCGGCGTCACCTCGTGCAGCCGCCGCACCAGCGCGTCCTGGAGCAGGTCCAGGTTGCGGCCGATGCCGCCGCCCAGCACGACCAGCTCCGGGTCGAGGACGGCGGCCACCGCGGCCACCGCCAGCGCCAGGCGCTCGCCCTCCAGCTCGACGGCGCGGCGGGCCGCCGGGTCGCCCCGGCGCGCCGCCTCGAAGACGGCCTGGGCGGAGCGGGCCCCGGTCATGCCCAGCGCCACGGCCGTCCGCACCACCGCGTCGGCCGCCGCCGCCTCCTCGAACAGGCCGCGCCGGTTGGCCGCCGGCGCCGACGCTTGGGGCGCGCCCGGCTCCCCGTCCGCGCCCACCGGCAGGAACGCGACCTCGCCGGCCGCGCCCCGCGCCCCGCGGTGGAGGCGCCCGTTCACGACGACGCCCATGCCGAGGCCGGTGCCGACCGTCAGGAACACGAACGTGCCCACCCCCACGCCGGCGCCGAACGCGCCCTCGCCGATCGCCGCCAGGTTGGCGTCGTTCTCCAGGTCCAGGCTGGACCCGAGCGCCCGGCGCAGCTCCTCGACCAGCCCGGCGCGGCCCCAGCCGGGCAGGTTCGGCGCGAACTGCACGCGGCCGCCCTTCGAGTCGAACACGCCCGGGCTGCCGATCAGCGTGTGGACCACCTGGTCCCAGCTCAGGCCCGCCTCCGCGACGACCGCGCGGGCCACGCCGGCGACCGACTCGACGAGGCCGCTCGCGCTCCGCGCCCGGTTGGGCACGTCCCGCCGGCCGACGATCGCGCCGGACAGGTCGGCGAGCGCGCAGCGGACCCAGGCCCGGCCGATGTCCACGCCGACCACGTGGCCGGCCGTGGGGTCGGGCTCGTACAGCACGGCCAGGCGGCCGCGGCCGGGGCTCATGGAGCCCGCCACCCGGACCAGGCCGGCGCGCTCCAGGTTGGCCATCGTCAGCGAGACGGTGACCTTGGAGAGCCCGCTGGTCCGCGCCAGCTGGGCCCGCGAGGCGGGGCCGTCCCGGCGCAGGTGGCCGAGCAGCGCCCGCTCGTTCAGGGCGCGGAGGAGGCGGGGCGTGCCCGGCGTGCTGTCGATCTCGGCACTCATGTCTTGCCAACCATGGATTAGGAAACTATCCTAACTTTTGGATCGAGGATAGCCGGTCGGCGCCGGGGGCGCAAGCCGGGTCGCACGAGAGAGGAGGAGGAAGATGGAAGCTCGCGTGGAGCCGCCGTCTCACGGCTTCGTCCGCAGCATCGGGCTGCTGCAGGCCACAGCCATCAACATGACCCAGATGGTCGGGATCGGGCCGTTCGTCACGATCCCGCTGATGGTGGCCGCGTTCGGGGGGCCGCAGGCGATCATGGGCTGGATCCTGGGGGCGATCCTGGCCCTGGCCGACGGCCTGGTGTGGGCCGAGCTGGGCGCCGCGATGCCGGGCGCCGGCGGCACGTACCTCTACCTGCGCGAGGCCTTCCAGTACCGGACGGGGCGGCTGATGCCGTTCATGTTCGTCTGGTCGGCCCTCCTGTTCATCCCGCTGATCATGTCCACGGGCATCGTCGGGCTGGTCCAGTACATGGGCTACCTGGTCCCGAACATGGCCGACTGGCAGATCAAGGCGGCCTCGATCGTGATCAGCGTGGTCGTGGTGGCGCTGCTCTACCGCCGCATCGAGTCGATCGGCAAGATCACGACGGTGCTGTGGGTCGTGATGCTGCTGAGCGTCCTGCTGGTCACCGTGGCCGCGTTCAGCCACTTCAACCCGTCGCTGGCGTTCGCGTTCCCGGCCGACGCGTTCACGCCCAACGCGAAGTTCTTCCTGGGCCTCGGCGGCGGCCTGGTCATCGGCATCTACGACTACCTGGGCTACAACACGACGTCGTACATCGCCGACGAGGTCAAGAACCCGGGCCGGGTGCTCCCGTTCTCGATCATCGTCTCGGTCATCGCGATCATGACGATCTACCTGCTCATGAACGTCGGCGTGCTCGGCGTGTTCCCGGCGGCCAAGGTGGCCGGCGCCACGTCGATCGCCTCGCTGGTGCTGGAGCAGACATGGGGCAAGGCCGCGGCGGACGTCGTGACGGTGCTGATCATGATCACGGGGTTCGCGTCCGTGTTCTGCGGCCTGCTCGGGGGCTCCCGGGTGCCGTTCAACGCGGCGCACGACCGCGTCTTCCTGAAGTGGTTCGGCAACATGCACCCGACGCTGCGGTTCCCGCACGTGTCGCTGCTGGTGATGGGCGCGATCATGGCGGTCGCCTCGCTGCTGCCGCTGGCGCTCCTGATCAGCACCCTGACCGCGGTGTTCGTGATCGTCCAGGCCCTGGCCCAGATCGTCGCCCTGGTGGTGCTGCGGCAGCGGCAGCCGAACCTGCCCCGGCCGTACCGCATGTGGCTGTACCCGCTGCCGGCGATCGTCGCGTTCGTCCTCTGGGTGGGGACGTACTTCGCGTCGGGCTCGCAGGCCAGCCCGCAGTGGCTGCCGATCTACCTGTCGCTGCTCTGGCTGGCGGCCGGCATCGTCTCGTACCTGGTCTACGCGCGAGTGGAGCGGACGTGGCCGTTCGGGCCGACCGAGATCAACGAGGAGTACGTGAAGGCGGCCGACGTGGCCACGCCTACGGCTTGACCGCCGGGTGAGCCCGCGCGACTTCGTCCTGGCGATCGACTTCGGCGGGACGAAGATCGCGCTGGCCACCGCGGACCTCGATGGCCGCCCGCTGGAGCGGAGCCTGCTGGCCACCGAGGCCCACGAGGGCGCGCCGCACGCGCTGCGGCGGGCCCTCGCCGAGGCGGCGGCGCTGGCGGCGCGCCGGGCCGGGCGCTGCCTGGGCGCGGGCGTGGTCAGCCCGGGGGTGATCCGGCCGGACCGCGTGGACCTGGTCCCGACGCTGCCCGGCTGGGAGCGCCTGGCGCTGCACGACGTGCTCCGCGAGGGCCTGGGCCTGGACTGCGTCGCCGTGGGCAACGACGTCAAGGCGGCGGCGGAGGCGGAGGCCAGGTGGGGCAGCCTGCGGGACGCGGACCCGGCGCTGTTCGTCAGCCTGGGCACCGGGCTGGCGGCCGCGCTGGTGGTCGGGGGCCGGGTGGTCGTGGGGGCCCACGGGGCGGCCGGCGAGGTCGGCTACAGCCTGCGCGGCGTGGCGGACGAGCTGGGCGCGGCCGACGGGCGAGCGCCGCTGGAGGAGTTCGCCAGCGGCGGCGGGCTGGGCCGGCGGGGCAGCGAGGCGCTGGGCCAGCCGGTGAGCGCGGGCGAGGTGTTCGCGCGCGCCGAGCGCGACCCTCGCGCGCGGGCGCTGGTCGAGGAGACCCTGGCCGAGCTGGCCGTGCACGTGGCCAACTGGGCGGTGCTCGTGGACCCGGCCCGGATCGCGGTGGGCGGCGGCCTCATGGGGTCGCGCGAGG